>CAMCSF010000206.1 GCA_945877625.1 Methylomonas koyamae | reverse complement strand
GTTGCTGAATACTTCAAAATCAGACTGACTGATTTATCGTCAAAAACGCGTAAGCAATCAATCACTAGACCTCGGCAAATTGCGATGTGTTTGGCGCGTGAACTGACTTCACACAGTTATCCTGAAATCGGTGAAGCGTTTGGCGGTCGAGATCACACCACGGTCATTAACGCCTGTAAGCGTGTTGCAGAATTAAAAGAAGAAGATGTGAAAATGGCAGAAGATTACAAAAACTTGCTAAGAACCTTGTCCCATTAAGTTAGTTTTTAATACGTTTACCCATAAAACCGCTTGTACTGAAAAGTACAAGCGGTTTTTTTATGGCCAAAAATCAACTTATCCACAGGCTAATCTGACTGTGATTAAGTTGTCAGCATCTCTAAGTAAAAACTGTGGAAAACATGGTGTTAAAAATGGCTATTGAGCTTATCCACAATCTGTTAACAACTAAAAATGCTAATTATCTACAGAAGTAATTAGTTATAAAGCTCATGATTTTTCTATTAAAAATAGACTTTTCCACAGACAACATCAATGCTAATAGTAGTAATAAAATAAAAATCTATATTCTTAGTTATTACTAGCAAAATCGATTATCGATTTGTTTGCCTTGGTTGGTTTTTAAAAAAATTTAGCCTCAATTAAAAATCAAATTCCTTGATAGCCACAACTAACGGTTTCCACCATAATAGCCAGCAAATTGTGAGCAAGATGTGGCTAATGATGGGAAAAATCTGTGTGTAACAGGGCTTTAAATTTGATGCTCTATCTTGTCCACAATCAAGTAACAGTTACATCGTTTAATCGATAACAAATTATAAAATCACAAAGCCATTGTTTTTAAAGATAAAAAACAGGTTTTCCACAGCGTTTTGTTCACATAGTAGTAACAATAGATAAAAAATATTTATATGAAATTTATTATTAGCAAAGATCAGATTTTGCCCGCGCTACAACAAATCGTTAGCGTCATCGAGAAACGACAAACCATGCCGATTCTGTCTAATGTGTTGTTGGAAGTTAGTGAAGGTCAATTGGTGATGACAGGTACCGATACTGAAATTCAGATTGTCGCCAAACTCAATAGCGACTCAATAGAGTCTATTGGGCAAATCACCGTGCCTGCCCGCAAGTTTTTGGATATTTGTCGTTTATTGCCTGCCAACGCGGAAATTAAATTTGAGTTGCAAGGCGATAAGGTCAAGTTAAGTTCTGGACGTAGCCGTTTTTCATTAAGCACCTTACCATCCGAACACTATCCAGAATTTAATGAGTCTGAAAGCGAATACCAATTTTTATTAACAGCAGGCAAATTCAAAAAAGCTTTGGAAAAAACCCTGTTCTGCATGGCTAACCAAGATGTGCGCTATTACTTGAACGGTTTATTGCTACATATCAGCAATACCCGCTTGAAAATGGTCGCTTCCGATGGTCATCGTTTATCGATTTATGAAGACGACATTGGCCAAGCAACTGGTTATGAAGCGCGGATTATTATCCCTAGAAAAGCAGTACAAGAAATCAGTCGTTTATTGGACGATGCAGAAGCAGAAATCAACGTGCAGTTTTCTAACAACCACATCAAGCTCTATTACAAAGACGTGGTGTTCTCTTCAAAACTGATAGACGCTAAATTTCCTGATTTTAGTAAAGTGTTTAATCAACCGTTTATGAAACCGTTACCGATTGCTAAACAAGCTTTGCGCGAAGCCTTAACCCGGGTGTCGATTTTGGCAAATGAGAAATTTAAAGGTGTGACCTTTGATATGAGTGCGGAGTTATTAAAACTCAGTACCCATAATCCAGAACACGATGAAGCTGAAGAAGAATTGCAGATTGAATTTGAAGGCGATCCATTAAGCATTTCCTTTAATTCTCAATACATGCTGGATGCGGTGTCTAATCTGGATTCAGAGGTGGCGATGTTAACGATTGCCGCCAATGCCAGTAGTTGTTTCATCGAAGAACCCGAACAATCGCTGTTTAAATTTATTGTTATGCCGATGCGGATGTAAATTCAGCAATGCCATTATTAACTCTGGATGTTTTGTCGGTCAGAAACATCCAATCGGCCAGCATAGTCCCCTCGCCTACGATTAACTTAATCGTAGGCGCCAATGCCAGCGGTAAAAGTGCTTTGCTGGAAGCGATTTTTATTTTAGGTCGCGCTCGTTCGTTCCGTACCCATCAGGTTAAACAAGCGATTAGTTTTGAACAATCGCAATTAATCGTCGCTGCTCAAAATCGTCAAGCCAATGGTTGTGTGCATCTTGGTATCAAGATTGACGGTAAACAGGCTGAAATTCGCATTGATCAAGAAAATTGCCAGAAAGCTGATTTAGCTTATGCGCTACCGTTGCAATTGATACATCCTAAAAGCTATCGGTTGTTGGATGCTGGCGCTCAAATCCGCCGTGAGTTTTTGGATTGGGGGATTTTTAATCACAACCTCAATTTTCTACCCAACTGGCGAAAATTCAGTAAAGCCTTGCAGCAACGTAATGTGTTGTTAAAAACCAAGCAAGTAAATCAATTAGCGGCTTGGGATAAAGAGTTATTGCAATACGGCTTAATCGTTAATCAATACCGCCAAGATTACATTGCTGCTTTGCAGCCGGTGTTTTTGGAAATGGCTAATCAGTTTCTTGATACCAACGAGATTGAATTGCGCTTCAATTGTGGTTGGGATGACAAACAAGCGCTCGCGGATGTTTTAAAATCCGACCTAGATAGAGATTTACGCTATGGCTTTACGCACAGTGGGCCACATCGCGCCGACTTTCTGACCTATCACAATAAACGTCTAGCGAAAGACTATTTATCACGCGGCCAACAAAAATTATTGATGCTGGCGCTGATGCTTTCGCAAGTGAATTTATTAAACCGCGAAGCTCAAAATAACTGCTGCATTTTGATTGATGATTTAACTGCTGAATTGGATACTGTTAACAGGTCAAAATTGCTAAAATACCTAGCTCAGCTTGGCTGCCAAGTTTTTATGACTAGCACCAGCTTAGAAGAGTTTGGCGACTTAAGCGCCATAGAGAATTACAAAGTGTTCCACGTGAAACAAGGTTGTGTCGAAGCGCTTTAGGTTTCACGTGAAACATCAACAATGCATCAAGCACGTTTCTATAAATCCTTTTGCATAAAGCAGAAGCTGACGCGAGATTGTTGTACAACAGCAAAAAATGGAAAACACCATGAGTGAACAATACGATAGTTCGAACATTACGGTACTAAAAGGTCTGGATGCGGTTAGAAAACGTCCAGGTATGTACATCGGTGATACCGACGATGGATCTGGTTTACATCACATGGTGTTTGAAGTGGTCGATAACTCAATCGACGAAGCTTTAGCGGGATACTGCAAAGGCGTTGATGTGGTGATTCACGAAAACGGCTCGGTATCAGTGTCGGACGATGGACGTGGTATTCCAGTCGATATTCACCAAGAAGAAGGCCGCTCAGCTGCCGAAGTGATTATGACCGTGCTTCATGCCGGTGGTAAATTTGATGATAACGCTTACAAAGTCTCAGGCGGCTTGCACGGAGTCGGTGTTTCGGTAGTAAATGCCCTTTCCGAAGAGCTAACCCTAAAAGTTCGCAAAAACGGCAAATTGCATCAGCAAAAATACATCCTCGGCGAACCCGTTGCGCCATTAGCGATTGTTGGCGATGCAGAAGGCTCTGGTACTTTTATCAACTTCAAGCCCAGCCCAACCATTTTCACCAATATCGAATTTCACTACGATATTTTGGCAAAACGTCTGCGCGAGTTATCGTTCCTAAACTCCGGCGTTCGTATTTCCTTGCGTGACGAACGCAGCGGCAAAGAAGACGTGTTCGAGTTTGAAGGCGGCATCAGCGCTTTTGTCCAACACCTCAACAAAAACAAAACTCCATTATTTGAAAAAGTCTTCCACTTCCAAGCCGAAAAAGAAGGCGTCACCGTCGAAGTGGCGATGCAATGGAACGATTCCTACCAAGAAAACGTATTCTGCTACACCAACAACATCCCACAACGCGACGGCGGTACCCACTTAGCAGGATTTAGAGGTGCTCTAACTCGCACCATTAATCAATACATCGAAACCAATGGTCTGGGTAAGAAAGAAAAGGTTTCGACCACTGGTGACGACGCACGCGAAGGATTAACCGCGGTTTTATCGGTCAAAGTCCCTGATCCTAAGTTTTCATCACAAACCAAAGACAAATTAGTTTCATCCGAAGTCAAACCTTTGGTTGAATCGACGATGAACGAAAAGCTGCAAGAATTCTTATTAGAACAACCGCAAGTTGCTAAAGCCATCGCTGGCAAAATCATCGACGCCGCCAGAGCGCGTGAAGCCGCCAGAAAAGCCCGCGAAATGACCCGCCGCAAAACCACGCTGGATATTGCCGGCTTGCCAGGCAAACTCGCCGACTGCCAAGAAAAAGACCCTGCCCTATCTGAACTGTTCATAGTGGAAGGGGACTCTGCGGGAGGATCGGCTAAACAAGGCCGTGATCGCCGCACTCAAGCCATCCTGCCGTTGAAAGG
>CAMCSF010000205.1 GCA_945877625.1 Methylomonas koyamae | reverse complement strand
GCCACTCGCGCCAAAAAATCCACGCCAATTTGGCAGTCCGTTGTTTTCAAATCATTGCAAGTTGTGATGAAAGACTGGTGGAGTCACAAGTCGCATCGTCAATTTCGGACAATGTCTTGATGCGAAACAGGATAGTTTGTGGAGAATTTATTGACCATTCAAAACTTTATCCCTCATGGCTACTGTCTATCGTGGAGTCCGATTTTATTAAAGCTGCATATCGTTTCTGATTTATTAATCACGCTGGCCTATTTCTCGATTCCGCTCATCCTGCTGTATTTCATTATTAGGCTCAAAAGTTTTCAATATCGCTGGTTAATTGGATTATTTGCGGCGTTTATTATCAGCTGCGGTATGACCCATCTAATGTCATTAATCACCATTTGGTATCCGATATATTGGATAGATGGTTTATTCAAGCTTATTACTGCAGGTTTATCAATTATCACCGCGATATTGATGGTCAGAATTGTCCCTGAAATGATGGCATTGCCAATCCGTTTAACGGAGTCGATATTTCAAAATACACTGATACTGAATTCAATGATTCACGGTGTTTTATTGACCGATGCTAATCGAAAAATTATTTATGTTAATCCTGGATTTGAAAAATTAACCGGTTATTCAGCGGCGGAATTAATAGGCAAGCCTTGCTCATTCTTACAAGGCCCGGAAACCAATCCACAACACGCACACGCTATCCGAGCGGCCTTAATTGCTGAACAATCTTACGCTGGCGAAATTCTCAATTACCGCAAGGATGGTTCAACTTTCTGGAACGAATTGAGCATTACGCCCATTTTTAATAGGCAAGGTCAGTTAAGCCAATTTGCAGCGGCGCTGCGTGATGTTTCTGAGCGCAAAAAGTCGGAAACGCAATTAGTGGCCTCCGAAAAAAGTCTTCGCCAATTAGCCGATGCTGTACCGGTATTAATGTGGCAAGCCGATGTCTATAAGCATCGTTTTTGGTTTAACCAAACTTGGTCGGCATTTACTGGCCGAAGTTTGCAACAAGAAATCGGTGATGGCTGGCTAGACAATGTTCATCCAGAAGACCGTGATTATTGCCGTAACGCCTATTACAACAGCTTTGAGGAGCATACAAAGTTTAGGGTCGAATATCGACTCAAGCGTTTCGACGGCGAATATCGTTGGATAGATAGTCGTGGTGTGCCACGTTATTCGGATGACGGTGAGTTTGAAGGTTACGTCGGAACTTGTATCGATATTACCAATGTTCGAAACTCCAAAGCAGCGACCGATTTTTTCAATGTTTCCCATGAAATGATATTCACCGCTGATCTCAACGGCATTATTTTAGATTGTAACCAGCGTTTTTCTGATGTTACCGGTTACTCAAGAGAATACGCTGTCGGCAAGCATTCCCGTTTCTTGAAATCGGGGATGCACGATAGTGATTTCTATGACGATATGTTTGGAAAGATTCACAGTCATGGCTATTGGCGAGGCGAATTGATTAATCGCCATAAAGACGGTTCGTTGACAACCTTTATTACCACCATTTCCACGGTTTACAACAGTGAAGGCAAGCCACACCGTTATTTAGTGGTGGCCAGTGATATTTCCAGCATTAGCCATCGGCGCCAAGAATTGGAGAATCTAGCCTATTACGATACCTTAACAGGCTTGCCAAACCGCTTGCTGTTAAAGGATCGATTAAGCCAATCCATGACTCGGGTTAGGCGGCGAGGCGGTTTTCTGGCGGTGTTATTCATCGATCTCGATGGTTTTAAAGCGATTAATGATCATTATGGGCATCAAGTGGGCGATGAATTTCTGGTGGCGATTGGCCAACAGATGAAAACGGCAATTCGCGAAAGCGACACCTTGGCGCGACTGGGCGGCGATGAGTTTGTGGTGATTTTAGATGACTTGGAGAGTGATAAAGGTGTTGAACAGCCTATCGCCAATTTATTACAAAGCTGTAATAGCCAAATGTCATTAAGAGGGTTGGTTTTAAAAGTGTCGGCGAGTATCGGCATCGTTCTCTACCCTAGCGAGCAAGCTAAATACGACACCGAAGCCGATACCCTGTTACGTTGTGCTGATCAAGCAATGTATGTCGCTAAACAACAAGGCAAAAATCGCCATCACTACTTTGACGGCAATATTGACCAAGCGATTATCACCCGCAATAACTCGATTCAAGCGATAAAAAACGGCTTAGTTGACGGTGAATTTGAGCTGTATTACCAACCGATAGTCAATATGCATAGCGGCGAAGTGTTGGGGCTTGATGGGGTTATTCGTTGGAATCACCCTGCCTCATTAATTCTGTCGCCATCAGCATTTTTGCCAACCGTGCAAAATCATCCGGTGGGAATTGAATTAGGTTATTGGGTGATTAATCAGGCTTTGGCGCAAATCAGCGAATGGCAAGCAATCGGCGTTAATACGCCTATTAGTATCAATATTGATGCCAGACTATTACATCAGCCTGATTTCGTAGCAAACTTAACCATAGCCATTGCGAATCATCCTAACTATAAAGCCGGATTATTAGCATTTGAAATTTTAGAAACCATTGCGATAACCGATCAATTTGAAGCCAAACTGGTGATTGATGACTGTCGGGCATTAGGTATTGAGTTTGCGTTAAATGATTTTGGCTCGGGTTATTCTTCAATCGCTTATTTGCGACAGTTGCCGATTAAAACCATTAAATTAGACCGTAGCTTTATAGCCAATATTACCCAATCGCATGAAGATTTAAGATTAGTGGCCAATATATTGGGTTTGGCCTCAGAAATGGGTAAACAATTGGTGATTGATGGGGTTGAAACCATTGCCCAAGGCGAAATGCTGATCAAAATGGGCTGTGAGTTAGCTCAAGGCTATGCAATTGCTCAACCCATGCAGGCTGCAAAAGTTATCCCTTGGTTAAATGACTGGCAACCAGAAGCCTCGTGGGTGGTTGCCTCTAAACCCGACGATACTTACCGCTTCTTGTTTGAGCGCATGAATGATCCGACTTTGGTGATTAAAGACGGGCGCTTTACTGATTGCAATGATGCGGCGATTAAGTTTCTTGGCTACGATTCGAAAGCAAGTTTTTTAAAACAACGCCCTTGTGATATTTCACCGCGGCTTCAACCCGATGGCCGCCGCTCGGATCAGAAGGCCGAAGAAATTTTGGAGGCTGTGCTACGCGATGGCATTCAATGTTTTGAATGGATGCATCATCGTGTCGACGGCTCGGAAGTATTGGTAGAAGTGATGCTGACGCCGATTAAATTAAATGATGAATTGGTCATTCATACGGTTTGGCGTGATCTTAGTCATCGACGCTGAGTGCGTCGTTAATAAAGACTGCCCAAATAGAATGCGTCTAATAAAGTGGTCGCGTCATGTAAGTTTTTTTCTAGTTCGCCTCTTTCGGCAACCAATTGTTTGATTTCTGTACTTTGTCTTGCTGAGTTGATTGCTAATCGATTATCTTCAATTAGGTTGTTAATCAGTTTGTAGGTTGAAAGGATGTATTCGTTGGCGGGAATAAAGTTGCCCAGTTCCAATAAGGCGTTGGCTTTATTGATATGGCAGTCAAAGTTGTTATAAAAAATATTGATACAGTCTTCAGAAATAGAAAGTGCTTTGCTTGTTTTTTTAAAGATTAAATTTGCCGCGCCCATGTCGGCATAAGCAATGCTCATGGTTTTATTATCCGAGATTGTTTCGCAGCTTTTTTGAAATTCTTTAGCGAGTTTATTGAGCTGATTCCAATCATTAATACGGCGTGCACTTTTTCGGGCATGAATGTTGGCATTGCAAATTTTTTCGCCATCCGACTCATTGATGATGTCTTCAGCATACAAATTATTTGAGATTATTAATCCTGAAAGGGCTAATAACGCTAGAAACTTCGTCATAAAATTCTTTTTCGGCATTATTTTGTTAGCTTGAATTTGTAAGTGATGGGGTAAATTAACAACACCGGCCTTATCTGTCTAGTTGTGCAGTCGCAGGGGTTGGTTTAGGGCCTCGTTCCCACGCGCCGCAGCCGTTACCGTATTCTCCAATCTGATCTCCACACTTTCTAACCTGCACAGTATTGAACTGGATACCAATGTTCACTCGGCCAGCGACGGCGCAAATCGTACTGGATGCTTTGCTTTACCGTCAGCAACAACACGGCTGGCGCATTTATGGTTACGTCATTTTGGAAAACCATTTGCACAGGTTGGTGTTTGCCTGAGCATTGGCGGTTTCCAGTGTCCGTGATTATGCTGGCCTGACGGTGTTGTTGCCGGTGTTTCCGGATTGGTTTTAGTGTCACCGCAGCGCGGTGAGTCTGCATTCCCACGCGGCGCATGGGAACGAGGAATAGCGATTCCTCATATTCGGTTAGTGTTCTGCGATAATTCTTTATTATAATACTAGGTAATTAGGCGCAAAGGCTTCTGGCCCTAACCTAACTGCTGCTGTTCATTCAACATGGAGAATAAAGATGACTTTTGAATTACCTGCATTACCGTACGAAAAAGACGCATTAGCACCGCACATTTCTGCGGAAACGATCGAATACCACTACGGCAAACATCACCAAACCTACGTTACCAACTTAAACAACTTGGTACC
>CAMCSF010000204.1 GCA_945877625.1 Methylomonas koyamae | reverse complement strand
AAAACCCCGATTATTTTCCGCGCCACGCCACAATGGTTTATTTCGATGGAGAAAAATGGCCTGCGTGACACGGCTTTGAACGAAGTCAAAAAAGTCGCTTGGGTGCCAGAATGGGGTCAAGCGCGTATCGAAACCATGATCGAAAATCGCCCCGATTGGTGTATCTCCAGACAGCGTACTTGGGGTGTGCCGATTGCGTTTTTTGTGCATAAAGAAACCGGCGAATTGCATCCGCGTAGCGAAGAATTAATCGAACAAGTCGCACAACGCATTGAACAACAAGGCGTTGATGCTTGGTTTGAATTAACAGCGGAAGAATTGATCGGTGGCGATGCCGAGTTTTACGACAAAATCAACGACACGCTAGATGTTTGGTTTGATTCTGGGGTGACTCATGCGGCGGTGTTAAATCGTCGTGAGCAATTACAGTTTCCTGCTGATTTGTATTTAGAAGGCTCAGACCAACATCGCGGCTGGTTCCAGTCATCGTTATTGGCTTCTGTGGCCATGCATGATTCAGCACCCTACAAACAAGTGTTAACTCACGGTTTTGTGGTTGATGCCGAGGGCAAGAAAATGTCCAAATCCAAAGGCAACGTGGTGTTACCGCAAACTGTGATGAAATCACTGGGCGCGGATGTGTTGCGTTTGTGGGTGGCCAGTAGCGATTACCGTTATGAAATGTCGGTATCGGATGAAATCTTAAAACGTACCTCAGACGGTTATCGCCGTTTGCGTAATACCGCGCGATTCTTGTTATCGAATCTGGATGGTTTTGATCCTGCTCAAAACAGGGTTGCTACTGCTGATTTGTTGGCGCTGGATCGTTGGGTGGTGGATAGAGCTTATACATTACAACAAGAAATCCAAGCTGCTTACGATACTTATCAATTACAAAGCATTTACCAAAAAGTGCTGAATTTCTGCAGTATTGATTTGGGTGGTTTTTATTTGGACATCATCAAAGACCGCCAATACACCGCTAAAGATGATTGCTTGGCGAGACGTTCTGGGCAAACCGCGATGTACCATGTGATTGAAGCTTTGGTGCGTTGGTTAGCACCGATTACCAGCTACACCGCTGACGAAATCTGGCAAGCGATTCCAGGTCAACGCAGTGAATCAGTGTTCTTGGAAACTTGGTATCAAGGCTTATCGGCTTTAGAAGATAACGCCGAAATCAACCGTGAATCTTGGGACAGAATCATGGCGGTTCGTACTGCTGTCAGTAAAGAACTAGAGCAATTACGCGGTAAAGGCGACATTGGTGCTTCTTTAAATGCCGAAGTGACTTTATACGGTGACGATAACTATTTCAGCGAACTCGGCAAATTGGGCGATGAACTGCGTTTTGTATTTATCACTTCTCACGCCGAGGTTGTGCAATTAGTTCATGCGCCGGCTGATGCGGTTGCTACCGAATTGGATGGTTTGAAGCTGAAAGTGCGGGTTTCCGAGCATCAAAAATGCGTTCGCTGCTGGCATCAACGTCCTGATGTTGGTCACCATGCCGAGCATCCAGAACTGTGTGGCCGCTGCGTAGAAAACGTCGCCGGTGAGGGTGAGAGTCGTCGCTATGCTTAAATGGTTGTGGGTTTCGGTGCTGAGTTTGCTGCTTGATCAAGCCAGCAAACTGGCGGTGGATGGTTCGATGCAATTGTTTGAATCGATACCATTATTGCCCTATTTCAATCTGACTTATGTTCACAACACCGGCGCAGCGTTCAGCTTTTTAAGTGACGCTGGCGGCTGGCAACGCTGGTTGTTTGCCGGTTTAGCGGTGGTGATGAGCAGTATTATCGGCTTGTGGCTGGCGCGTTTGAAACAGCATGAAACTTTGATGGCGGTGGCTTTGGCCTTAGTGTTAGGCGGCGCTATCGGCAACCTGATTGATCGGGTTGCTTATGGTTATGTGATTGATTTTCTGGATGTTTATTACCAAGATTGGCATTGGCCTGCGTTTAACATTGCTGATTCAGCGATTTGTGTTGGCGTGGCGTTGATGTTGCTGGAAAGTTTTGGGGTTGGGCGTGAAGAAAATAATGGGTAACTGAGTTCCACACTAAAAAATCAGCCCTCTGTTTTTAATGCCTTAAGCTTTGATTTTGTTATCCCGTTAGGGATCCCTTGGCTTCTAAGTTGTCTAATGCTTTTAAAGTTAAGAGATCCCTAACGGGATGACAAAAGAAAAGTGGTTCAGCGATTTTGAATGGTGTTTGCCAATCCTTAGCCAGACGGGGTTTATAACCCCGTCTGAAATGTTTATGGTTACTTTTAAGTGTTTTGAAATGTTAAAAGACGGGATAAATATCCCGTCCCGCACTTGAGTCAGCTAACCCAATAATCCTCGATATCTTCCCCAATCAAAAAACGCCCCCGGATCATCTTTCCTCTCCGGCGCAATATCACTGTGCCCAGTAATCCTATCAAGCGACAAACGCGGATAAGCCTGTAATAAAGCCTGAGTCACCAACGCCAATTGTTGATACTGGCTATCGGTATAAACCTGATTCACCGAGCCTTCCAGTTCAATCCCAATCGAAAAATCATTACAGCGCTCCCTGCCCTCAAAACTCGAAACTCCAGCGTGCCAAGCGCGACAGTTAAACGGTACATATTGCCTAACGCTGCCGTCACGTCTGATTAACAAATGGGCTGAGACTTTTAACTGATGAATTTCTTCAAAATAGGGATGATCATTGGGATCAAGCTGATTACAAAACAACTGATCAATGTAATCGCCAGCGAACTGTTCTGGCGGCAAGCTGATGCAATGAATCACTAGTAAGCAAATATCCTCAGGGTCGGCGCGGAGGTCAAAATTGGGCGATGGAATTTGGATGGCGCTGTTTAAGCGGTGATTATCAATGTGCATGGTGTTTAGTGGTTGGGTTTTGGCGCTTATAATAGCAGGCCATCCTGTTTTGAGATTTAACCATGCAACCAACCCAAGCCGAAATCGCCGCTTATCTTGCTGAAGACATTGGCAGTGGCGATTTAACCGCCAATATCATCCCCGAACAAACCACCGCCAGTGCTACCGTGGTTAGCCGAGAAACCACCATTATTTGCGGTCAAGCTTGGTTTAATGCGGTGTTTTTACAGCTCAATCCTGATTTACAGATTGAATGGTTGTGTCAGGAAGGTGAACAAGTGGCCGCTGGTAGCGTGATTTGTCGGCTTAACGGCTCGGCGCGTAGCTTGCTAACCGGTGAACGCACCGCTTTGAACTTGCTACAAAGTTTATCCGCCACCGCCAATCTTGCCAGTCGTTACGCACAAGCGGTTGCTGGCACCGGCTGTAAAATTTTAGATACCCGCAAAACGATTCCTGGGCTACGTCTAGCGCAAAAATACGCTGTGAAATGCGGTGGTTGTTTTAATCATCGCATTGGTTTATTCGATGCGATTTTGATTAAAGAAAATCACATCATCGCTGCTGGTTCAATTGCCCAAGCAGTTAAATTAGCCAGACAGAGCAGTCATCAAGTGATGGTCGAGATTGAGGTGGAAAATCTCGATGAGTTTCAGCAAGCGCTGGCGGCTAAACCGGATCGCATCATGTTGGATAATTTTTCACTGGCCGATATGGTTAGCGCGGTGCAGCAAAATCAAGCCGGCGTAGAGCTAGAAGCATCCGGCAACATTACCTTGGAAACCATTCGCAGTGTTGCTGAAACTGGTGTTGATTACATTTCGATTGGAGCGCTAACCAAAAACATTCAAGCAGTCGATTTATCCATGCGCATTGATTTACAAGGTTTGTAAATCAAAAAGGTGCCTTGGGGGGCACCTTTTTTCAGCATTAATACACTGCGTTTAAATTTTCGTTTTCGTAAATCCGCAATTTCTTCCAATTAGCAAATTTAGTGTCGTCAAAGTAAGCATCGTTATCAATCGCGTGTTCGTAACAGTTACGGAACAAACGCGCGGTGCGGAAAGCATGTAACTCATCATCTGCGGTAATGGATTCAACATTGCCAACTTGAAAAGTTTTATTGCGCGATTTGCCGTCTTTTACCCAAAACACCGTGTAACACAAATAGCTTTTGTCTTTGCGATGGTCGAACTTAATGGTTCTGGAAACCCCAGTTAAGCCGGTGGTGGTTTTGTTTTTCGGCGGCTTGAGAAAGCGGGTTTTGCTACCTTTCAAGACCACCAACATTTGATCGCGCCAAGTAATAGCCGCTTTTAGCGATTTGTTTTTGTTGCCCCAAAGTTTGTGCGAAAAATAACGACTGCTCTCTTTACCACGCCGCACAATGCGGACTTGAAAGCCAAAGGCGTCTGGCTCAGTAATATGTTTAACTTTTGTCATAGAGAAACCAACGAAAAGGAAAGGCTGACTCTTAAATTTTAATTTTTTTTACATAAAGAGTAGGTTTAAGCTTACAAATTAACGTGAAATTGTCAGTTGCGCAAGTTTTAATCTGTTAGGATTTCTAGCTTATTTCCTAGTAACTGATGTTACGCAGCTCGCAGACTTTTGAGTTCGGCATAAGCCTGCTGGGTTGCCTTAATAAAGAGCTTGGCTCTTAGCGCAAAATGGTTGGTTTTGTGTTTTAACTTCAGACATTCGAGCTTGAAGACGGCATAAATGGCCATA
>CAMCSF010000203.1 GCA_945877625.1 Methylomonas koyamae | reverse complement strand
TACGACCTTTGGTAACAGTGGTGGGCCCTGTAGGACTTGAACCTACGACCTGCCGATTATGAGTCGGAAGCTCTAACCAACTGAGCTAAGGGCCCTAAATTTACTTACTCACCATCAAGGAAGCATCTTAATTGCTCTGATCTTGATGGATGTCTTAATTTTCTAAGTGCTTTCGCTTCAATCTGACGAATCCGTTCGCGGGTTACATCAAATTGCTTGCCCACTTCTTCTAAGGTGTGGTCGGTATTCATGTTAATACCAAAACGCATGCGCAACACTTTCGCTTCTCGTGCAGTTAATCCAGCCAAAACATTCTGGGTGGACTCACGAAGGCCCGCGATTGTAGCAGATTCGACCGGAGATAGCATCTTGGAATCCTCAATAAAATCCCCTAAATGCGAGTCTTCATCGTCACCAATTGGGGTTTCCATCGAGATTGGTTCTTTGGCAATCTTCAACACCTTACGAATTTTATCTTCAGGCATTTCCATCCGCTCAGCCAATTCTTCTGGGGTTGCTTCACGACCCATTTCTTGCAAGATTTGTCTTGAAACCCGATTAAGCTTGTTAATGGTTTCAATCATATGCACTGGAATACGGATAGTTCTGGCTTGATCGGCAATCGAACGAGTAATCGCCTGACGAATCCACCAAGTCGCATAAGTCGAAAATTTGTAACCACGGCGATATTCAAACTTATCAACCGCTTTCATCAAACCGATATTGCCCTCTTGAATCAAATCTAAGAATTGCAAACCACGGTTGGTATATTTTTTCGCGATTGAGATAACCAAACGTAAGTTGGCTTCAATCATTTCTTTTTTAGCGCGACGCGATTTTGCTTCGCCTAATGAAATACTGCGGCAAATTGATTTCAAAATCGATATCGACAAACCATATTGACTATCAATGTCGGCCAATTTTTGTTGCGCGGCTTTAACCTTGTCTTTATAAGGCGCCACGCCGTCTTTATATTGAGGATGCGTTTCCAAATACTGATCAAGCCAATCATTACTTGCTTCGTTTTCAGTAAAAGCATTAATAAAGTCTTTTCTTGGAATTTTGGCTTTTTTAACGCAAATATCGAGAATGATTTTCTCTTGATCACGAATAGCAACAATCAAATCCTCAGAAATACTGACCATGCGTTTCAGATATTGAGGCGACCATTTCAATTCAGAAAACACTTCACTCACAGCCTCTAAAGCTTTTTCAGCTTTTTCATGACCATAACCGTGTTTTTTGATAGCTGAATTGGCTGATTTTAGTGCTTTTCTGATTAAATCAACTTTGACCTTTACTTCATCATAACCAACGACTTCAGCTTCCTCATCTTCAGCCTCTTCAACTGGAGCTGCATCGTCCAAATCATCGGCAACCAACTCTTCGGTCATTTCCGTTAAGTCAACGAAGCCTAAGACCAAATCGCTGAGACGCAAACCAGCCTCTTCGTTTTGCAACTGATCAAAAGTCTCGACAAATGATTGAACAATAAAGCCAGAGCGGGCAATAGCATCAACAACTTGACGCTGGCCCTCTTCAATACGCTTAGCAATTTTTAATTCTTCTTCGCGAGTTAACAGCTCAACAGAGCCCATTTCTCGCATATAAAGACGAACAGGATCAGTGGTCCGACCAAATTCACTATCAACCGAAGCAAGCGCCGCAACTTCAGCAACCTCTTCGTCATCGTCAGCAGAAATAGCGACATCAGAAGTAATAGTGGAGTCATCATCGTCAGGGGCGGCTTCCAAAACCTGAATCCCCATATCATTAAACATGGCAATGATGTCATCAAGTTGCTCAGGATCCATGATGTCACTAGGCAAATGATCATTTACTTCCGCATAGGTTAAATAACCTTGTGCTTTGCCTTTTGCGATTAGCTGTTTAAGTTGAGATTGCTGTTGTTCCTGATTCATTTTTAACTCACAATACGTTTTCAGCACCAAGCTCGGCAGAACAGAGCATTATAGAGGCTCAAAATCAAACTGTCATCACAGATTGATTTTGCCGCCCCGCTTAAAAATATTCAACTCATCCGCTGTCAGGCTTTCGCCTCTGCTTGATTTCTCAATCAAGGCAGCCATCCTATTTTCTTGTATCTGTCTTAACAATTGCGCCCAAGCCCCACTAAATTCGGCTTCTGCATTAAACTCGGGAACTTCCCAAACCAAGTTTGACAGGGCATTTACGACTTTTTCATGCTCGGAACCACGAAAAAACTCAATTAAGACCGCACTGGTCTTTGTTTGTTCCCGAGCAATAACATCTAATACCTGTTTTAGTAAATCCATCCCAGCCAAATTGACATCAACCAGCTCAAGCACCTGCTGTTCGGCCTTTTGAGCTAACTCGGGATACTGCAATAGTAAAGCCAAAACCTTCCTCATCATGCTTGCGCTTTGCAGTTTGCCTTTTGCTTGAGCATGTATTTGCGACTGACTACGACTAACCGCATCTTGCAATTTAGCCCCCGTCAATTCACGCAAACGGCTAAACATCATTTCCCTAAAAAAACCTCTCGGCATTTTTTCTAGTTGCGGCCTCGCAAGCGATAATAAATTTGCTTTGCCTTCAACCGTCGCAAGATTTAAGCCTGTGGCTAAATGCTCAAAAAAATAATCGGACAAAACTAACGCATCAGCGATTCGCGCTTGGAAGCCTAGTAAACTTTCCGCGCGAATCAATGAATCCGGATCATGACCTTGCGGCAACAACATAATTTTTATTTGCCGGCCATCGCGTAAACTTGGCAGCGCCGCTTCAACCGCTTTCCAAGCCGCTTGTCGCCCTGCATTATCACCATCAAAACAAAACACCAACTCAGAAGCAAAGCGAAATAACAAATCCATATGCACTTTTGAAGTCGCTGTACCTAAAGCGGCAACCGCATTATGAACGCCATACTGAGCCAATGCGATGACATCCATATAGCCTTCAACAATCAAAATTCGCTCAGGCTTGGCCTTGTGTTCTAAAAGTTCACACAAGCCATAAACTTCTTTACCTTTAGAAAATATGTCCGTTTCTGGAGAATTCAAGTACTTGGGCAAAGAATCATCTAAAACTCGCCCGCCAAAACCGATCACTCGCTTACGCTTATCGCGAATGGGAAACATCAATCGCCCACGAAAGCGGTCATAAACCTTGCCATCCTCTTTGACGACTAACATTCCGGCATCGACCAAAGTTTGTTGATCAAACCTTGCCAGCAAAGCATCCCAACTATTGGGCGCATAACCTAAACCGAAATCACGGGCAATTTCGCCGGTCAATCCTCGCTGTTTGAGATATTCGATTGCGGCCTTGCCTTCATTACTACGCAATTGTTCAACATAGAAAGCTGAAACCTGTTCAAGCAGGGCGTAAAGCCTTGAAGTATCTTGCTTGGCCGCAAAATCAACTTGATCAACCACTTCCCTTGGCACATCAATACCAATAAAAGCAGCTAAATCCTCAACGGCCTCAACAAACCCAAGATGCGCATAATCAATCAAAAAACTAATCGCATTCCCGCCCGCGCCACAGCCAAAACAATGATAAGTCTGGCGATTGCGATTAACAGAGAAACTCGGAGTTTTTTCGGTATGAAAGGGGCATCGAGCAACAAAGTTACTCCCCACTTTCTTAAGAGGGACGCGCGAGTCGATCAGATCGACAATGTCGACCCGCACTAATAGGTCATCTATAAACTGCTTGGGAATCCTACCGGACATATCCGATAAAGATATTAAGCGACGAATCCAGCCTTAATTCTTACACTGACTACAGCCATATCTGCTCTCCCCTGCATTTGCGGTTTGAGCAAAGCCATAACAGCGCCCATATCTTTAATTGAAGTTGCGCCAGTTTCAGCAATCGCTTTAGCAACCAACACATCAATTTCGGCTTCGCTTAATTGTTGAGGCAAATAATCTTGAATCACAACCACTTCAGCTTCTTCGATTTCAGCTAAATCATTGCGACTAGCATCACGGAATTGCTTGATTGATTCGCGACGTTGCTTAAGCATTTTGTCGAGGACGACAAGAATTCTGTCATCACCCAACTCAATACGCTCATCAACTTCAACCTGTTTGATTGCAGCCAGAATCATGCGAATAACCCCTAAACGGGATTTTTCACCACTCTTCATGGCCGCTTTCATATCATCCGTGATACGTTTTTTTAATGAATCCATAGTCAATCGACCTTAGATTTGTGGACGACCACGACGTAGGTTTTTCAACGCATAACGCTCACGAGCCAATTTTTTCAAGTGACGTTTTACAGCAGCTGCGCCTTTACGTTTACGTTCGGTAGTTGGTTTTTCATAGAACTCGCGGCGGCGAACTTCTGCCAAAACACCGGCTTTTTCACAAGCACGTTTGAAACGACGAATAGCAACGTCAAAATGTTCGTTCTCTTTAACTTTAACTGATGGCATTATCAATAATCCGATTTATGTTAGTATTTTATTGACCCAACGGCCAACAAAGCCCGCTGAAAACTCTCGATTATACCCGCAAAATAAATTTTTCAAAAACTTAATGTACGTTTTAGGCATAGAAACCTCTTGTGACGAAACTGCCGTCGCGATTTATCACGCTGAAAAAGGCTTAATTAGCC
>CAMCSF010000202.1 GCA_945877625.1 Methylomonas koyamae | reverse complement strand
ATTGGAGGATGTTATGAAAAAAGTATTATCTCTTTTAGCTATGACCCTGATGATTGTTAGCTTGACAGGTTGCATGGATAGCCCAGATATCGGCAACAAAAAACCAGCTAACTACGGTTCTGGCTCTGCTCAAGGCAAAGCAAACTAAGATTTAGTTTTTGCTATAAAGATCGAAACAAGACCCACTTTATGTGGGTCTTGTGCGTTTAGGGGGTAGGTAAAGTTAAAAATTAGTGATTAGCTATGTCTAACATAGCTTGATTAATCCAATCCTCAGCCTCTGCATTTATTTCTTTTGATTTTTTATCAACAGTTGAAATAACCGGCCCAATTTTTACTTTAATGACGCCAGGATATTTTAAAAAACTATTTCTTGGCCAAAATACACCCGCATTATGGGCAAGAGGCACCACGGGAAAGCCCGATTTCTGCGCTAACATGGCACCGCCAGCACCAAACTTTTTCACCGCTCCTGGCGCAACTCGTGTGCCCTCAGGAAAAATCAATACTGACAAACCTTCCTCCAATCGAGATTGACCTTGCTCCAGCAACATTTTCAGTGCTTCTTTTTGATTTTGTCGATCAATTGCAATCGGTTTTAAAGTTGCCAGCGCCCAGCCGCCAAACGGAATCAGCAACAAAGATTTTTTTAACACAGCGGTTTGTGGCGAAATCACTTGCCGTAAAGCAATGGTTTCCCAAGCGGACTGATGTTTACTCAAAATAACAGCGGCGCTCCCAGGTAGGTTTTCAGCGCCTTCTACTTCGTAACTCAGCCCGCAGCACAGCTTTAGCATATAGAGCAGCGAGCAAATCCAAATTTGGCCAATTTTGTAGCGCACTTCGAAAGGAAAAAACAGACAAGTGAAGATACACAAACCAAATAGTGGCGTGGAAAGTAAAATGTAGAAAAAAAACAGCGTAGAGCCTAAGTAAACTTTGAAATTAGCTCTGGGTGATGATGTAGTTTGCTGCGTCATAAAGATGCTCAAAAATAGGAATATTGAGTTGAGGGTGATTTTCTAAGGTGGTTAAACCTTTGCCGGTTTTCACCAGCAAAGGTCTTGCGCCAACCGCTAAGCTGGCTTCAAGATCGCGATAAGAATCGCCAACCGAATACAGATTGTTCAAATCGACCTGCTTATCTGCGGCAAATTGTTCAAACAAGCCAGTCTTAGGTTTACGGCAAACACAATCATCTTGCGGTCCATGTGGGCAGAAATAGATCGCTTCAATCTTGCCTCCGACATCAGACAGCATCTGCTGCATTTTGGCGTGGATTGCCGATAACGTGTCCAAATCAAACAAGCCTCTGGCAATCCCCGATTGATTGGTAATTACCACGACTTTAAAGCCATGTTGATTGAGTAAGGCAATCGCCTCAAGGCTACCGCTTATCGGCAGCCATTCATCAGGCGATTTAATAAAAGCGTCGGAATCAGCGTTAATCACGCCGTCCCGATCCAAGATAAGGTAACGCTCGGTCACGATTGCAGTTTAGAAATATCAGCGATTTTCAAGAACTGGTTGGACAGCATCGCCAATAAAGCCAAGCGACTGTTACGCAAAGCCAAATCATCGGTATTAACCATAACGTCATCAAAAAACGCATCAACCTGATCGCGTAATTGCGCCAAGCGAGTTAAAGCCATTGGGTAATTTTGTTCGGCTAATAACGGCAAAATATCGGCATTTGAGGCTTCAGCAGCCGCCAACAGATTTTTCTCCGCCACTTCAACCAAACTACCCATTTCCTCAGAAATGGCTTGATCGGATTTTTTCAAAATATTGATAATCCGTTTATTCGCCGCCGCCAAGCTTTCCGCTTCTGGCAATTGTCTAAAGGCTTTCACCGCCCGTAACCGCAGCATAAAGTCCAAAGGTTGGGTTGGATTGACCGCCAATACCGCTTCAAACTCATCTGCGCTAAAGCCTTGATCCAAGCTATAACCTTTTAAACGGTCAAAGATAAAATCAATAATCCGTTGACGGGTTTCAGCGTGGTTAAAACTGTGGCTGAATTGCGCCAAAGCACTATCCAACAAGCTCACTACATCCAAAGCAATGCCGTTTTCGATCAATACCCGCAAAATCCCTAAAGTCGCGCGGCGTAAAGCATAAGGATCTTTATCGCCAGTTGGAATTAAGCCAGCACTGAAAATGCCGCTCAAAGTGTCGATTTTTTCAGCCAAAGACAAAATCTGACCGATTAAAGTGCTTGGGGTCGCGCCGCCCGATTGTTTTGGGAAGTAATGCTCTTCCAAAGCAATCGCTACTTCAGGATTTTCGCCATCTGCCACCGCGTAATAGCGGCCCATAATGCCTTGCAGATTGGCAAATTCACCAACCATATTGGTCATCAAATCGGTTTTAGCCAACAAAGCTGCACGTTGAGTTAAAGCTACATCCGCGCCCAATTGCTCTGCAATCAAACCCGACAAACCGACAACCCGCTGGGTTTTATCCGCCAAGGTGCCCAAATCTTTTTGGAACACAATCGTCGATAAACTTTCAACGCGATCTGCCAACGACTGTTTACGATCCTGTTTCCAGAAAAATTCTGCATCTGATAAGCGCGGCAAAATCACCCGCTCATTACCATGTTGAATCGACGCCGGATTGTTACTTTCGATATTGCTGAACGTAATAAAGTGCGGCAACAAACCACCTTGCGCATTTTTAACCGGAAAATATTTTTGGTTGGATTGCATGGTGGTGATTAAAACCTCCATTGGCAATTCTAAAAACCGCGCGTCGAAATTACCGACTACTGGCACTGGCCATTCATTCAAAGCCGCGATTTCTTCTAACAAATCTTCTTCAATATGCGCCGAACCACCGACTTTTGACGCCGCTTGATTAGCTGCATCGCGAATAATCACTTTGCGTTGTTCAAAATCAGCAATCACTTTGCCTTGTTCAAACAAGGTAGCTAAATAATCGTTTGGCGTGGCAATGCTTAACGCTTTCGGCGCATGAAAACGGTGTCCCCAGCTTTCGCGACCGGTATTAACACCTAAAATCTCGCTGTCGATGACATCGGCACCAAACAACAAAACCGCCCAATGCACCGGACGAGCAAATTCAAAATCCGAATTACCCCAGCGCATCCGTTTCGCAATCGGCAAATTGCCAAGGCTTTTACGGATAATTTCAGGGATTAAATTCACTGTCGCTTGGCCTTTAACCGCTTGGTTAAACACCAGCCACTCGCCTTTATCGGTTTTCAAACGCTCTAGTTGTTCAAAACTAGCGCCACAGCTGGCAGCAAAACCTTGGGCGGCTTTGCTTGGATTGCCTTCGGCGTCGAATGCGGCTTGAATCGCTGGGCCGCGTTTTTCAACGACTTTATCCGGTTGAAAGCTGATTAAATCTTCAATAATCACCGCTAAACGGCGTGGTGTGGCATAGGCTTTTGCATCGCTAAAACCTAAATCAGCTTCTTTCAAACCGGCCAACATATTGTCTAGCAAGGCTTGGCTAAGTTTTTTTAACGATTTAGGCGGCAATTCTTCACAGCCCAGTTCAAATAATAAATGATTGCTAGTGGTCATGATTACGCTCCCTGTCTGGCAAGAATCGGAAAGCCCAAGGCTTCGCGGCGGTTGTAATAAGCTTCAGCAACCGATTTGGCTAAATTACGCACCCGCAAAATAAAGCGTTGGCGCTCGGTGACTGAAATCGCATGACGGGCATCCAGCAAGTTGAACGAATGCGAGGCTTTTAACACCATTTCATAAGCAGGTAACGGCAGGTTTTTTTCCAACAACATCAAACATTCGCGCTCGTAAGTGTCAAAACATTGGAACAAGAAATCGACATTGGCATGGTCGAAGTTAAATTCCGACATTTCTACTTCGTTTTGATGGAACACATCGCCATACGTCACAACCCCTTGCGGGCCGCGCGTCCAAACCAAATCAAATACGCTTTCCACGCCCTGCAAATACATTGCAATCCGTTCCAAGCCATAAGTAATTTCACCGGTCACCGGCTTACATTCTAAGCCGCCGACTTGTTGGAAATAAGTAAACTGCGTGACTTCCATGCCGTTCAGCCAAACTTCCCAGCCCAAGCCCCAAGCGCCCAAGGTCGGTGATTCCCAGTTATCTTCAACAAAGCGAATATCGTGTTCCAATAAATCCAAGCCCAAGTGCCGCAAAGACCCCAAATACAGTTCTTGGATATTGGCAGGCGATGGCTTCATCATCACCTGAAACTGGTAGTAATGCTGCAAGCGGTTAGGATTTTCACCATAACGACCATCGGTTGGACGGCGCGAAGGCTGCACATAAGCGGTATTCCAAGGCTCAGGGCCAATCGCGCGTAAAAAAGTGGCCGGATGAAAAGTCCCCGCCCCCACTTCTTGATCTAAAGGTTGTAATAGCACACAGCCCTGATTCGACCAGTATTCTTGCAAAGTCAAAATCAGGCCCTGAAAAGTAGAGACATCGTTGTTGCTAGTTGACACGTTCGGACCACTTGATTAGTGAAAAATGCCCGAATTATAACGTAGGCCAATAGGCTATGACAGGTTGAATAATCCCCTCAAGGCTTTTATAGTGGCGCACCCTATTTTTACAACGAGTTAGCAACATGCCTTCATTTGATATTG
>CAMCSF010000201.1 GCA_945877625.1 Methylomonas koyamae | reverse complement strand
AATACTTCAACACTAAGTTCAGAACCAGCAGATAGCTCAACACCCTCGTTGTCATTTAATCTGAATTCCCACAAACCACGGCCTGCAGTAACATTTGCAGCAGCATAATGACCTGCTAATGCTTTATTTACTTTGGAAGATTTAACATGGCCAGCTGCAACTTGAATTGCACGATAACCATCATTATCTTTACTTTTTACTTGAATCACACGATTAGAATCAATGTGCAAAACAGTTACTGGTACAGATACACCATCTTCACCAAAAATTCGGGTCATACCACATTTACGACCAACAAGACCTATTGACATCTGCCAATTCCTCTAATTCAACTCTATATTATTTAAGCTTAATTTGAACATCTACCCCAGCTGCAAGATCTAATTTCATCAATGCATCTACGGTTTTATCAGTTGGCTCAACAATATCAAGCAACCTTTTATATGTTCTCAACTCGTACTGATCACGCGCATCTTTATTAACATGCGGAGAAATTAATACGGTAAAGCGTTCTTTTCTTGTAGGCAAAGGAATTGGGCCTTTTACTTGAGCGCCAGTTCTTTTTGCAGTTTCTACAATTTCACCAGCAGATTGATCAATTAATTTATGATCAAATGCTTTTAATTGTATACGGATTGTTTGATTAGTAGCCATATAGATTACTCAATGATAGATGCAACAACACCAGCACCAACAGTACGACCACCTTCACGAATCGCGAAACGCAAACCATCTTCCATCGCGATTGGAGAAATTAGTTTAACAGTTACTGCGATATTGTCACCAGGCATTACCATTTCTACGCCTTCTGGCAAATCAACAGCACCGGTAACATCTGTAGTTCTAAAATAGAACTGTGGACGGTATCCGTTGAAGAATGGTGTGTGACGACCACCTTCATCTTTTGATAGCACATAAATTTCTGCTTTGAAATGTGAATGCGGTTTGATTGAGTTAACATGCGCCAATACTTGACCACGCTCAACATCATCACGTTTTGTACCACGCAATAACACACCTACGTTATCACCAGCTTGACCTTGATCCAACAACTTACGGAACATTTCAACACCAGTACAGGTTGTTTTCACGGTATCTTTAATACCAACGATCTCAACCTCTTCACCAACCTTTACAATGCCACGCTCAATACGACCCGTTACCACTGTACCACGACCTGAAATTGAGAATACGTCTTCGATTGGCATCAAAAATTTACCATCAATCGCTCTTTCTGGCTCTGGAATATAGCTATCTAAAGCTTCAACCAATTTAACTACTGATTGAACGCCAATTTCGCTTTGGTCGCCTTCTAATGCTTTTAAAGCAGAACCTACAACAATCGGAGTATCATCACCAGGGAATTCGTATTGATTTAACAATTCACGAATTTCCATCTCTACCAATTCGATCAACTCAGCATCGTCAACCATATCAGCTTTATTCAAGAACACAACGATGTACGGAACACCAACCTGTCTTGACAACAAAATATGTTCGCGTGTTTGCGGCATTGGGCCATCAGCAGCAGAACAAACCAAAATAGCGCCGTCCATCTGAGCAGCACCAGTAATCATGTTTTTTACGTAGTCAGCGTGACCTGGGCAGTCAACGTGAGCATAGTGGCGATTTGGTGACTCATATTCAACATGTGAAGTTGAAATTGTAATACCACGCGCTCTTTCTTCTGGCGCATTATCAATTTGGTCAAAAGCTTTAACTTCACCACCTTGTAATTCAGCCATAACTTTTGTTAATGCCGCAGTCAATGTAGTTTTACCATGGTCAACATGACCAATTGTACCTACGTTAACGTGTGGTTTTTTTCTTTCAAACTTTTCTTTTGCCATGAGTCAATACCTAATATTTATAAAGAATTAAGATACTTTTTTAAAAACAGCATCCGCAATATTTGCAGGTGCTTCATTATATTTTTCAAACTGCATACTGTATGTCGCCCTTCCTTGTGTAGCCGATCTTAGGTCAGTTGCATAACCAAACATTTCAGCCAAAGGTACTTCACATACTATCGATTTCCCACCAATTGTTTCATCCATTCCATGGATAATTCCTCGGCGTTTATTTATATCGCCAACAACTTCACCCATATACTCTTCAGGTGTTGTCACCTCAACCTTCATTACCGGTTCAAGCAATATCGGTGAAGCTATTTCAGCTCCATCTCTAAACCCCATGGATGCTGCAATTTTAAAGGCCATCTCATTCGAATCAACATCATGATAAGATCCATCGAACAATGTAACTTTAACATCCACTACTGGAAAACCGCCTATTATGCCATTTTCCATTTGTTCTTGTATGCCTTTATCAATCGCAGGTACAAATTCCTTGGGAACGACTCCTTCAGACAACCCATTTACAAACTCGTAACCTTCGCCACGCAGTTTTGGCTCCAATTTAAGCCAAACATGCCCATAAACACCTTTTCCACCTAACTGCCTTACAAACTTACCTTCAATTTCAATTGTTTTGGAAATTGACTCTCTGTAGGCTACTTGTGGCGAACCAACATTTGCAGAAACATTGAATTCCCTTTTCATCCTATCAACGATAATTTCAAGATGTAACTCACCCATACCTGAAATTATCATCTGACCAGATTCCTGATCTGTATTCACCCTAAACGAAGGATCTTCTTGGGAAAGTCTTGCCAATGCTACAGATAGTTTTTCCTGATCTGCCTTTGTCTTTGGCTCAATTGCAATTGCTATAACTGGTTCTGGAAAATCCATTTTCTCGAGAAGCATAGGTTTATTTAAAGCACTAAAAGAATCACCAGTTACAACATCTTTTAGTCCAATTATTGCGCCGATATCACCAGCACTAATCTCGCCTATTTCTTCCCTACTATTTGCATGCATTTGAACGATTCGCCCTACTCGTTCTTTTTTGTTTTTAGCTACATTTAAAATTACATCACCCGACTTCAACACCCCAGAATACACTCTAAAGAATGTTAAAACACCAACAAAAGGATCAACAGCTATCTTAAATGCCAATGCTGCAAAGGACTCTTCATCAGAGGGAGATCTTGATTCAGATTTAAAACCATCTTCACCAACGCCCATTACAACACCCCTATCCTCAGGAGATGGCAAATATTCAACCACACCATCCAATAAGGACTGAACACCTTTATTCTTAAATGCAGAACCACAAAATACTGGTACTAAATCATTACTTAAAACCAACTTCCTTATTGCCAACTTCAACTCATTAACTGAAATTTCCGTTCCTTCTAAATATTTTTCAGTTAAAAGATCATCTCCCTCAACTGCTGACTCAACTAAACTTTCCCTGTATTTTTGAGCTAGGTTAACCATATTACTTGGAATAATATCTATCCTAGACTTAACACCCATATCCGCAGAATCCCAATAAACCGCTTTCATTTGAAGCAAATCTATTACACCTTGAAATTCATCTTCATTACCAATTGGTAATTGCAGAGGAACAGCATTTGCCCCCAATCTTTTCTTCAATTGGTTTACCACTGAAAAAAAGTCAGCGCCAACTCTATCCATCTTATTTATAAAGGCCAATCTAGGCACTTTATATTTATTTGCTTGCCTCCAAACCGTTTCCGACTGCGGCTCAACCCCGCCCACAGCACAAAAAACAGCACAAGCACCATCAAGCACTCGCAATGATCTTTCAACTTCAATCGTAAAATCTACATGACCAGGAGTATCAATTATATTAATTCTATGCTGCTGAAATTGATCAAGCACTCCCGACCAAAAACATGTTGTAGCAGCAGAGGTTATAGTTATACCTCTTTCCTGTTCTTGCTCCATCCAATCCATGGTTGCAGCACCATCATGCACCTCTCCAATTTTATGAGAAACGCCAGTGTAATACAGAATTCTTTCGGTTGTAGTTGTTTTACCTGCATCAATATGAGCCATAATACCGATATTTCGGTAATGACTTATTGGCGTTTTCCTAGCCACAACTACAACCTACTAAAATTTTTTACCATCTATAATGAGCAAACGCTTTATTTGCATCAGCCATTCTATGTGTATCATCACGTTTTTTAGCTGCTGCACCACGACCTTCAGACGCATCAAGTAATTCACCAGCTAATTTTGCCGCCATTGTGCGCTCATTTCTTTTCCGAGCAGCATCAATCAACCAACGCATCGATAACGCCAATCTACGAGCAGGACGAACCTCTACTGGCACTTGATAAGTAGCACCACCAACACGTCTTGATTTAACCTCAACTCTAGGCTGAACATTTTCCAATGCCTTAGCAACCAAATCCAAAGCCTCATTATGACCTTTAGCTTCAATTACATCCAAAGCACCATATACAATCTTTTCAGCTACAGATTTTTTTCCATCTTCCATGATCATATTCATGAATTTTGAAAGCATATCGCTTCCAAAGCGTGGATCTGGATTAATTACTCTTTTAGCCGCAACTCTTCTTCTTGACATTTGTTACCAACCTTTATTTTTTAGGCCTTTTCGCGCCATACTTGGAACGACCACACTTTCTATCTTTAACACCAGAGGTATCAAGACTTCCACGAACAACGTGATAACGGACACCAGGCAAATCCTTAACCCTGCCACCACGAATCAGAACAACA
>CAMCSF010000200.1 GCA_945877625.1 Methylomonas koyamae | reverse complement strand
TCATAAGCAGTAATTTCACCGCAGAATTGCTGTTGATGGCTTTTTGAGTAACCAGAAATATAGTTTTGGTGTTCGTGGGTGTGATGACGTTGATAGAAACCGTCGGTGTAACCGCGATTGGCCAGATTATCCAAAATACCGATTAATTCAGGTTGGAAAGGACGACCCGCCAAAGCATCGTCAATCGCTTGGCGATAAGATTGAGCAGTACGCGCCACATAAAAATGCGATTTGGTGCGCCCTTCGATTTTTAAGCTATCAATCCCAATTTCGACCAATTTATGTACGTGCTCAATCGCCCGTAAGTCTTTGGAATTCATGATGTAAGTGCCGTTTTCATCTTCCATTACCGGCAACAACTCACCTTTACGACCTTCTTCTTCGAGAAAGTAGATATTGTCGGCTAAAGGATGACGCTGAGCACCGCCACAACTGGCTGTGCTGAGTTGGTCATTAATATCGCTCATCGACAACACGCTATTGGTACTTGGCACGTAATCGCCTTCGGCATTTTCTTCGGCTGGCACGGTGTCGTATTTCCAGCGGCAAGAATTGGTGCAAGTGCCTTGGTTTGGATCACGGTGATTAAAATAGCCAGATAACAAGCAACGACCTGAGTAAGCAATACACAAAGCACCGTGAACAAACACTTCCAATTCCATATCAGGGCATTGTTGGCGAATTTCGGCGATTTCATCCAGCGATAATTCACGCGACAAAATCACCCGTTCCACGCCCATAGTTTTCCAGAATTTAACGCTGGCATAGTTAACCGTATTAGCCTGCACTGACAAATGAATCGGCATCTCAGGCCATTGTTCACGGGTCATCATAATTAAGCCAGGATCAGCCATAATCAAAGCATCAGGCTTCATGGCAATCACTGGCGCCATGTCTTTAACAAAGGTTTTGATTTTGGCGTTATGAGGAATCACATTGGCAGCCAAGAAAAACTTTTTGCCTAAGTCATGCGCTTCAGCAATCCCTTTCGCCAAATTGTCGGCTAAAAAGTCATTGTTACGCACACGAAGACTGTAACGAGGTTGACCGGCATAAACAGCATCGGCACCAAAAGCAAAGGCATAACGCATGTTACGCAAAGTACCGGCAGGAGAAAGAAGTTCGACGTTTTTCATGATGTGTAGTTAGCTAAGTAGATGACGGGATTTTAACACTGTTACAGATTAAGGCACTTTTAGCGACTAAAACTAAAACCAGATACGCAGCACTAGCGCGGCAAAAATGCCAGCAACCACGTCGTCGAGCATAATGCCAAAGCCACCGGCAACCTGTTTATCCAAGTAACGAATTGGCCAAGGCTTAACAATATCGAACAAGCGAAATGCTACAAATCCGGCAAGCAGGGCTTGCCAAGTTAAAGGCAAGCCATAAAGGGTGATTAAAAAACCGGCAACTTCATCCCATACGATGCCGCCAAAATCATGTACCGCCAGTTTTTTAGCGGCTTGATCGCAAATCCAGATACCAATCATCACGCTCAAAGCGGTTGCGATTAAATAAATCGTTGGATCGCCATAAAGCATTAAGGCTAAATAAATCGGCACAGCAGCCAAAGTCCCCAAAGTACCCGGCATATATTTTGATAAACCGGAACCAAAACCAAAAGCTAACAATAACACCGGATCTTTTAAGATTTGCTTGGCGCTTAACTGATTTTTGCCGTAATGCGGTCTAAGAAAAATGCTCAAAACCTGCTACCTCTAATGTTTGTGGCTGTCCACCGCGTTGGATGCGTAAACCGGCTTCCGCTTCAATCACCCCAACACAACAACAACCGTCAGGCAGTTGCGATTGCGGCGATGCGGTGAAACATAATTCATAATCATCACCCGCCACCAACGGTAATTGCCAATCACCGGTTTGTTGAATATAGCGTTGTACTTCGGCTGATAACGGCAATTTATCCCAATCCAAACTCGCCCCTACCCCGCTTTTTTCCAAAATATGGCCTAAATCAGCAGCTAAGCCATCGGAAATATCAATACAGGCATGAGCAACATCACGCAAAGCCAAGCCTTGAGCCACACGCGGTTGCGGTTGATTAAAACGGGCTAAAACAGGCTCGGGATTATCACAAACAATACCTTGCTTAATTTTCAGACCTAGCCCTGCATCACCTAATTGACCGGTGACATAAATTAAATCGCCGACTTTGGCATTGGAACGCAATAAAGCTTTGCCTTTCGGCACTGCCCCCATTGCTTGCACCGTCAGGGTTAACGGGCCAGAAGTGGTATCTCCACCAATCAAATCGACATGATACTGTTGAGCCAGCTTAATAAAGCCTTGCGAAAAGGCTTGTAGCCAAGGGTGATCAATTTTGGGCAAGGTTAACGCTAAAGTGACCGCAAATGGTTCAGCGCTCATCGCGGCTAAATCGCTAAGATTAACTGCCAGTAGCTTGTGACCTAATAATTCAGGCTCGACATCGGCAAAAAAATGCACGTTTTCGACCATAGTGTCGACAGTGACTGCCAGTTGGTAATCAGCTGGCAGATTTAGCAACGCGCAATCATCGCCTATGCCCAATTGGGTAAAGCGATGTTGCGGTTTGTAAACGGCAAAATATCGCCGAATCAAATCAAACTCGGCCTGCGCCATTAGCTGACGGCTTTGCCTTGTTTAGCAATTTCGACCGCGCGGACTTTTTGAGCCACTTTGTCGAGAATCCCATTGACGTATTTATGACTGCCATCGGCACCAAAGAATTTCGCCAAATTAACCCCTTCGTTAATAATCACTTTGTAAGGTGTTTCAAGGCGATTGATTAATTCGTAAACGCCGATACGCAGAATTGCCCGCTCAACCGGATCAATTTTTTCAACCGGTCTATCAACAAATTCTGCCAAGGCAGCATCAATCACGTCCAGTTGCTTAGGTACACCGTGAAATAACTCAGTGAAATAAGTTTTTTGAGCCCCTTTTAGTAACTCTTCTTCTAAGAAATAAGTTTCGATGCGGGCCAAACTATTGCCCGACATTTGCCATTGATACAGCGCTTGCACTGCGCATTTTCGGGCATTGGTTTTTGCTTCGCTCATTAAACGCCCTGACTCGCACTCGCTAAGTTATTAAATAAACTGACCATTTCAATCGCTGATAAAGCCGCTTCTGCGCCTTTGTTACCGGCTTTAGTACCTGCTCTTTCAATCGCTTGTTCGATGCTATCAACGGTTAAAACACCAAAACTAACCGGTAAATCGTATTGCAAAGAGACTTGCGAAATGCCTTTCACACATTCACCAGCCACATATTCAAAATGCGGTGTGCCACCACGAATCACAGCACCTAAAACGATAATCGCATCGTATTTTTTGCTAGCAGCAATCCGTTGAACAGCAACCGGCAATTCAAAAGCACCTGGGACTTTAACCAAGGTAATTTGCTCTTTATCAGCACCGTGACGTACTAAAGCATCAATCGCGCCACCTTCGAGTTGGTCAACAATAAAGCTATTAAAGCGTGAAGAAACGATACAAAACTTGCCGCCTTGCGCGGAAAAATTGCCTTCAATGGTATTGACAGTTGTCATGTGTTTACCTTTTGTTGAATAGGTGAATGAGAATTAAATGGTGGCTTCGACGTGTTCGACCACTTGTAAATCGTAACCGGATAAACCGATGTAATTTCTTTGGGTGCCCATCACTTTTAGGCGGCGCACACCTAAATCGGACAAAATTCTGGAACCTGTACCGGTGGTTCTCCAATCTGCATCATTGCTTTGATCAGGGCTATTTTTAATGCCATTGTCTTGTAATTGATAACCGTGGATCAACTCAACAAGGGCTTTATTGGTTTCATTTTGACGAATAATCACCAACACCCCCCGCCCTGCTTCAGCGATTTTTTTCATCGCTTCCCGGACCGGCAAACTGCAATCGCTGCGTTTGGAGAAAAATAAATCGTCACTTAAATTGCGTGAATGTACCCGCACCAACACCGGCTCATCACCCGCTACATCGCCCATGACCAACGCTAAATGGACGTTGTCGTCGTTGTGATCTTGATAAGCATACAGTCTAAAATCGCCAAATTCAGTTGGATAAGCGCATTCGCTGATGCGTTCCAAGGTGTTTTCGTGCTGAATTCGGTAATGGATTAAATCGGCGATAGTGCCAATTTTGAGGTTATGCTGTTTGGCGAACACTTCTAAATCGGGACGACGGGCCATGGTGCCGTCATCGTTAAGAATCTCAACAATCACCGCCGCTGGTTCTACGCCCGCTAAACGAGCAAAATCACAACCGGCTTCGGTGTGCCCTGCTCGATTTAATACGCCACCCGCTTGCGCCATCAATGGAAAAATGTGACCGGGTTGCACTAAATCGCTAGGCTGGGCATTTTTCGCTACTGCGGCTTGGATAGTCAGCGCTCTATCAGCCGCTGAAATACCTGTCGTGACGCCTTCTGCTGCTTCAATCGACACCGTAAAGTTGGTGGTGTAAGGGGTTTGATTGTCGCTGACCATTAATGGCAAGCGCAATTGCTGACAACGCTCGCGAGTTAAGGTTAAGCAAATCAAACCACGGCCATATTTGGCCATAAAATTAATGTCTTCGGGACGCGCAAAAGCCGCCGCCATTAACAAATCACCTTCGTTTTCACGGTCTTCATCATCCATAATGATGACCATTTTGCCTTGGCGCAGGTCTTCGATA
>CAMCSF010000199.1 GCA_945877625.1 Methylomonas koyamae | reverse complement strand
CTTACAGGCTGTGCAATCGTCAAAATAACCGGTGCTGATGAATAGCTCCAGTCATGTTTTGAGGCCAACATAGTCGGTAATCTTGGGCTACGCCGGCGAACAACCCGATTAGTTGGATAATGCTGCCAACCCTCGCGACTGCATAATCTTGATAGTCGAACTGCTTTACGCAATTTTGGAACTGACGAAGGTTCACCTGCGCCAACCATTTCGATAGTGGGTTCAATGGCTTCAATAACGACCGGTTCAACATACGCCCAACCATTTTTATTGGCCAAATAACGCGGCAATCGTGAAATTCGGCGTTGCTGTGCTGGAATCTGATAGCTTTCAATTGCTTCAGCAATTTCGATAACAGGCTCAATCGTATCGCTAACGGCAACAAATGCTGACCAACTCCGTTGTTTTGGTAATCGGCTAACTTTACGACGCGGCGCTGGCAAATAAACCGTTTCAACTGATTTTGATTTAGGTTTACGCTTTGCTCTGGGTTTAACCGGTACAGCAACTTCATCACTTAAATCGCTTATTTCTAGCTCAAATTCATCAACCGGTGACTCGAACTCTAACGCTGAGATCGGCATAGGGTTCGGGCTGGAAGATGTCGATGATTCCTTCTTTGCTGAGTTCAAGGACGGCAAGAAACGAGACAACCACTCCGTTTTTCCTTCACTTCGGGTAAAACACGCTGCGAAAGGGAGGAAATCTGCCCCGTTAAGTTTTTCCAAAATGGCTGCCATTCGTTCACGGACTGATAGGGGTTCTTTGGTTATTTGATGGTGAGTTAGTCGTTCGGCACGTTTTAAAACATCTTGAAACGCTAGCAAGATGTCTTTCAAATCGACATCGGGCAATTTTTGCTGCACTGCTGATACCGCTGAAGTATCGGCAATCGCTTCAAAGGTATCGCGCTCTTGTCTGGGTAGCAAATCAATTTCTTCCGCCACCCGCTTTATTGCTTCATATTCTTGCAGTTTGCGAATCAAAAATGCACGAGGATCATCCTCTTCGTCTTCACTTTCTAGCTGTCTGGGCAGTAACATTCGCGATTTAATTTCGGCTAATAAAGCCGCCATCACTAAATATTCCGCCGCCAACTCTAAGCGCAATTGATCCATCATTTCGATATAGCCAATGTATTGATGGGTAATTTGTGCAATCGGGATGTTGAGAATATCCAGATTTTGCTTACGAATCAAATACAACAGTAAATCTAAAGGCCCTTCAAATGCATCTAAAAATACTTCTAAGGCATCGGGCGGGATGTATAAATCATCGGGTACAACCTCGTAAGGTTGGCCCTGCACCAAGGCAAATGGCGATACTGTTTCGCTAACTGCGAGCTGTTCTGAGGCATCCATGCAGCGTTAAAGCCCAGCCAAGCTAGCCAAAAGTTGTTCTGCATAAAATATTGGATAAGCCAAAACAGGTGCCAAAACATTATTAGATAACAACAATAATAAAATTACGAATCCAAATCTTTCCAAGCGGTTGTATTGAAAAGCTATTTTTGATGGTAATAACCAAAATACAACTCTACTACCATCTAATGGTGGAATTGGCAGTAAATTAATGATTGCAAATACAAGGTTTAAATGAATACCCTCTATTCCTGTATAAATTAGAGGTAAAGAAATAAACTCAAAGTCGTTTAATGCAAGCCCGATTCGAATTAAAAGTACCCAACAAAGAGCCATTAAAATGTTTGATACCGGTCCAGCAAGAGCCACAATAGCGATTGCTAGACTTGGATTTTTAAAGTTTCTACCATCAACTGGTACGGGCTTTGCCCATCCAAAGATAAAACCAGTATTAAATATCAGCAGCAACCCAGGGATGATAATCGTCCCTATAAGATCAATATGTTTAATTGGATTAAGTGTTAATCGACCTTGTCTAAATGCGGTCTGGTCTCCAAATTGCTTTGCCATCCAACCATGAGCAACCTCATGGACTGTAATTGCAAATAGTAGAGGCAAAAAACCAACAGCAATGTGCTGGACTAAAGAAAGTTCATTCATGGTTATTATTTCTCCAACATAGGCGCAAGCCCTATGCCTTGTCTAACAATTTCCATAACACCGTCATAGCAGGCAATCATCGTCGTCGATTGCGGTTCGATATAACCCACACTCATCACCAATGCCAGTTCATGCTCCAAAATTTGGCGAATTTCGTAAGGATCGGGCATGGCTTCAGTTTCGTCTGGCAAAATCAAAGTGGTGGTCAATAAAGGCTCGCCTAATTCTTCTAATAGCATTTGCGCGACTTTATGATCGGGAATGCGTACCCCAATGGTTTTCTTTTTCGGATGCTGTAAACGCCGAGGTACTTCATGGGTAGCATCTAATAAGAAAGTAAACGGCCCGGGTGTCAGTTTTTTGATCAAGCGATGGGCATCGTTACCCATTTTGGTGAAATTAGACACTTGGCTTAAATCGCTACACATTAAAGTGAAATCGTGTTTTTCATCCAAGCGGCGAATCCGACGGATGGCATCCATCGCGTTTTTATCGCCAATATGGCAGCCTAAAGCGTAAGCAGAATCGGTGGGATAAACAATCACGCCACCTTTATGGATAATCTCAACCGCTTGTTTAATTAAACGTAGCTGGGGATTTTCGGGATGTATTTCAAAGAATTGGGCCATTAGCAACAACAATCACCGCTTATAAAACAGGTTTCATTGTACCCTATCTTTCACTTTGCTTTTTTGCGACTTTATCGCGCAGATAAACCGGCATTGCTTGCTCGACTGCAACCGCCAAACCATTAGCAAAGCCATAAGCACCTAATTGGGCAATGCAAGCGGCATGAGGCCAGATTTCACTTTCAACACCCAACACGCGCTCCGCTAAACGTTGGTTCAAAATTTCAGGGTAAACACCCCAACCAGAACCAACCCCAAAACCCGATAAATCAGGAAAAATCACTTCAGCCGCTGGCGTTACCGCTTCGTCACCGATTAACTCAGCCAAACCTAAACCATTGCGCTGAAAACAGCCCCAAAAAATCTCATCCATCCGCGCATCCATCGCAGTAAACGCCACTTCAGCATCGGAATTTTGGTTGAAATAACCTTGCGCAATCGCTGCTAAAGTCGAAACCGGCACCACCGGCAAATCAGCGCCCATCGCAATCCCCTGCACCACGCCGCCCGCAATCCGCACCCCAGTGAATGATCCCGGGCCACGACTAACAGCAATCGCATCCAATTGTTGCGGCTTCAATTCAGCCGAGGCCATCAACTGATCTATCATCGGCAAAATTAATTTGGTATGTTCGCGCGGCGCTAAGGCAAATTGTTCTTCAATTTGACCATCAATAAATAATGCTGCAGAACAGGCATCGGTAGAGGTTTCAACCGCTAACAATTTCAAGACTTTTCCTCAATCGAAAAAAATTGCTGCACATCGGCAATATCCCGACTGCGCTTCATGGCTGGCACACTGTCTAAAAACAACTGCCCATAGGTTTTTTTCAGCAAACGCGGGTCACAAACCATTAACACCCCGCGATCTTCAACATCTCGAATCAAACGCCCCACGCCTTGCCGCAACATGATGATAGCGCTGGGTAATTGATGTTCAAAAAATGGATTACGGCCTTGTTGTTCCATTGCGGCCAAACGGGCTTTTAACACCGGATCACCCGGCGAAGCGAACGGCAATTTGTCGATAATCACGCAAGACAAAGCATCACCACGCACATCGACACCTTCCCAGAAACTCGCCGTCGCCAATAACACCGCATGACCGAGCTGTTTAAATTGCTCCAGCAACACGCCTTTGGATTTGGTGCCTTGTATTAATAAAGGGTAATCAACCCGCCCTTCTAACAACTGAGCGGCACGCTGCAAGGCGCGATGACTGGTAAACAGAAAAAATGCCCGTCCGCGACTGGCTTCTAAAACCGGCACCACGAACTCGATAATTTTGTCGGTAAATTCAGGATCGCTGGGTTGCGGCAAGCCACGCGGGTGATAAAACAAAGCTTGATTTGGATAATCAAATGGACTTTCCCAGCTTTGACTTAAAGCGCCACTCAAGCCCAGATTTTTGGAAAAATGCACAAAATTATTCGCTACACTCAAGGTTGCCGAGGTAAAAATCCAAGTTGCTTGATGACGATTCATAAAACTACGGAATTCTTTAGCAATATCCAGCGGCGTGCGACTTAAGGTAAACGACTTGCCATAGGTTTCGTACCATTTAATCCACTGGCCATCTTGATCATTAATCAAGGTTTCCAGCTGCATATCCAAGGCTTCCGCGCGATCAAAACAGGATTCCAAGCCTTTACTGCGTACCGAAGCCCGTTCTAATTGATCGGTTAACCGCGCCAATTGCTTTTGCAAAGATTCCAGCGCCGCTGAAATTTTTGGGTTATCAACAATTTCTTGCCAATCACCACGCCGTAATTCCAAACCAAATGCTAAACGCAAATCTTTGACTTCATGCTGCAAATCTTCGCAAGCCGTCCGCAAATCCGGCATATCTTTGGCATCGGTGAAATATTCCGCCAAACTATCGTCTGCCAAATCCACTAACTGCTTGCCGCTAATCGTCACCCCTAAAAAATTAGAGGCGGTATCGGCTAATTGATGCGCCTCATCAATCACCACCACTTCGGCATCGGGCAATAATTCGCCAAAACCGGTTTCGCGAATTGACCAATCAGCACACAGCAAATGGTGATTCACAATCAC
>CAMCSF010000198.1 GCA_945877625.1 Methylomonas koyamae | reverse complement strand
GACAAAATCAAAGCCTACGAAGCCGAACGCGCTAAACGTGCGCCGTGGTTGTTTAAAGACGCATAAGAATTTACAGATTAAGGTAACAACAATGACAAGAAAAATTGCAGTATTAGCCGGCGACGGTATCGGCCCAGAGATTGTTGCGGAAGCGATTAAAGTTTTAAGCTTCTTAAACACCGATATGAATTTAGATTTGGTGTTTGAAAACGCTTTGATTGGTGGTGCGGCTTATGATGCGTTTGGCACACCGCTACCACAGCAAACTTTAAATCTCTGCAAAAACGCCGATGCGGTATTGCTCGGTGCGGTTGGCGGTCCTAAATGGGAGCCATTGGCTCATGCGGTACGTCCAGAACGCGGCTTATTGGGCATTCGTTCTGAATTAGGTTTGTTTTCAAATCTACGTCCAGCGATTTTGTATCCACAATTGGTTGACGCTTCCACTTTGAAACCGGAAGTGGTTTCTGGCCTAGATTTGATGATCGTTCGTGAATTAACCGGCGGGATTTACTTCGGCCAACCACGCGGCACACGGATTATGGAAAACGGTGAAAGACAAGCGTTTAACACCAAAATTTACAGCGAATCAGAAATCCGTCGTATTGCTCACTCTGCGTTCAAAATTGCTCAAAAACGTAATAAAAAACTCTGCTCAGTGGATAAAGCCAACGTGCTTGAAGTCACCGAGTTATGGCGCGAAGTGATGACCGAAGTCGGTAAAGAATACCCCGATGTGCAATTAAGCCATATGTATGTTGATAACGCTGCCATGCAGTTGGTTCGTGCGCCAAAACAATTTGATGTGATGGTAACTACTAATATGTTCGGCGATATTTTGTCGGATACAGCGGCGATGTTGACCGGCTCAATCGGCATGTTGCCATCGGCGTCTTTGGATGCCAACGCCAAAGGTATGTACGAGCCGATTCACGGTTCTGCACCCGACATCGCCGGCAAAGGTATTGCTAATCCATTAGCAACCATCTTGTCAGTGGCAATGATGTTGCGTTACACCTTCAACGAAGCGGCGGCTGCGGATCGTATTGAACAAGCGGTTAATAGCGCTTTAGACGCTAAAGTCAGAACGGCGGACATTTATTCTGAAGGCATGATCAAAGTCAGCACTTCAGAAATGGGTGATGCAGTTGTTAATGCGTTGAAAGGAGCTTAATCATGTCAAAAACTTATGATGTTGCGGTAGTTGGTGCAACGGGCGCGGTTGGCGAAACCATGATTTCGATCTTGGAAGAGCGCAACTTTCCAGTTGGCAAAGTTTACGCTTTAGCCAGCGAACGCTCGGCCGGCAAACGGATTCCGTTTAAAGGCGGCTCTTTGGTGGTGGAAGATTTAGCCAGTTTTGATTTTTCAAAAGTCCAAATCGGCTTGTTCTCACCAGGCGCTTCGGTTTCGGCTGAATACGCACCCAAAGCGGCGGCGGCAGGTTGTGTGGTGATTGATAACACCTCGCAATTTCGCTACGACGATGAGATTCCGTTGGTGGTGCCCGAGGTTAATCCTGAAAAAGTCGCTGACTATAAAAATCGCGGCATTATCGCTAACCCAAACTGCTCAACCATCCAAATGTTGGTGGCTTTAAAGCCGATTTACGATGCAGTCGGCATTACCCGTATCAACGTTGCCACTTATCAAGCGGTATCGGGCACAGGCAAAGAAGCGATTGAAGAATTGGCGACACAAACCGCGAATTTGCTGAATGCTAAGCCGGTCAAAGCCAGCGTTTATCCTAAACAAATCGCTTTCAACGTCTTGCCGCAAATTGATGTCTACATGGACAACGGCTACACCAAAGAAGAAATGAAAATGGTTTGGGAAACCCGCAAAATCATGGGCGATGAGTCGATTTTGGTTAACCCAACTGCTGCGCGTGTACCGGTATTTTTCGGTCATTCAGAAGCAGTGCATATTGAAACCAAGCAAAAAATCAGTGCTGAACAAGTGCGTGAGTTATTGGCTTCAGCACCGGGCGTGACCTTGGTTGATGAGCGGGTTAATGGTGGTTATCCAACCGCAGTGACCGAATCATCGGGTAATGACGATGTGTTTGTCGGTCGGATTCGTGAAGATATTTCCCATCCAATGGGGATTGATTTGTGGGTGGTTGGTGATAACGTCAGAAAAGGCGCAGCGCTGAATAGTGTGCAAATTGCTGAAGTGTTAATCAGGGATTATTTGTAGTCATTTTGATACAACCGCTAAAACGGCTGAGTTAGAAACAATGAAATTAAAATCTGTTGCTTATATATGCAAAACTTTAGCGGTTGTGGGCTTGCTAACCCCACGTATCGGCTTGCCATTCAGCATTGGTGAGATTCACTTAAATTCGGGGTTAAACCAAACCGTTAACGCCGAATTTAAACTCAATCTGGCAGAAGGTGAAAATCCTAGTGATATTTCAGTTCGCTTAGCGACACCGGAAAAATTCGAGCAAGCGGGCATTACTTGGAATCAATTTTTATCGAATTTACAGATTCAAACCACCAGCCAAGGCAACGGCTCAATCACGGTCAAAGTTAGTTCAAAAGAACCGATAACCAACCCGTCACTAAACTTTTTAGTGGAAATTTCTGGCCCACAGGGCTCTCAGATTAAAGAGTTTAAAACACTAACGGCACCTGCATTCAACCAAACCCAACTAGGGTCACCAGTAACAACTGATAACACCAACGAAAACGTTAAACCAATCAAAAAAATACCAGGGTTTAATCTTGAATCACTGAATGCAAGCGCTACAGAATACGGCCCAATCAAAGCCAACGATACCTTATGGGGTATCGCTACCCACCTTGGCAAAGAACGCGGTGTAAGCACCAGACAAATGCTAACAGCATTACAGAAAACGAATCCAAACGCCTTTAATAACGGCAGTATCAATTCGTTAAAGCCCGATGTTATGTTGCAAATCCCCTCCGCAGAGGCTGTAACGGCACTTACATCAAAACCAACACCCACCGCACCTACCCCGACAAGTAAGAAAAAAGCACTAGAATTAGCAGCACCAACAGCTGAAACAAGCATTACCGATAAAACTGAAGTCGGTAGCCAAGCAAAGTCAGAAACGATAGCCGAAACACTACCCGTCATTGCCAATTCACCAACAAACGGCAATAACGAGTTTCTAGCATTACAAACCAAGATTAGCGGATTAGAGCAACAAATTAACATGATGCAACAGTTGTTGGCATTGAAAGACCAACAGCTTGCCATTTTGCAAAATGCCAATAAAAACCAGTTTGCACAGGCAAATCCTACTGTGCTGAAACCTGAATTAATCCAACCATCGCCTTTATTGATAGCAAGCTTGGGATTAAGTTTATTAGCGGGAGTAGGCTGGTTATTATGGCGAAGAAATCAGCAAGATCAACAACACCAACGCGATGCTGAATTAATTTTTGCTAATGATTTGCTGCAAGCCACAGTCCCAACTAACGATACTTTTTCGTTTGAATCAATACCTGTTGAAGATCAAGAAGTAACCGATCAAAGGGATGTTGATTTTGAGCTTGATTTTATTGAAACACCTATTTCACCCAAAATCACTGATGTCACTAACGCTGATTGGGCTGATGACGGCGAAAATGAAACCAAAATTGAAAACGATACTTTTTCGTTTGACCAAATAGCAAAGGGTGATGATCAGGAACAATCCAGTCAAGATGTTGACTTCAATCTTGATTTTTTTGAAGAGCCTACTGATACACCCAAAAGCGTCGAGCCATCTAAGACTGATTCGGCTAATGACAACACAAATGAACCCAAAATTGACAATGATGGGTTTTCGTTTGATCAAATAGCAAATACTGATTCAGTACCTCCCAGCAAAAACGACTTTGATTTCAATCTTGATTTTTTTGAAGCGCCGACTGCAGTCAAACTAACTGATGCAAACGCCAGCGATTGGGCGGATGAAGACGACGAAAACGAAACCAAAATCGACATGGCAAAAGCCTACATCGACATGGGCGATCTCGAGATGGCAAAGATCATTGCTGAAGAAGTGATGAAATCCGGTAATGCACAACAGAAAGGGCTGGCTCAGGCTTTGTTAGCCGAAATATAACCCACTATTCAAATTTCGTTAGGCAATAAAAAAGCCCTAAACCTTGCGGTTTAGGGCTTTTTGTTTAGCTAGGCTGGGAGCCGATTACATCATGCCGCCCATTCCACCCATGCCGCCCATATCAGGCATTGCAGGGCCTTTGTTATCACTTGGCGCATCAGCAATCATCACTTCGGTGGTGATCATCAAACCAGCAACAGACGCTGCATTTTGTAATGCAGAGCGAGTGACTTTAGCTGGATCTAAGATACCCATTTGGATCATGTCGCCGTATTCACCAGTCGCTGCGTTGTAACCAAAGTTACCGCTGCCTTTTCTAACTTCGTTCAATACGACAGACGCTTCTTCGCCAGCGTTGGTCACGATTTGGCGTAATGGCTCTTCCATTGCGCGACGCAAAATATTAACACCAACAGTTTGGTCGTGGTTGATGCCTTGCAAGCCTTCTAAAGCCGCCAATGCACGAATCAACGCAGTACCACCGCCAGCAACAACGCCTTCTTCAACCGCAGCGCGTGTTGAATGCAATGCGTCTTCTACGCGAGCTTTTTTCTCTTTCATTTCAACTTCGGTAGCGGCACCGACTTTAATCACCGCAACACCGCCAGCCAATTTAGCCAAACGTTCTTGCAATTTTTCACGGTCGTA
>CAMCSF010000197.1 GCA_945877625.1 Methylomonas koyamae | reverse complement strand
TTGAGATTGAGCTTTAGCAACCAAGACATTATTCATATCAGAGCCTCGGGTAATGCCCCAGAATTACGTTGTTACAGCGAATCGAGTGATTATCAAAAAGCGCGAGAGATGACACAAACGGTGTTGAATATACTTAAACAATACAATGGCTTGTAATCGTTTTAATGAATTATTTCGACATTTTTTAGCGTCTGAAGATACCAATCAGACGCTAAATCACAGCCATCTTGATTTAAATAAACCATTTTTGCCTCAGCAGGTAACCCACCACTAACAGTTTCAACAGGAAACACAGCGGTGGCCTCATCGACTTCGTCAAACATAGCGACATATATCGAGCTGACTTTAAGCTTAAGCAAGTTATCAATTTGCCGCTGGATGAATTGACCACATCGACGAGGAATCTGGTTGAGAATGGCTTTTGATGGATGATGTCGATTAATCATCAAATTATGCCAAGAAAAACCTGGAAAAATCACAGGTAGATAAGCCAAACCTAATCGCTGGGTTTCGATAAGATCAGGAATCACAATTTTTTTAATAAATTGATCGGCACCATAATTATCGCCAAACCGCCCTACTGCCCACGGACTAAGCACATCGTAATTTCGATAAACCTTATCCCAGCCAATTTGCGATTTAGAATCACCGCTTAAAGTTCGCCAATAAGTAGGCACGCCACCCACCAAAGTAACAGGGTTCTCAGCGTTTTTTAAATCTTGCTGTCCCGCGTCAACTATCCAATCCAGGTAATCAATTAATGTTTATACACTATCCCACGGAAACTTCTGCTCCCAAGCCCAAGCGTTGGCAATAATGGTTTTAATATCAGAACACTGCGGAGTCCATCCCAAAATCTGATTGGCCGCGGTCGCATCTGCAACCAAAATAGCCGGATCACCCACGCGTCTTTCACCATAAATCACTGGGATAGTTTTACCGGTCACAGCTTCCGCGGCCTGAATAATCTGATTAACAGAAAAACCATTGCCATTACCTAAATTAAACGCCCGGCTAGAATTACCCGCATTCAAGTAATCAACCGCTTTAAGATGAGCGTCGGCTAAATCAACAATATGAATATAATCACGAACACAAGTGCCATCATCAGTTTCATAATCTTGACCAAATACATTAATCGCTTCTCGACGCCCCGAAGCCGCTTGCAAAACTAATGGGATTAAATGCGTTTCAGGCTCATGCCGCTCACCTAATAACGCCTCAGGATCAGCACCAGCGGCATTAAAATAACGCAAACAAACCGATTTCAAACCATAAGCATGATCAAAATCTTGCAATATTCGCTCGACCATCAATTTTGATTGGCCATAAGGATTAATTGGCTGCTTAGGGTGGGCTTCATCAATTGGCATATATTCAGGATTACCATACACAGCCGCTGTCGATGAAAACACAAACTTTTTAACATCGGCAGCTACCATCGCTTGTAATAAAGTTAATGTTGCCGAAACATTATTTTCATAATATTTAGCAGGTGCAATCACCGATTCCCCAACTTGTATATAGGAAGCAAAATGAAATACTGCATCAATAGGATGATGTTGAAAAACCTGATCGAGTTCAGTTCGATTAGCAATATCAATTTGAAAAAAACTATCTGCCAATACAGCATCTCGATAACCAGTCGATAAATTATCAACAACTATTACTTGATGACCTTTAGCCATCAAATGCTTGACCATATGGGAACCAATATAACCCGCACCACCAACCACTAAAATATTCATTCTAATCCCTATAAACTAATGATTTTTAACCAACTTATCATCAATCACAAAATGTGAAATATAAATCAAATGACTAGCATCACCTAACAACTCAAAACCATCAGGATTAATAAAATTAACTTCGATTTTAAAAATATTATCGATACCTGGCAACAATATTGGCGATATAATACCTAGATTAATATTAGGCCCAGATTCCAACCTCAAAATCTTATATTGGACATGATTAACACTAATCGTCATTGCAAGATTATCATGATTGGCAGGATCAATACGCCGACCGCAGACATAGAAGTTGACCACACTATCAACACCTTTCAGGACAACTTCTGGCTTAGTGTTAATCAAATAAAGATTATGACTATCAATAAATCGTAAACCTTTAAATTGCGTTCTTGAAGCAATATTTTGATTAAGATCAACGTTATCAATCAATTTAGACCAACGATGCTCTTCAATTAAAATAAAATATTCCGCAATTAGCCTAGCTGCCATTTGCTGTGATTTTAAGAACGCCTGATAAAACTCACCATCAATCAAATTATGATAACTATTGGGCCATTGCAAACGTAACTGCCATTGCTTTGCCATTTCAGTTTTCAGTACATTACGCCACTTAGTTAATAAGCGATGACTGTTTTTCTCATTTTGAATACTGGCACGATCGCGACTCAAACTGACATGATGATGAATCTGACTATTGGTAGCGATATAAGCAGATTTACCCCGTTGCCTAAATGCCAAACAAAGATCAATATCTTCTCCACCATTAACAAAACCTTCATCAAAGCCAGATAGCGCATCAAAATCACTTTTACGAACCAGACAACAAGCACCAGTCACAGCAAAAACACGGCTATAAGCCGAGCTTTCTAGCGATAAAATCTGAATATGTTCAATTTTTCCAGTCGGCATTAATTGCACACCGGCATGATCGAGTGAATTATCGACCGCTTTATATTGAATATTGCCAACAATACCGGCATTAATATAGGGATTTTCGAGAACGTCTAACATTCCCTCAAGCCAGCCAGATTCAAAAATCAAATCATTATTAATTAAAGCAAGAATTTCACCTTTGGCTTGAGTGGCAGCAATATTATTGGATTTTGCGTACCCCAAATTATTAGGATTAAATATTTTTTTTACAAAACAATGATCAATACTATTTAACCACTCAACAGTAGCATCTGAAGAAGCGTCATCAATTAAAATAATTTCATAAGACAAATCAGCCGGCAATGAGCTGAGCAATGAAGAAAACATCGCTTGAGAATATTCAACATGGTTGAATAAAGGAACAATAAAACTAACTTTAATTACTGTCATGTTGAATATTTTTAATAAAAATTTAAACTATAAGTAATCGAACCAAAGTAATCAGGCATTAGCCGAACATGGGTTCAATTAATTCAATGGCTTACAAGTTTTTATACCTGAATACTTATAGCTACCTACTTAACATTTGAGTGTGAAGCTGGAGAATTTTAATGCTCAGGACAAATACTCAACAACCCATAAGCGCTTAGCAACAAGTCAACATGCATGATTTGTAATCTATTCCTTTATTTGTCAGTCTAGTCGACAAGCAATATACATGCGAACTTTTTGAAAAGCGCTTATCGAAGCGTAACATCAGCCCATAGCCATTTCAAACCTAGGATACTGATTGAAGAACTTGCACTTGTATCTGCGGTAGGGCGGTTCCGCGATAGCGAACCGCCGTGACTTTAAGGCCAACAGGTGCATTGCTGTCGCGAATGCACCCTACACCTGAACCAAACTTACAACCCTTAAACCCCTAGCTCTATCGAAAATACTAACTACGCTTAAAGCCTTCATCACAGCAAGGACTTTAAGCCATGAAACACACCATCGACCCCAAAATTTAGTACAACCTCGGGCACCGGTCGCGATCGATGCGTTGCACGTTGCTGACCGCATCCTATATTTAGCGAAGGTTACGAGTAAGCGGCATGCTCATCGGATATGCAGTCAGAGAAACTTAATCGCTGCCACAATCATTCCGCCCACAGAAATCGTGGTCGCAAATGACCAAATCATAAAATGATCAATTCTTGATGTGAGTTGCTCAAAACGCTTATCCACTTGCTCAAAACGTTTTGCCGTTTCAACTTGCATTTGCTCAAAACGCTTATCCACTTGCTCGAAACGCTTGTCCATATCTTCGCGCAATAAAACCATCTCATTTCGTAGATCCACATCTAAATGTGCGAAATGATTAGTTTGCGCTTTTAGCATCAAAATCATCATCTGTTCAGGAGCTATACCTTCACCACCCGCTACTTTTTCCATCACTTTTTGCGCTTGGCTGTCTAACCAGTCATCAAAAAACTTATCATCAAACATAACAACCTCTAAATAGCTCAATTTGAGCATAAAACTACTGTCTATGCTATTTTACAAGACATGATCCAGGGCAAACGCATATAAATTTGATTTTTATTGATTTATTTGTTTTTTAAAATCGAGCGTAGGTTAGGGACACACGACAAGCGTTCAGTTACCAGCCTTGGTCGAAATTGAACGCCTAAAAGCTTTGCGGGAAGAAAAAACCAATCCAATTAAACAAATCCTGAGCAAATCAAGCAATTGTAGGGCTGTTCCTCGATAGCGAACCGCCGTGGCTTTAAGGCCAACGGTGCATTGCTGTCGCGAATGCACCCTGCATCTGAACCAAGCTGACAACCCTCCCCCTCCTTAGCCCTATCAAAAATAACAACTATGCTTAAAGTCTTCATTACCACCAGGACTTAAGCCCATGAAACACGCCATCGACCCCAAAATAGACTGCGTTTTTAAAGCCATACTCGGCGCTGAAAACAACAGCAACTTGCTAATCCATTTTATCAACGCGATACTCGACAATGATTTAGCCGCACCGATTACTCAGGTTGAAATCCTCAATCCCTACAACGACAAAGAATTTCTCAACAACAAACTCAGCATTGTCGATGTCAAAGCCCG
>CAMCSF010000196.1 GCA_945877625.1 Methylomonas koyamae | reverse complement strand
ATTTCAATGGTAAAGGCGCTATTGCCGCGATTCCAGCAAGACACAAACACTTGGCCTTGATAATCCGAGTCGATTAAGCCAACCAAATTGCCCAACACGATGCCGTGTTTATGACCCAAACCAGAGCGTGGCAACAAAATTGCCGCTAGTTGTGGGTCGCCAATGTAAATCGCTAAACCGGTGGGGATTAACAAAGTTTCGCCAGGGTTAATCGTTACCGCAGCCTCTAAACAAGCGCGTAAATCTAAACCCGCTGAGCCATCAGTCGCATAAGTTGGCAAGGCGATTTCGTTGCCCAGTCTAGGGTCTAGCAGTTTAAGTTGGATTTTTTTCATGATATTTCTCGGTAATTAAACTCATTAATTGGGTGGCTAGTTGCTGTTTATCGGTCATGGCTAAATGGCGCTGACCATCAGCCCAATACACGTACAAAGCGTTGCGATCGCTATCAAAACCACCTTCGGCTTGGCCGACATAATTGGCGGCGATTAAGTCTAGGTTTTTACTGCGCAACTTGCCGAGTGCGTAGCTTTCAAGCTCATCGGTTTCGGCAGCAAAGCCCACCGTAAACGGTTTATTGGCTAAATTGGCGACGCTGGCAACAATATCGGGATTTTTCTGCAAATGAATCACCGAATTATCGTCTTGCTGTTTTTTGATTTTTTTCGCTTCAACTTGCGCGGCACGGTAATCGGCAACCGCAGCGGCACCAATATAAATATCAGTACTGGCGATTTGGCTCATCACGGCATCGTGCATTTCTAAAGCGGTTTCAACTTTGATTAAATTGGCTTGAGCGGGGGCGGTTAATTGCACAGGGCCGCTCACTAAAGTGACATTAGCACCGGCATCAAGCGCGGCCTGCGCCAGCGAGTAACCCATTTTGCCTGAGCTGCGATTGCTGATGAAGCGCACAGGATCGAGTGGTTCGCGGGTGGGGCCAGCGCTAATCAAGACATTAACCCCTTGCAATGCGCCACTGGTTGAATCGTTTAACAAAGTCTGACAAATCGCCGCTGGCTCACTCATGCGACCAAAACCCAATTCACCACAGGCTTGCTCGCCGCTTTCTGGGCCGATGAAGCTCACACCATGCTGTTTTAATTTGGCGACATTTTCTTGGGTGACAGTCTTGTGCCACATGGCTTGATTCATCGCCGGTGCGACAAAAACCGGCGATTCGGCGGCTAAATATAAAGTAGACAATAAATCGTCCGCTAAGCCGTGGGCGAGTTTTGCCAACATATCAGCAGTTGCTGGGGCGATGATTAAACAATCCGCCCAACGCGCCAAATGGATATGCCCCATCGCTTGTTCTTGAGTCAAATCAAGCAAGGCGGTATGCACCGCATGACCACTTAAGGCTTGAAAGGTTAATGGCGTAACAAATTGCTGTGCGGCTTCGGTCATTATCACGCGAACCTCGGCACCGCTTTTGCGAAGTAATCGCACTAATTCGGCTGATTTATAAGCAGCAATACCGCCGCAGACAGCTAATAAAATTCGCTTATTAATGGCTATATCCAAATACTCGAGGGATTAGGCATCACGCTCAACAGGCGTGACAGAAAATTGCAGGTGGCAATTATGGCAAAAAGCCCCCTTCACTTCTACGCTTTAGCTGTTTTTTGCGTAATTTGGGAGTGATGATGAGCATTAAAGACTGGCCAGAAGACGAACGTCCACGAGAAAAACTGTTGCAACGCGGCGTTGGTGCGTTAACCGATGCCGAGCTATTAGCCATTTTTTTACGGGTTGGTGTGGCGGGTAAATCGGCGGTGGACATGGCTCGCGACTTAATCAACGAATTTGGTTCTTTACAAGCCTTGCTGGCGGCTGATCAAACTCGATTCTGTCAAAGTCACGGACTTGGGGTTGCTAAATACACCCAAGTTCAAGCAATCTTGGAAATGGCACGTCGGCATTTTGCGGAAATTCTGAAGCGGGGCAATGCGCTCACCAGCCCAGAAATCACCCGCGCTTTTCTTTGTTCACAATTACGCGGTTACAGCTATGAAGTTTTCGCCTGTTTATTTTTAGACAATCAACATCGAGTGATTGCTTGGGAAGAGCTATTTCGCGGCACCATCGACAGCGCCAGCGTTTATCCTAGAGAGGTGGCGAAACGGGCCTTGTTTCATCAATCAGCGGCGGTGATTTTTGCTCACAATCATCCATCAGGCATCAACGAACCCAGCCAAGCCGACCGCCATATCACCGACAAACTCCGTCAAGCCTTGGGTTTATTTGATATTCGCGTGTTGGATCATTTTATTGTAGGTGATGGACTGCCTTATTCATTTGCTGAACATGGTTTAATTTGAAACAAAAAGCCGATTAAAAAATCGGCTTTTTTCAAGATCAAGATAGCTAAGCTAACTTAACCAGCCACGCGATCAATAATTCCTTCCGCTTGCTTAGCAAAGGCTTTCAAATCGCCTTTTTTAACGGTTTCACGCGGAATCACAATCGCGGCATCAATCGCCACATAAATGTAAACATAGTCTTTATGTCGCTCGACGCGCAACATATCAACCCACGGGGTTTTGTGTTTACCGCCCGGTGAACGTTCTTGTAAAAATTCTGGCTCGATAGTCAGCGAATGCATCCCAAACATCGCCGCTTTTTCTGCTTTGGTGTATTGGTTAAAAAACTGACGGCGCATGTCGATTTTCATCACAAACGGTGACGCAATCCCCCAACCCAAAGCCAACAAAGTAATGTAGGCAGTGGTCCACATATCTTGATAATAGACATAGTAAAACAAGCCAAACACCAGCATCACCCCCGGAACCAGTAAACGGTTCTGGCGGATTTTCTTCTGCATTTCAGGGTCTTGGGCAAGTCTTAATTCATTAAAATGAACAAGATCTTGTTCGCGGAATTCATATTCAATTTCTAACATTTATATAGCTCAATAGATTGATGGATTAATGCATTTTAATTTTAGCGTGGGTACTGCGGCGAAATAAATTCGATAAGCTTAACATTGCGGTGCGGAAATAGCCGTGAATCGCGACTTGGTGCATTTTGTACAACGACAAATAAACGATGTAGGCAATAAAGCCGCCAACACTCACCGTGCCCATTAAGCTACCCATCAGGCTACCAACGGTGGTGAATTTGCCAAGCGATACCAATGAACCGTAATCGTGATAAACGAACTTAACCGCCGGTTTATTTTTTAGGCGATTCACGATAGTTTTTGCTACGGCTGATGCTTGTTGATGTGCGGCTTGAGCGCGCGGTGGCACATTGCCGCCATGACCTTCCCAAGCACAAGCGGCACAATCGCCAATCGCAAAAATGTCGTCATCACTGGTTTTTAAAGTTTGATCAACCACCAACTGATTGATGTGATTGGTTTCTAAACCGTCGAGATTTTTCATCCAATCCGGCGCTTTAATCCCCGCCGCCCAGACTTTTAAATCCGCTTCAAACACTTCGCCATCGTGAGTATGCACCGCCGTTTCGGTGACTTCCGTCACGCGACGCCCCAGTTTTAACTGAATATCCAGTTTGACCAATTGCTGTTGAGTTGCGGTCGATAAACGCGGTGGCAAAGCCGGTAATAATTGGGTGGCGGCTTCGATAATGGTAATTTTGACTTTGTCAGAATCTTCCAAGCCATAAGTTGCTAACAACTTGGTGACTTCATGTAATTCTGCCGACAGCTCAACCCCAGTCGCACCAGCCCCCACAATCACAATCGACAAAGGCTTGTCTTTTAAGCTGTTTTGGCCGGCGTAAGATTTAATGTAATAGGTTTCGACCAGTTGTTTTTGGAAGCGATAGGCTTGAGTAGTGGTGTCGATAAACATGCAGTGTTGATCAACGCCTTTAATGCCAAAAGTATTGGAAACACTACCCACCGACAGCACCAAAATGTCGTATTTCAATACACGACGCGGGATTAATTCGACGCCTTTGTCGTTAAGCGTCGGGCTAACGATGACTTCTTTAGCCTCGCGATTTAGACCTTCCATGCGGCCTAAGCGAAAGCGGAAATGATTGCGATGGGCTTGGGACAGGTATTCGATTTCCTCAGCTTCCGCCAAGGTGCCTGAGGCTACTTCGTGTAATAACGGCTTCCAGATATGGGTAGAAGTGGCGTCCAACAAAGTCACTTCCGCCAAACCTTTTTTGCCTAGCGCATGACCGAGATGTGTCGCCAGCTCTAAACCCGCTGCACCGCCGCCAATAATCAGGATTTTATGTATCTCATCAGCCATTATCTTTCCCCTCAAGTCTGTTGCCATTTGGCAAGCAAAGAAAGCGCTGTCCGTGCTTTGTTATAAATTCCCTAGTTTTTGCATTATAACTAAACAAACTCAGGGTGACTGATTTTGACGCTTTAGCTAAAGAAAACCGTATGCAACATTTTCGAGGACAACAGCATCAACATCACCGCAAACAGCTTCTTCAACGTCGCCACTGGCAATTTATGCGCCAGCTTCGCCCCCAATGGCGCAGTAAAAATACTCATCGAGGCAATCGCCGCCACCGCAGGCAAATAGATATAACCAAAGCTAAATTCGGGCATATCGGCCACCTGCCAGCCGCTAATCAAATAGCCTAAAGTACCCGACAAGGCAATCGGCAAACCAATCGCTGCCGAGGTACCAATCGCGTTTTGCACTTTGACATTACACCAAGTCATAAACGGCACACTCAAGGAACCGCCACCAATCGCAACCAAAGCCGACACCACGCCAATCACCATACCTACCAAAGACAATCCCAACGGTTTAGGCAATTGTCG
>CAMCSF010000195.1 GCA_945877625.1 Methylomonas koyamae | reverse complement strand
ACCAACTCACTTAAACGCAAGCCCGATGAATAGAACAATTCAAACATCGCCAAATCACGCACATCCAACACCTGATCTGGATTTGCATCTAAAACACCCGCCACCTGATCAACATCAAGAATCTTCGGCAACTTCTTAGCCACCTTTGGTGCACGAACTGTTTTTGCAGGATTTTGCTCAACAAGCGCTCTTTTTAGCAAAAACCGATAAAAGCTACGAATTGCCGACAACTCGCGCTGAATGGATTTACCACTAATACCATTTTTATGCCGCATTGCGACAAATTGGCGTACATGAGTAACCTGAACTTCCGACCAATCTTGCAAAGATTGCTCAATACAAAAATCAACCAATCCGTTTAAATCACGCTGATAAGCACTAATAGTATGTGAAGAAGCACCAATCGTTGCCGACAATTCATCAAAAAAAGCCTGCAAACTTTGGAATGCCGAATCGCGCATCAATTAAGCTGCTGCATTAAAGCAATCAAACGGGTACCAATCACTTCACTCATTTGCGTCAAAAACAGCCCGCCCATACTGTAATGAAACCGAGATTCATCGCGACTACCAATCGCCAAAAGCCCTTCCATTTCGGTAAACGCCATGGGAATAATCGCGCAAGACTTCACTTCTGGCGCGACATCACCAAATAAAAAACACGACTGGATAAAAGTAGGTCGCCCACATTTTGGCTTATTGGTATTTAACTCATTCGCAAAATATTTCAAATTGCTATCGTCGGGCGACACAAACAAATTACTAATCGGCGACTGCGGATAATCCTTGATGATTTTGATTGCAACAAAATCGGTCAAGAAACATTCAGCCAACACCTCACCTAAATTAGCAACCGCATCCTCCAAACTCCTGGCTTCTAACATCGCCAGCGTTAACTCATGCATCCGATTAAACGCCGCATCATTATCTCTAGCAATCTCAATCAAAGCCGTTAACTGAGTTTCCTGCTCTTGATGTCTAGCCCTAAACACTTCCAGCTGTTTTGAAATTAATGAAATTGCATCACCACTCGGATGCGGCACATGCATTTTTTCTAACAAATCCAAATGACTTTGAAAAAAATCGGGATGTAAGCGCAAATACTCAACCACCTGCTGCTCACTAACCAATCCTTTGTGACTCTCACTCATAGGTTTATTTGCCCTTCATAAACAGAAACTGCCGGCCCCGTCATCAAAACCGGTTGACCTCGCCCTTGCCAATTGATTTTTAAATCACCACCCGGCAAGCTCACTTGCACCGTTTGATCCAACAATCCTAATTCAATACCCGCCACAACCGCCCCACAAGCACCACTGCCACACGCCAAAGTTTCAGCCGCACCACGCTCATAAACCCGAAGCTTCACTTGCTGGCGATTGATAATCTGCATAAAACCAATATTGGCACGCTGCGGAAACAACGGATGCGATTCCATTTCTGCCCCCACAACAGCCACCGGTGCGGTATTAACATCATCTACCAAAATCACAGCATGAGGATTGCCCATGGAAACTGCTGAAAATCTAATCTCACCAGAACTTAATGGCGCTAGATAAGAAACCGCCTCAGCATCAGCAAGCAAAGGAATTTGCTGTGGCGCATGTCTTGGAACTCCCATATTCACAGTAATCAAACCTTCAGCATCAAACCGCAATACTAATTGCCCAGCATCCGTATCAACTACCACTTCATCTTTATCGGTCAGAGCTTTATCACGGACAAATCGTGCAAAACAACGCGCACCATTACCGCATTGAGCCACTTCACTGCCATCAGCATTAAATATTCGGTATTTAAAATCAGCATTGGCAGTCATGGGTTTATCAACCATCAATAATTGATCAAAGCCAATCCCAAAATTTCGATCTGCAAGATTACGTATCTGTTGTTCACTCAGCGAAATTGATTGATTGATCGCATCAATCACGACAAAGTCATTACCCAAGCCATGCATTTTGGTGAAATTCATTAACATACAATAACCTCAAGGCAACAATTGCTCGCCAGCCCATAATTGAGGAATCGATTCCCGCTCTCTAATCAGATGCACCTGATCACCGTCAACCATCACTTCAGCCGCACGCGGACGGGAATTGTAATTAGAGCTCATGGTAAATCCATAAGCACCAGCCGAACGAATCGCCAACAAATCACCTTGCGCCAGCTTTAATTCTCGATTCTTACCCAGAAAATCACCGGTTTCACAAACAGGGCCTACGATATCCCAAGTTTGTTCAGGTAAGTCACTTTCAGCATTAACCGGAATAATCGCCTGCCATGCCCCATATAAAGATGGTCTAACCAAATCGTTCATCGCCGCATCAATAATGGCAAAGTTTTTATTCGCTGTCGGTTTCAGGTATTCAACTTTGGTCAGCAAAATCCCAGCATTACCAACAATCGCCCTGCCCGGCTCTAATAAAATCTCATAATCACGATCAGCAAAGCGTTGCAAAATCGCCTCAATGTATTCGGCGGGCTGTGGCGGTTGCTCATCGCGATAACAAATCCCCAAACCACCACCTAAATCGATGTGCTCCAACTCAATGCCTTCGGCATGTAAAGCATCAACCAATGCCAAAACACGATCAGTCGCATCAAGAAACGGTGCCGTGTCAGTTAATTGCGAACCAATATGACAATCAATACCGACCACTTTGATATTGTCCATTTTTGCCGCGCGACGGTATTCACTCAGTGCATGATCAATATCAACGCCGAATTTATTTTCTTTTAAACCAGTAGAAATATAAGGATGGGTTTTCGCATCCACATCTGGGTTAACCCGAAATGACACCGGCGCAATCACACCCAATTGAGCAGCCAATTGATTAATTCTATCCAGCTCACCCGTTACTTCGATATTGAAGCAGCGAATTCCCACTTCCAAAGCCGCGAGAATTTCATCTTCTCGTTTACCAACACCAGAAAAAACGATTTTATCCGGCGCTCCACCTGCCGCTAAAACGCGACGTAGTTCACCTAAAGAAACAATGTCAAACCCCGAACCCAAGCGAGCCAACACATTCAAGATAGCTAAATTGGAATTGGCCTTAACCGCATAGCAAATCAAATGCCGATGATTAGCAAAGGCTTGATCAAATGCGCGCCAATGGCGTTCTAAAGTCGCACGAGAATAGATATAGCAAGGCGAACCATACTGCGCGGCAATCGCCTCTACAGCAACCTCTTCAGCAAACAGCTGCTGTTGTCGATAATTAAAGTAATCCATGATTATTTTTTAGGAACGTAAATAGGTGGAGGGCTATCGGGCATGTACAAAGGACCTGTCTGTCCACAAGCTTGTAATAACAATAGCCAGATAATCGTCAATATCAATGTGTTAGTTTTCATACTTAACTGTTAAGCGAATCAAGCGATGCCTGATTATCCGCCTAGATTCTGATTGGAATTGTGAATATAGCACAGGCTTGACACTAAAACCTATCTGGCAACCTTAACTACCATTGCTTGCGCTAAACACCGATTTAACGATTTTTGGCGTCACAAACACTAATAACTCGGTTTTATCATCTCTTTTGAAATTATCTCTAAACAGCCAACCTAAAACCGGCACCTCGCCAAACCAAGGCACGCTGTTTTTCTGATCCAGATAATTGGATTCATAAACCCCGCCTAAAACCACGGTTTCACCATCTTCAACCTGCACTTTGGTTTTAATGCCACGCTTATCAATCGCTACGTTTTCTTGGCCACCAGTCACCACATTTTTACCTTGCGAGTCACGGGTAATATCCAATTCCATAATCACACTGCCGCCAGGGGTGATTTGAGGCGTCACATCCAGCTGCAACACAGCATCTTTAAAATTAGTGTTAATAATATTGGCGGTTTGAGTCGTATAGGGAATTTGAACCCCTTGAGTAATACTAGCTTTGACTCTATCAGTGGTCATGACGCGAGGATTGGCCATTTGCTCACCTAAGCCGTCGCCCTGCATCGCCTGAATTTCAAGGTCGAGTAAATAATTTGCGCCGCTCGCCAAAGTCATGCCCAAGGTTGACATTCCCCCGGTGGCAACTGCGCTGGCGGCTTGCAAGGTATAGCCTAATTCGGCCAAACCATCGGTTTGCTTATAACCAGTAGCTTTGGTATTGGCGCCAAACTTCATGCCTAACTCCCTAGCAAAACTGGTATTAGCAACCACAATTCGGGCTTCGATTAGCACTTGCTGCACCGGCACATCCAATAATTTGATCATGTTCCGCGCTTCATCTAAGGCTTGCCGAGTGTCTTTGATAATCAACGTATTGGTTCGCGCGTCAATAATCGCCGCACCGCGTGGTGACAATAAACGGGTGGCGAGATTAATTTGCCCATTTTGACCCGTGACGCCACTGCTACTGCCACAACCACCACTTAAAATCATCGGTGATGGCGTAGGCCCGCCCGCTCCCGATTGCCCGCCTTGACTGAGATTACCCAAGCCCATCAACACATTACAAATCTCAACCGCTTTAGCGTAATGAATCTGAATATTTTCAGTTTTCAGCGGCTCCAATTCTTCAAAAACCTTTTTTGCATCCAACTCCTCTTGCTCGATTTTCATAATCTCCGCCACTGGCGCGACCATAATCACGTTACCGCTTTGGCGTTTTGCCAAACCTTTGGCTTTCAAAATCAAATCCAAAGCCTGATCCCAAGGCACATCGTTTAAACGCAAAGTCACATTCCCCGCCACCGAATCAGCCGCAACAATATTAAGCTCGGTAAAATCGGCCAAAATCTGTAATACCGAACGCACTTCTATGTCCTGAAA
>CAMCSF010000194.1 GCA_945877625.1 Methylomonas koyamae | reverse complement strand
GCCAGCATAATCATTAAGCCACCGGTTGCTAGTACCGGCCATACCGCCTTATGCGGAATGTAATAAGCTGTGTTTGTAGACATGACCTTAACCCCTGTTAATTTTCTATGATGTTAGTTCTATCAAAAAATGTATAAGACAATGTAATGATTTTATAGCGCTCTGGAAGTTTTGGATTCACCGCGAAGCGAACCGGCATCTTTTTTTCTTCCTTGGCTTGAAACGTTTGCGTTTCAAAGCAAAAACATTGAATCTTCTTAAAAAACTCTTCTGCTAAACCCGGCGAAATACTGGGTATTGCTTGTGCCTTAATCGGGCTATTCGTGATGTTCTTAGCATAAAAATTAACCGTGTAATATTTCCCTGGGTGAATTTTCATGGTTCGGGTTTCAGCACGAAACTCCATTGGCGTTTTTTCATTAATCGCTGTAATAAACTCAACAGTGATTTCCCGCGATTCATCGACCGTAAATTCAGTTTCCGAATCAGAAGCGGCCTGCAATTTTATATTTTGCCCTGTAATGTCACACAAGACATCGTAGAGCGGCACTAAGGCATAACCAAAACCGAACATCACCAAAACCACCAAGACTAACTTAGTAACGATTTTGGAATTTTTACGTTCGAGGTCTTGGCTCATTGTGAAATGGCCTTTAAAACTGCAAACACATAAATCGTTGTAGCAATCGCGATTAATACAACAGCTGTGAGAATATTTTTTGTTTTGGTATTCATTTCGTCATCCGACACCCCACCGATTAAAGGTGGGGTGAATTGATTTGACTGTTTAGACAACCTTATACGTGCTCAGTTGGAATAATTTCCGGTGGCGTTGTAAAGGTGTGGTAAGGCGCTGGTGATGGCACAGTCCATTCTAAACCGTGTTTGCTCGCGTCTTCCCAAACTTCAGCAGTCGCTTTACCGGTACCGCCTCTGATGGTGTCGATAACGATATAAACAAACAACAATTGGCTGAAGCCATAGATGAAAGCACCAATACTAGACACCATGTTCCAATCAGCAAATTGAATTGCATAATCAGGAATACGACGAGGCATACCAGCTAAACCCAAGAAATGTTGTGGGAAGAACAAGATATTGACCGAAATCGCAGACAACCAGAAATGCAATCTGCCGATTCTTTCGTCATACATATTGCCAGTCCATTTTGGCAACCAGTAGTAACCAGAAGCCATCAAGATAAATACTGAGGCAGGAACCAAGGTGTAATGGAAGTGAGCAACGATGAAATAAGTATCGTGGTATTGGAAATCAGCTGGCGCAACTGACATCATCAAACCGGTGAAACCACCCATAGTGAATAAAACCACGAAAGCAATTGAGAACAACATCGGTGTTTCAAAGGTCATTTCACCTTTCCACATAGTGGCAGTCCAGTTAAAGACTTTTACACCGGTTGGAATCGCAATCAACATCGTCGCGTACATGAAGTACAACTCACCAGCAATTGGCAAACCGACAGTAAACATATGGTGAGCCCAAACGATGAACGACAAGAAGGCAATCGCCGCAGTCGCATAAACCATAGAGGCATAACCGAACAATGGTTTACGCGCGAATACTGGAATGATGGTTGAAGCCACACCGAAGGTTGGCAAAATCATCACATAAACTTCTGGGTGACCAAAGAACCAGAAAATGTGTTGATACAACACTGGATCACCACCACCAGCCGCATTGAAGAAGCTAGTATCGAAGAAACGGTCAGTCAACAACATGGTTACCGCACCAGCAAATACCGGCATGATGGCAATCAACAAGAACGCTGTAATCAACCAAGTCCAAACGAACAAAGGCATTTTCATTAATGTCATGCCAGGCGCACGCATATTGAAAATAGTCGCGATCACATTAATTGCACCCATGATGGATGAGATACCCAACATGTGAACAGAGAAAATCGCGAACGGCAAAGCTTTACCGGTTTGTAAAACTAATGGTGGATACAAAGTCCAACCACCCGCAGGCGCACCACCTTCCATGAACAATGTTGCAGCCAGCAATAACACACCAGCCACCAACATCCAGAAGCTCATGTTGTTCATACGCGGCAAAGCCATATCAGGAGCGCCGATCATCATCGGAATCATCCAGTTAGCTAAACCAACGAACGCAGGCATAACGGCCCCAAACACCATTACCAAAGCGTGCATGGTGGTCATAGAGTTAAAGAATTGTGGATCAACAAATTGCAAACCTGGCTCGAATAATTCTGAACGAATAATCAAAGCCATAGTGCCACCCACAAAGAACATAATCAGAGCGAACACCAAATACATGGTGCCAATGTCTTTATGGTTGGTGGTAATAATCCACCTTAAAATACCCTTCTCAGGGCCGTGATCGTGGTGATCGTGATGATCATCATGTTCAGCTACGACAGCAGTCATACTTAAATACCTCAACAAAAATTAGAAAATGCGTTCAATCTGAAACTAATTAGTTTTTTCAGCGACAACTTTATCAAGTTTAACTTCACCGTTTTCCTTGCATAGTTCTGGCGCATTATCAATATCAGGGAAAATATCTTCGAGTTCATCAAGCGACAAAGCATGACAAGCTTGTAGCTCATCACCGACTTTATTACCTAACTCTGGCGCATTTCTAATATAAGTAATCAAACCAGCTAATTGGTCTGCTGGTAATTTCTTGAAAGCTGGCATTTTGCTAGTACCGGCTTGAACAAAGCCGATTAATTGATGTAGATCACCAGTAACTTTGGCGCTGCCACTTAATGCAGGATACCAACCAGAAATACCTTTACCATCAATCTGATGACAAGCAACGCAGTTTGTTAAATAGACTGACTCACCTTTAAGTAATAAAGAAGCGCGAGTTTGTTTGCTTAAATCAGGCAAAGCATTTTGTTTTTCTAACTCAGTTTTAACCCATGCATCGTATTGCTCTTTTTCCATAGCAATAACCACGATAGGCATAAAACCATGGTCACGACCGCACAATTCTGTACATTGACCACGATAAACACCTGGCTTATCAACAGAAGTCCATGCATCGTTAACGAAACCTGGGTTAGCGTCTTTTTTCCAACCTAAATCAGGCACCCACCAAGAATGGATTACGTCAGCGGCAGTGAATAAAAAGCGAATTTTGGTTTTAACCGGAACCACTAAAGGTTTATCAACATTCAATAAGTAGTTTGGAACAGAACGGGGATCGATAGAACTTACTCGATGCGCTTTTTCACTGGCTTGATCCAAATGACTCTCAAAATGCAAACCGCTATCGAGATATTCATAATCCCAATACCATTGTTTGCCGGTCACTTTAATGGTCATGTCAGAATCTTGAACTTTATCCAAATCGATTACCGCTTTAGTCGCTGGGATAGCCATCGCTACTAAAATCAATGTTGGGATAATGGTCCAGATAATTTCAACGGTGGTGTTCTCATGGAATTGAGCCGCTTTATGTCCTTTCGATTTACGATGATGAAAAATCGAATAAAACATGGTACCGAACACAGCAATACCGATAAATACACAAATCCATAAGACGAGCATATGCAAATCGTAAATTTCATTACTGACCTGCGTAACCCCTCGCATGAGGTTGAGTGTATAGTCCGCATGTGCCGTCCCCAGACCTAAGGTCATCAGAACCAAACAGGCGAGCAGTTGCTTTGTTTTCTTCACGGAGTAGCCTCCTCGATTGTAGTTATAAACTTGTATGCGTATGTGAATTGAAGCGTCGTAACGGCCAGCCTTAAAGGCTTTGTTACTTTTTACTTATTATTATCGCAAATTAACTGTGTAATTTTAACCCATCACACCACGGTAAACCAGAAGAGCTTTTCCTGATTTACCACGAAATATAAAAAAGGCCTGCCAACATTGCTGTCGCCAAGCCTCCTAGCTTGCAGGCATTTTCGCCCTAGCAAGCTGATGTTTTTTGATTTAGATCAATTTTTTGAGAGTTTCCTGATTAAATTGCTGACTTAAATACTCAAAATCCGGCGTCTGAATATGCGGCAAAATCGCCAACAAAGGTACATCTAATTGCTGTTGCAAATACACTAAATTAGCTTCAAAACCTTGCATCAAAGGATCAATTTGCACCGCAACCCAACCCACACAAGACAAATTTGCTTGTTGAATCGCGTTCAAAGTCAATCGTGCATGGTTAATACAACCCAATCGCACCCCGACCACCAAAATCACTGGCAAAGCTAAAGCCTGCGCCAAATCAGCATTATCAAATTCAGCACTCAATGGCGAATACCAGCCACCCGCACCTTCAACAACCACTAAATCAGCCCATTGTTGCAACTGCTTAAACCGATCAATCAGCACCGGCAATTCAACCACCACCTCGCCACAAGCTAAATGCGGTGAAACAGCCGGTTCAAACGCATACGGATTAATCATCGCGTAATCCAAATCAATCGAGGCATTAGCTTGCATCAATAAAGCATCGGCATTTTTTAACTGCCCATCCTGCAAAACACAACCCGCCGCCACCGGCTTCATTCCCACAACTTGCAAAGCTTGCCCTTGCAAACCGCGCATCAAAGCAATCGTTGCCCAAGTTTTACCAACATCGGTATCAGTACCGGTAACAAAAAAACCCGCTGTCATCGCCCTGCCCGCACAAAAATAATTTCATAACTGGCAACAATCTGACCATCAGGCATAGCGTTTTCATAATGCTTCATCATTTGTTGCAATTGGCGGCGAGTCGTCGGCTTGCGATTTCGGCTTTGACTGACGTTATGCGCCCCCAAGCCTTTTAATTCGTGCATCAAATCCAGCACCGAATCGTATTGAGTTTGATAAATCACTGATTC
>CAMCSF010000193.1 GCA_945877625.1 Methylomonas koyamae | reverse complement strand
ACCACCGCCGCCACGCCACCTAATAAAGCAAATGGCAGATTGACCAAGGTTAAGGCGACATTACGGACACTGCCCAAGGCGATAAAAATCAGCAATAACACCCCAGCCCCAGCCAATAGCGCATGTAAAATCAAGGCCTCGCGGGCTTTGGCTTGCTCTAATGCCGCGCCAATAAATTCGGGATAACTGCCTTGTCGCCAATCAATTTCGCTGGTGACACGTTGTTTTAGCTCGTTGATAAACTCATCCATATCGCGCTCATCAATATTGCAAGTAATGGTTTGCACGCGTTGTGCGCCTTGATGAAGGATGTTGTAACGGCCTTCGCCTTGCTGAATATCCGCCACTTCGCCTAACAACACCCGCTGACCTTCAGCATTCTTTAGCGGCAATTGTTGCAAGGATTCCACTCGTTGCCGCAACTCCGGTGCCAACGTCACTGCAACATTAAAAATCCGATTACCTTGCAGATTTTTACCGACAATTTGCCCTTCATAAGCAGTTTGCAAAGCCGCCATCACTTGCGCAGGGCTAATGCCGCGAAACTTGAGTAATTCCAAATTCAAATTCACTTGTAACATCGCCGTCACCGGTGGCGAACGCAGTTGCACGTCATCAGCGCCAGCAATGGTTTTGATTAACTGCGCCACCGCTTGGGCTTTTTCATCTAACAAAGCGAAATCATTGCCATAAATATTCACCACCACCGCAGCGGTATAGCCAGAAATGGTTTCATCAACCCGCTCGGTTAAAAAGGTATTGGCTTCGTAATTAATCCCGGGGAACGCATCCAAAATACTGCGCAAGCCATCCAACACAGCTTGCTGCTCGGTGCCAGACAAGGGCTTTAAGCGCACTTCGTATTCACTGTAATGACTGCCGTAAGTATCAGCCCCCCGCTCGGCTCGCCCCGCCCATTGCGACACCGATTCAACACCGGCTATGGTTAAAAATTGTTCGGCGAGTAAGCTGCCAACGCGAATTGATTCTTGTAATGAGGTTCCCGGTACGCTGGCAGTGTGGACAATAAAATGCCCTTCGCGCAGCTCTGGTAAAAATTTGTGATCCAATTGCAAAAACGCCAGTGTGCCCACCACACAAGCCAAAATACTGGTCAACATCACGCCTTTAAAATGCTGCACCACCCACTTTAATTGACGAGCATAAATCGGTTTCAGACGTTTAATCAGCGGTGGATCAACTTGATCTGGAATTTGCCGATTTAACAGCAGATGACACAGCGCTGGGGTCAAAGTCAGTGCCACCAATAAAGACATCAAAATCGCCAAAATATAGGAATAACCCAACGGCGCAAACAAACGCCCCGCCACGCCGGTCAAAGTTAATAAGGGCACAAACACCAAGGCAACAATAAAGCTGGCATAAACCACCGAGCCACGCACTTCCATCGAGGCTTGATAAATCACTTTCACCAAACTATCGGGCTGAGCTTTAAATTGATTTTCCCGCAAGCGCCGGAAAATATTTTCGGTATCAATAATCGCATCATCGACCACCTCACCCAAGGCAATCGCCAAGCCGCCCAACACCATAATATTGAGATTAACGCCGTTCTCCAGCAACACAATCAAGGCCGCCATCAACGATAAAGGAATCGCCAACGCCGCAATCAGCGCGGTGCGTAAATTGAATAAAAACAGATACAAAATCAGCAACACAAAAAAACCGCCAATCAATAAATGGCCGGACAAATTGCTGACAGAAGTTTCGATGTAATCGGCAGGCCGAAACAAGTGCGAGTAGAAATCAATAGATTGTTGTTTGAATAAAGGCTCAAACTCGGCCAGCACCGCTTCGACCTGTCGGGAAACCGACAAAGTATTAGCACCAAACTGACCAATCACCATCATCACTACACCGGGTTTGCCCATGATTTGCGCGGCGCTAATCGGCGGCTCGGCGGCATAGCTGATGTCAGCCACCTCGCCCAAGCTAATCGTGCTGCCATTTTGGCGTTTGACAATCAGGGCTTGAAATTGCTCTGGGGTAATTGGCTGGCCGCTAACTTGTAAGGTAAAGCGTTGATTGCTGTTTTCGACAAAACCCGCGCCATTCAACTGCGCAGCACTGGCGGCAGCAGTGACCACATCCTCCATCGCTAAATCAAAGCGTTGCAAGACTTCCGGTTTAATCTGAATTTGCAATTGCTGAACATCACCACCAAACACATTGACATCAGCAACCCCAGGAATCGACAACAAGCGCGGCGCTAAAGTCCAATCAACAAAAGTTCTCAGCTCCATCAAGCTTTTGCTATCCGAATTTAAACCAATAGTCAGCACCGTCGCCGATGATGACGATAACGGCACCGCAACCGGCACACCAATTCCAGCAGGCAAACGGGCACTTAAACTCACCAATCGCTCACTCAGTAATTGGCGGTTTCGGTAAATATCGCTGTTTTCGTCAAAAGTCGCGGTGACGATAGACAAGCCTTGAATCGACTGCGAACGCAAAGTCTTTAAACCAATCAAGCCGCTAATCGAGGTTTCAATTTGCTGGGTAACCAACACCTCAACCTGTTCGGCTGACAAGCCTTGCGCTTCGGTTTGGATAATCACTTGTTTCGGGGCAAATTCAGGAAAAATATCCAAGCCCGCACCGGAAAACCGATAAGCACCGTAGACTAAAACCAACAAAGCCAAAGCAAGCACAATGCCGGAAAAGCGGATGGAAAAACGAACCAGAATTGAAAGCATGAAAATCGTAGAGGGGATTTGAACAGCAGCTATTGTGCCTTGCTGGGTGGGTTTGGTCTATCTTCAGCCTTATCTCGCAAAATCACAACCGAACCCGCTCTGGATTGAAACTTTCTAAAAATACTGCGAGTATGTCCAATAATCACCAATCAAAAACACCTCGATGAATAGCATTGAACAACAATTCTTCAACGATCTGGAACGCAAACTCTGGACCGCTGCCGATAAATTACGCTCAAGCCTAGATGCTTCAGTCTACAAGCATGTTGTATTGGGTCTCATCTTCTTAAAGTACGTTTCCGATGCCTTTGAAGAGCGTCAAACAGAACTGCGCGAACAATTCCAAAATCCAGATCACGACTACTACATGGCAGCCGAGGATTACGCCGACGATTACCAAGGCAATCTCGCTGCGGAACTGGAAGTCCGCGACTACTACACTGAAAAAAACGTGTTCTGGGTACCACTAGAAGCCCGCTGGCAAATGCTACGCGACTGTGCACAATTGGCACCTGGCGAAGAACTACCTTGGAACATTCAACAGCGCAATAAAGAAACCGGCGAACTCGAATCTGTACCAGAGAAAATGCGTAGTGTCGGCTGGCTAATCGACAACGCCATGGAAGCTATCGAGCGAGAGAACGAAAAAAAGCTCAAGAACGTACTCAACAAGGACTTCGCCCGCACTCAAATTGATTCACACAAACTGGCTGACCTGATCGCACACTTTTCAGATACCGACTTCAACCGCAAGGATTACAACGGTCAAGCGCTGGATCTAAAAAGCAAAGACATCCTAGGCCATGTTTACGAATACTTTCTAGGCCAATTCGCCCTAGCCGAAGGGAAAAAAGGCGGCCAGTATTACACACCCAAAAGCATCGTCACGCTGATTGTCGAAATGCTGCAACCTTTCAAAGGTCGCGTTTACGACCCTGCGATGGGCTCGGGCGGCTTTTTTGTGCAAAGCGAAGAATTCATCGAACAACACGGCGGCAAAGTAGCCAGTGGCAAAACTGCCCAGATCAGCGTCTACGGTCAAGAAAGTAACCCGACAACTTGGCGTTTAGCCGCCATGAATATGGCTATCCGCGGCATAGACTTCAACTTTGGCGGCACACCAGCCGATACGATGCTCAACGACCTTCATCCCGACCTGCGCGCCGACTACGTGATGGCCAACCCACCCTTCAATATGAAAGAGTGGTGGAATGAAAAACTAGCCAACGACCCACGCTGGATCGCCGGCACACCACCACAAGGCAATGCCAATTTTGCTTGGCTACAGCACATGCTCTACCACCTAGCGCCAGCCGGCAGTATGGCGCTACTACTGGCGAATGGATCGATGAGTTCAAACACCAATAATGAAGGCCAAATCCGCAAAAAGCTGATCGAAGACGATTTCGTGGAATGTATGGTTTCGCTACCCGGCCAGCTATTCACCAATACGCAAATCCCAGCCTGCATCTGGTTTCTGACCAAAGACAAACGCAATGGTCTGGCGTTAAACAAACAAAAGCGAGATCGGCGCGGCGAATTTCTGTTCATCGATGCCCGTCAGCTTGGCTACATGAAAGACCGCGTGCTGCGAGACTTCACCGTAGATGACATCAAAAAGGTGGCGGATACCTTCCAGTCCTGGCAACTGGGTGAAGGTTATGAGGATGTGGCGGGCTTTTGCTATTCGGCCTCGCTGGCCGACATCCGCAAGCACGATTATGTGCTCACGCCGGGGCGCTATGTGGGCGCGGAAGAGAAGGAGGACGACGGCGAAGTCTTTGCTGACAAGATGGCGCAGCTGACGGCACAACTGGCGGAACAGTTTGCGGAGAGCGCAAAGCTGGAGCGCGAAATTAAGAAAAATTTGGCGGGGTTGGGATTCGCGATATGAACGACAACTACATTGCGATTGTTGACGGAAATTTTCAAGCTAGTTGTCGCCTCAGTTAAATTATTTAAGCTGCTTTTTTACAGTAATGGTTTGGCTCCTGTTGCGGGTTGATAGTTAGCGGGTTGTGATCGGGATTGAGCAAAACACAATCAATCCTAGCCCAGTTACGCGATTGCCCAGTCCAGCGTGTAGGATTCGCTTGGCGAGCGGCTTGATA
>CAMCSF010000192.1 GCA_945877625.1 Methylomonas koyamae | reverse complement strand
TCTGAAGACATCATCCGCTATTACTAAAATAATATGACCAAATTAATCAACTCCCCCGAATGGAATGCCGTAAAGCAACATCACAAGGAAATTGCTGGAAAATTTTGCATGAAGGAGGCGTTCAAGAACGATCCGCAGCGCTTTGATAAATTTTCGGTCACTTATGGTGATTTGTTATTTGATTTTTCTAAAAATCAGATTACCGAAGAAACCTTGCCTTTATTGATTAAGTTGGCTGAACGTGCCGATTTAAGCGCAAAAACCGAAGCAATGTTCACCGGTTCTATCATTAATACCACCGAAAAACGCGCAGTGCTACATACCGCTTTGCGCAATCGTAGTAACAAGCCAGTGTATTTTCGTGGCGAAGATGTGATGCCAGAAATCAACAAGGTTTTGGCTAGAATGCGGGTTTTTACTGAGCAAGTGCGCTCAGGTGACTGGAAAGGTTTTACCGGCAAAGCGATTACCGATGTCGTTAATATTGGTATTGGTGGTTCGGACTTGGGGCCAAAAATGGTCGATACCGCCTTGGCTTCTTACGGTATGGATAGCTTAAAAACCCATTTTGTTTCCAATGTGGATGAAACCGATATTGTCGAAACTTTACGACATCTCAATCCAGAAACGACCTTGTTTTTGATTTCATCGAAAACATTCGTGACTCAAGAAACCATGACCAATGCCCGTTCGGCAAGAGATTGGTTTTTGAAGGATGCCAAAGACCCCGCGCAAATCTCCAAACACTTTATCGCTATTTCCACCAACATTGAAGCGGTTCAGGAATTTGGCATTGATCCAGCCAATATGTTCGAGTTTTGGGACTGGGTTGGTGGTCGCTATTCTTTATGGTCGGTGATTGGTTTATCGATTGCACTGTATATTGGCATGGATAACTTCGAGGAATTGCTCGAAGGTGCTTATGCCGCTGATGAGCATTTCCGTAGCGCACCGTTCGAACAAAACATCCCTGTTATCATGGGTTTGTTAGGGATTTGGTATAACAACTTCTTTGAAGCGGAAACCTACGCCATTTTGCCTTACGCCCAGTCGTTGAAATACTTTGCTGATTACTTTCAGCAAGGCGATATGGAAAGTAACGGTAAAAGTGCAACGATTGATGGTGATAAAGTCGATTACAACACGGGGCCTATTATCTGGGGTCAACCGGGCACCAATGGCCAACATGCCTTCTTCCAATTGATTCACCAAGGTACCAAATTAGTGCCTAGTGACTTTTTGGCCGCCGCGCAAAGCCATTACGATTTGCCGGAGCATCATGATATTTTGATTTCCAACTTCTTGGCGCAAGCTGAAGCGTTGATGCGTGGTAAAACCGAAGAAGAGGTTAGACGCGATTTAAGTCATGAGCCAAATTTGGATGATGCGTATATCGTTTCAAAAATATTTGAAGGCAATAAACCCTCAAATTCTTTCTTATTCAAAAAACTAACGCCGAGAACTTTAGGTAAGTTAATTGCGTTTTACGAGCACAAAATTTTCGTGCAAGGCGTGATTTGGAATATTAATTCTTTCGACCAAATGGGCGTGGAATTGGGTAAAGTTTTAGCAAAAGCAATTCTGCCAGAGCTTAAAAATGATCAAGTGATTGATAGCCATGATTGTTCTACCAATGGATTGATCAACGCTTACAAACGCTTACGTAATAATAAATAATCATCAGATGCCTTTGCTGGTAAGCAGCAAAGGCATTTCTATCGACGTTTAGCTTTAAAAAAATCCGTCAACAAACTTGCGCAATCGGCTTCTAAAATCCCACCCTGCCATTCAATATGGTGATTTAAAAAGGGCGCATCGCTTAATTGCAAGGCATTGCAAACCGCGCCACGTTTAGGATCAAACGCACCAAATACCAAGCGCTTAATCCGGCTATGAGCAATCGCACCCATGCACATTACGCAAGGTTCCAGCGTCACATACAGCGTGCAATCAATTAGACGATAATTATTTAATACCTGCCCTGCTTTTCTTACGGCCTGAATTTCGGCATGAGCAGTTGGGTCATGGTTTTGAATCGGCTGATTCCAGCCTTCCGCCAAACAGCGATTTTCATAAACTACCAATGCCCCGACCGGCACTTCACCTTGTTGTTCCGCGCGCTGCGCCAAGCGAATTGCATAGCGCATCCAGTCTTGGTCGTTCATTAAACCGTAGCTTTTTCGAGTCTGTCGTTAACGGCTGCCCACGCTTCGTTATTAGGCGGTTGTTCAATCAAAATACTGTCTAATGCCAATTTGTCCAATTCGCGCATCGCACTATAAAGGGCGGCTTCATAATGTTCAGCTTGATCGGGAAGTTGCACAATGTTTAGGCAAGGTAGGTTTGCAATCTCGGTACTAAATGCCAGTACGCCAATTTGTTTGCCTTCAGAGCATAGTTCATCAATCATGCTAATCAAGGTATCGGCTGGGCAAAGCAAAGCCATGGTATTCGGCGCGTAGTGAACCGCCATCATGCCCGGCGCGCGAATTTTGGTTTGCGAAGATAAGCCAATGTCTGTTTTTAACACGGCTTTTAATTGGCTACGAGTAATCCGTCCCGGTCTAAGAATGGTTGGTTGACCATCGCTTAAATCAATAATGGTTGATTCCACGCCAACCGAACAAGCCCCGCCATCGAGAATACAAGCGACACTATCGTTTAACTCTTCCGCCACATGCTCGGCTAGGGTTGGACTGATGCGGCCAAAACGATTCGCTGATGGCGCTGCAACCCCGCCGCCAAAAGCTTGTAGCAGTTGTAGCGCCACAGGATTAGCCGGTACGCGTAAACCCACCGTATTTTGACCACCGGTTACCGCTAACGGCACACAGGCTTTTTTATTCAAAATAATTGTTAACGGTCCCGGCCAAAATGCTGCTGCTAACTTTAAAGCCGATTCAGGTACCTCTTCAGCCCAATCGCTAAGTTGTGCTGCGCTGGCAATGTGGACAATCAAAGGATGATCGGCTGGCCGACCTTTAGCGTCAAAAATTTTGCCAACTGCATCAGGATTGGAAGCATCAGCGCCCAAGCCGTAAACGGTTTCGGTAGGAAAAGCGACCAATTCACCTTGATGCAGTAAATCAGCGGCTTGTTGAATTGATTGAGGGGTAACGGTTGTCGGTGTCAAAGCCAAACCAAAGAGCTAAGCGAAAAGGGCTTGTGCCAAATTAACACAAGGCTAAAACAGCCGGCGATTAAGCCGGCTGGTTGGGATTAGTGAATAATGCCCGCTTGTTTTAACGCCGCATGAATGCTGTCAACATCGTGCTCATCACTATTAAAGCTCAAGTCGTTGACAGTTACCGCATCGGTCAAGCTCAAACCAATTAAGCCCGCATTTTTAATCGCTGCCGCTAATTCGTCGTTGCCTTGTTCCAAAATGGTGGTGGCGTGGCCGGTATCAAACAATTTACGCTCTAATTGATAAGCCAATTGTTTGGCATTATTACCGGTTAAGCTGATGATGCTGGCAGATTGGCCGAAACGGGTGGCGCGTTCTTCGGCAGAAACCGCAGACCACTCTTCAGCATTGGCTTCGCCAGTAATCATCCCTGCGCCCACGGTGACATTGGTTAAGCGGTCGATGATGATGAATGAACCGGTGGTTTTGTTGCGTTGGTAAGCATCGAATACCACAGGTGCATTAACCGCTACGGTGCAAGAGCCAATTTCATTGAGGTTTAAAGCGTTGGCATCGTGGTGTTCTAAGGTATTCACATCAATTCGATGATGAATCATGGATACCGAACCCGACACGCTACGGGTTGCTAATTTGATGACATATTGACGACCTGGCGTCATCGCTTGTTCGGTCATCCAAACTATCGTGGCTTTAAATTTATCAGCAATACTTGGCGTGTTTTGTTGCTGACCGATAATCACATCGCCACGGCTAATGTCGATTTCGTCTTCCAAAGTCAAGGTCACAGCTTGCGCTGCAAAAGCTTGCTCTAAATCGCCATCAAACGTCACAATCGATTTGATTTTGCTGGATTTGCCGGATGGCAAAGCGGTAATAACATCGCCTTTATGAAACACGCCAGATGCCACCGTGCCGCAGAAGCCACGAAAATCCAGATTAGGACGGTTAACGTACTGGACAGGAAAACGCGCATCGTTGAAGTTATGGTCGCTGGCAATTTCAATACTGTTCAGCAAATCCATCATGGTTTTGCCAGTAAACCAAGGCATGTTGGCGCTAGGATTCACCACGTTGTCGCCGTCTAAAGCCGACATCGGAATAAAGTGAACGTCGTGTAAGTCTAGGCTTTTAATAAAGTCCAAATAATCGGCTTTGATTTGATTAAAAGTGTCTTCGCTATAGCCAACTAAGTCCATTTTGTTGATGGCAACGATAATGTGTTTCAAGCCGAGCAACGAGGCAATAAAACTGTGGCGTTTGGTTTGAGTTTGAACGCCATAGCGGGCATCAATCAAAATCACTGCTAAATCACAAGTTGAAGCGCCAGTGGCCATGTTGCGAGTGTATTGCTCGTGGCCCGGTGTGTCAGCGATGATGAATTTGCGGGTCGAGGTTGAAAAATAACGGTAAGCGACATCGATAGTAATGCCCTGCTCGCGCTCAGCTTGTAAGCCGTCAACCAGCAAAGCTAAGTCGATTTTGCCTGCACCAGTAGTGCCTGATTTGACGCTGTCAGCTTGCACGGCTGCCAGTTGGTCTTCGTAAATCATTTTCGAGTCATGCAATAAACGACCAATTAAGGTGCTTTTGCCATCATCGACATTGCCGCAAGTTAAAAACCGCAACAATTCTTTGCGTTCGTGTTGCGCTAAATAGGCGTTGATGTCGGTACTGATTAAATCGGATTGGTGTGACATG
>CAMCSF010000191.1 GCA_945877625.1 Methylomonas koyamae | reverse complement strand
CAAGCTTGATTAGCCGCTTGAGGCTTGAAATTGCGGTTCAAAATATTCTCATAAACCGGCAAATCATGATTACTATCGGTTGTATTGACAAATTTAGGCTTCCAAACCGGTTTTAACTGACATTCGCGCATTAATGATCGAACCTTGTAACGGCCAATCTTAATACCTTGTTGATTTAACTCGTTTTTTAGGCGACGGCTATCATAGGTTTTCTCAAAGGTTTCAAATAGTGCCTTTAACCGTACTCGGGTTGCACACACCGACTTTGGCGTCCTGGTACGCAGTCTTGCTGCATAGTAACCGAACGGCTAACCCCTAAGACACGACAATCTTGCTGTAAGCTCATGGCTTTCTTCGCTTGCCAAGTTTCAATTAGCTCGTAGCTTACCGAAGTTCGCGGGCGAAGAAGGCTGAGGCCTTTTTTAGCAGTTCGTTATCCGATTTTAATTGGCGATTTTCAGCTTCCAATTGCCGAATGCGCTGTTGTTCAGAGGTTAAAGGTTTACCGATACCGGCTTGTCCCAGTTGTTCGGCTTCGGCCTGTTTTAACCAGCGTCTAACCGCTGTTTCTCCCACCTGCATATCTTGGCAAACTTGGCGGATACTTAATCCATTGGCTTTGATCATTTTCACGACTTCTAATTTGAAAGCGCTATCTAATACTCGGCGTTTTTGTTTCATTTTTGCTTGATCCCTGTTTCAGTTGATTTAAGTTTATCAACCTATTCGGGTGTCTGTTTTTATTAGACCACTACAATTTGCCCTCAGTTTGTTCGTTGTGTCGTTCTGTAGCTCACTTGTCCTGATTTTTTCATTAACAACTTTATCAAGTCTTTTGGTTTTTTAAGTCGTAATACTACTTTACGGTTTTGGTTTGATAACTCTGTTAAAACAGGAGAAAAACAGTGGCACAGTTCAGAAAAGGAGAGCCTTCCCCGAATCCCAAAGGGCGGCCACGTAAATCGTCAACGACCGAAACGATACGGGCGGCCAACCTTGAACACGCTGGCGAATTGCTGGATAGGTTGCGGCTATTGGGTTTGGGCGGTGATGTTGGCGCGGCTCGATGCTTTCTTGATCGGATATTGCCACCACTAAAGGCGGTTGAGTCCATTATTAATCTAAAAATTGATTCTGGCTTGCCACTAAGCGAACAAAGTAAATTGGCGCTTGATGCCTGTTTTAAGGGGCAAATCACGCCTTCACAAGGCCAAAGCCTAATTACTGCCATTGGCACACACTCAAAAATTATTGAATCAACCGCATTACTTGAGCGCCTTGAGGCGGTCGAACAGGCTTTGAAAAATGACGCCACTAAAAAAACGACTTGATGCCGCTGAGGTTGTTTTGTCCAGTCGGGGCTGTTCGCCTGATGATGCTGATTTGGGTCTGGCGGTCAGTATTTGGCAAAAACCGCTTGATGATCGAACTATTGAGGAAACGGGATTTTTAACTGCCTACGATTGCGAATATCGTTCAAAGCACGACAAGTCATTATCAGAAACCCTTGAATATCTTTACTTGACAGTATGAGCAATAACATAGGCATTAGATTAAAACAGGCCGAGGCCTTAACCCTTGAGGCTTGTCATTCAGCAATAACCGCGATGTTTAGAAACCTTAACACATCCCAACTTGAACGCCTTTGCACGTTAATGGAAATTGATGTTTCCCGCGAATTAACAGGCAGCGAATCAATTGAGCTTGATAAGTTGCTGGCGCTGGTCAATCAAAACGCAATGACCGAGGAACAAGCAGATTTTTTGTTTGGGGTTGATGCTGAGTTGGCGGCGTTGTTATGACAAGCAATTTAATTTCAATGGCTGCGGCGCGTGAGAGTAGGGCGCGTATTGAACACACGCGGGAAATGTTGCTCGTTGCGCGACTTCTTGAGGCTGGCGATCCGGTTCCGGCTGAACTGGCCAGCCGACACGATTTAGATAAAATTTCGGAATGGCTTTTGGAGTTTGCCGAAGATGACGATTAGAAACCGATTACAAGCCGCCGAAAAGGCGGTTAGTTCTGGCGGTTTAGAGTTAAAGCCGCACAATTTTAAATGGATCAAGGACGGAAAGATTATCCGCGAAGAAACTCTGTGTTATTCGGACAGTCTGCCGGATATGCCGCCTTGGTTGGTCAGAATCTTGGTCACATATAATCAAGAGGCAGATGATCTTCTGCTTGATCACGAGTCGATAAATGAAGTTAGAAGGCGAATCGACGAGGAATATTTGTGAAACCGCGTTTTTTAGGCTGTTTGAAAAATATTTTCAGGTTAATTTTGTTTACCTCAGGGATAAATTATTTACCTAAAAGTTTATCTTCAAGGTAAAAAAACGCTTTTTATTTACCTGAAATTTACCTTTTGTTTACCTGAGGGGTAAACTTAACTAATTGTTATTAAAGAGAAAAATTCTTGATTTGTCTTAAAAAGGCGTTAATATTCGCACATCTGTATTAACTTTTTTGAGGTAATGTTTTATGGCTAGCGACAACTTAAAATGCTGTTCATTTGAAACGACGCAAATCCGTATGAAATCTTTGGTAGAAACCGATTTCCCTGAATTTGCTTGTTTGTTGGGGTTGCTGGCCGAGCATAGAACAATCGAACAGGATGAAACGTTAGCGGGCGCGGTTTCGGCTCTGCAATCAGCGTTTGCTCGTGTTTGGGATATGGCAGAAACAGTTTCTGTTGAGTTTTCTACTGCTGTTGAAGTCTTATTATGACCAGTGCTGATGTGATGGGCATATCCAAACCATTTTTAACGGTCGCTGATTTGGCTGCGCGTTATCAATGCTCGAAAAGAACGATTTACCGCTGGCTGAGGCTTGAAGAAAAACCATTTCCAAAGCCACGGATAGAACAGGCTGGTATTTCGAGCCTTTGGGCTGCGTCTGATGTTTTAAAGTGGGAAAATTCAAAATGATTATCACTGATCGAGAGTATGTAATCGCTGCAAGCGAAAAAGCACGAATCTTAAAACTTCCCGAAGTTATTCAACGGACAGCCTTGAGCAAGGCTAGTATTTACGCATTTATTCAAGCTGGACAATTCCCCAAGCAAATCAAGTTATCAGTTAGGTCAGTCGGTTGGCTGGAGAGTGACGTTGATAGCTGGCTTGATGCTCGCATTAACGGTGCAGGGGCTTAGTCATGTCGACTACTCACAATAAACCGCCCAGTGAACAAACTAATAACGAGTGGCTGGATGCATACAACGGCAAATCTAATTCAATCACAAATCAAGCCGTTGAAGCCCCAAGGCCTCCCGTTACAGTCAAAAGCATTGATAATCTAAGTGGTAGCCTTTCTGCAATCTGTAGTCACGTTAAAATGGCAAAATCACATTCTAAAGATCAATTTATTTTAGATTTGCTGGTTGATGGTGATGAGAAGGTTACTGCGGTTAAGTATTTTGAATGCCAGAAAAAAACCAATTACACGGTTAAAGCCAATAGCCACTTTGCCAAGTTATGCCGACTTACTTTAGGCGAATTCCCTCAAAAGAATTTAAGTAAAGCACAGTTTTTATTATCCAAGTTATTAGGCCAAAGGTTTTTAATCCGATATGAAAGGGTCAAAACTCCAAAGGGTGTTTATTACTTCAAAGTTACGCATATTGAACCGGAAAACCCTTTTTATTCTGAGCGATGGGCACCTGATGGAACGCTTATAAAGCAGTGCGAAAATAGTGCGAAAGAATTGCGAAAAAACTGCGAAAAAACTGCGAAAGAAGTGCGACAGCAAAACGCTACAGCCCTTGATAGGCATGGGATAGAGGGTGGTTTTCAGTCCATAACACCATATCTAGAAGATGGAGCCATAACACCATCTAATAAAACCCCTCTTAAGCATGATGATTATGAGCTTTTATTCGGTGAAAATAGCAATCCTAATGCAAAGGAAAGTAACGCTGATGTTATCGATAACGCTAGGTTTTTTTGATGTCAGCATTAGCCAGAATTCGCGAAAAGGGTTTTATCGTTAGTTTGGCTGATGATCGATTTTCAGTTGCACCTAATGACAAATTAACGCCTGAACAAATCGACTTCCTCAAAAGCAACAAAGCCCAAATTATTACCGAGTTACTTCGAGAGCAGTTATCGATTCCTAAGCAACCGGATAAGCTTAAACCTCAACAGCGCGATAAGTTGCTCAAATACTTAACGGCAACAGGTCATGAAGATCAAGCGGACAAATTGCTGGATGAGTGCCTGCTAAGCTCATCAAGGCTAAAGGAGGCGCTTGAAGTGGCTGATTCAGTGCTAACAAAGCCATTGCCTAAGAGAAATATGGATAAGCTGGTTAGGTGTCGAGATTGTCGATATTTTCAATCTTATTATGAACATGGACTAGCCTCTGGTTCATGTGATGCAAAGGTGATGCCACTAGGTGCTTGCCATTATTCGGAAACATGGAAAGGATGCGACGAATGGAGTGCGAAAAATGAATATTGATCGGTGCGGTTTAGAAGGGTAAAAAATGAAAGTGTTACCTTTTTCGTTACCTTTTCTAGGTTAGTGGTTTTTGAATCTTTGAAATCAGATAGTTAAAAGCGATTCGATTCCGCCCATCGTACCAGATAAGGATTTTAAGAAATCCAAGAAAGTCCAAAAACCCGCAAGTTATAAGGCTTAGCGGGTTTTTTTATGTCCAACGAAGTACAGTAAAAACCAGCCAAATACAGTCCAAACTGTTACCTTTTTTGTAAGCGCCCATTTAACCACGTCTGTCATCGATCACTAAAAGAGTAGAAGATGGTGTCCACCTTCAATTAAGTGGACACCTACATGATAGAGACAAAGAGTGCGTTATCTAGGCCGTTAGTCATCGGTCACGGCCGTGATGGCCGA
>CAMCSF010000190.1 GCA_945877625.1 Methylomonas koyamae | reverse complement strand
CCGACGTTATCAGGGCTAACATTGGCATGGCCAATCACATGATCGGCACCGCCGTCATAAGCGACAACAGTATCAAAACTCGAAGCATGAGCATCGGTATCAAATTGAAATAACAGTTTTTTCATGGAATCAGCCATCTGAAAAGGGGTAGCGGATACGCTAGGCAATCTAGGAAAGCTGGGCATTATACAGAATATCGACAGTGGAAACCCTTAGCTAAGCCAAGTGTTGCCAGCAAGCTACCTAACAAATTTCTGATTGTTCCCCCAAACCTTATATGTCATATTGTCAGAAACCATTAAGCAATACTGATAATTAAGGAACCAAGATGAAGCGTCCCATTCCTATCGCTGTGACCGGTGCAGCTGGCCAGATTAACTATTCGTTGTTATTTCGTTTGGCTGCCGGTGAGTTATTGGGCGCGGATCAACCCATCATTTTGCATTTGCTAGAAATTCCACCCGCGATGAAAACCTTGGAAGGGGTGGTGATGGAATTAAATGATTGCGCTTATCCTTTATTGCAAAAAATCATCATTACCGACGATCCTAAAGTGGCGTTTGATGGTGTCGAATATGCGTTTTTAGTCGGCGCCAAGCCGCGTTCTCATGGCATGTTGCGTAGTGATTTATTGCAACAAAACGCCGAAATTTTTGCTGTCCAAGGTAAAGCGCTAAATGATGTCGCTAGTCGCGATGTCAAAGTGTTAGTGACTGGAAACCCCTCAAATACCAATGCGTTGATTGCAATTAACAACGCGCCCGATTTATCCAGCAATTGTTTTACCGCCATGACCATGCTCGATCACACTCGCGCTGTCAGCCAGTTAGCGCAAAAATGCGGTGTTATCAGTCAGCAGATTAAAAATGTCATCGTTTGGGGTAATCATTCTTGTATGCAATATCCGGATTTGCATCATGCAAAGGTTAATGGCACTGATGCCTTGTCTTTAGTGGATGATGCTTGGTTTGTTGATGAATTTATTCCGACTGTTCAACACCGTGGTACTGAAATTATTAAAGTGCGTGGTCAATCCAGTGCTGCTTCAGCCGCGAATGCTGCCATTGCGCATATGCGAACATGGGCGCATGGCACTGCTGATGGCGAATGGGTGAGTATGGCGGTGTTATCCGATGGTAGTTACGGTATTGAGGAAGGTTTGGTGTACTCGTTTCCGGTGTCGATTCGGGATGGGAATGTAAGTATCGTTAAAGGTTTGGATATTAATCAATTTAGTTTAGAGCGTTTGCGTCGCAACGAAACTGAATTAAAAGAAGAGCGACAAGCGATTAAGCATTTACTGTAATCGCTTGTTTTGCTAGTCGTGTGGTTTAAAAATCGTCACCTGTTGGTAATCGGTAGGGTACACACCGCGTACCCTACGATTTTTAGCTGCGTAACATCAGTCAGCTAATTTTTTTGCAATTGATCTCTAATCGGCAATTGACGAATACGCTGTCCAGTTGCGGCAAAAATCGCATTACATAAAGCCGGCGCAATCGGCGGCACAGCAGGTTCGCCAACGCCGCCTAATGGTGCATCGAATTGTTGATTATCAATCAGGTGAACTTTGATTTGCTGCGGGGCATCATCAATGCGGGTTAGTTGATAGCTATGGAAATTGTCCTGTTCAGCGACGCCGGCTTTAAAGCTGATTTCGCTGAGTGTTGCCAAGCTTAAACCCATAATACAAGCGCCTTCCATTTGCGAGCGAATCCGCTCGGGATTGATTTGTGGGCCGCAATCTATGGCAATATCCACCCGAGGAATGCTGAGTTTGCCGTTATCATCGACGATCACTTCCACAACCACCGCAATATAAGTAACAAAACTATAGTGTGCGGCTAAACCCAAGCTACGACCTTTAGGCAACGAACGCCCCCAGCCTGCTTCCTGAGTTACCCGCTCAATCACGCCACGCAGACGACCGGTATCAACGGGGTAAAGTGTCGGCGATTCGCCGTGATTCCAAGTATCGCCCAAATCGCGCGGATCAATTTTGCGTGGTTCACCGATTAAATCCAGTAAAAACTCACGATGATCGCGGTTGGCTTTATTGGCTAGTTCGGCAATAAATGATTGAATCGCAAAGGCGTGAGGAATGTTTGAAACCGAGCGGAACCAGCCGATGCGAGTGTGAGCGGCAGCCGGTGGGTTTTCGATTTGCAGATTGGCAATAGCAAACGGAATATTGATCACCCCCATGCCTAGCTCTTCTTGCATTTGTTGTTTGCTGTCGGGGCCAAAGGTTGAGGCGATGCTGGGGGCAACGGTGCGATGTAGCCATGAGCTGACTTTGCCATCGGCATCTAAACCCGCCTCCAAGCGTTCCAAGGAAACGGTGTGGAAATAACTGTGTTGTAAATCGTCTTCGCGAGTCCAAGTCAGCTTGACTGGTTTGCCATTCATCGCTTGTGATAACAAAGCCGCTTCAATCACATAATCAGGTTTGGATTTGCGACCAAAGCCGCCGCCTAATAAAGTGACATTGACGGTGACGTTTTCGACAGCAAGCTTTAACCATTTTGCAACCCGTTCACGAGTGGCTTGTGGGGCTTGGGTGCAAGTCCAGATTTGGCAATGGCCGTTTTTAATTTCAGCGGTGGCCGCTGGCGGCTCCATTGGAGCTTGAGCCAAGTGGGGTAGGTAATATTCGGCGCTGTGCTGTTGATTAGCGGTTTGTAAGTCTGCATAAACATCGCCTTGTTGCCGTACCACTTTGCCGGCTTGACGCGCGGCAGCTTCTAATTCGACTCTAAATTGCTTTGAATCGTAACCAGCGTTGTCACCTGATTGCCAGTCAATTTTCAAGGCTTTGCGACCTTGAATAGCCGCCCAAGTATTGCGGGCAATCACTGCAACGCCGCCCAGTGGATTGAATTCAGCGGGAGGCGGGCTGCTCGGTAATTTCACCACTTTAATCACGCCCGGAATTTTTAACGCAGCACGGGCGTCAAATTTTAATAGTCGATCACCATAAGCGGGTGGACGAGCGACGACCGCATAGAGCATTTTTTCTATGTGAGTGTCTATGCCGTATTGCGCTTGGCCAGTGACAATTTGCTGGCCGTCGTAGCCTTTTTGTTGGCCTTTGCCGATGTAACGAAAATCAGCGGGTTGTTTCAGTTTTAAACTTTCACGGCTTGGTACCGCCAATTGACTGGCAGCTTGTGCTAGTTCGCCGTAGCTTAAACGTCGGCCTGTGGCGTCATGGACGATGTAATGTTGTTCGGCATGAACTTCATCAATCCCAACTTGCCATTTTGCAGCGGCTGCGCTGGCTAACATCTGTCTGGCCGCCGCACCGACACGACGCATTGGCATAAAAAAGTGCCGCATACTGCGTGAGCCGTCGGTGTCTTGATTGCCAAAACGCGCTTCGTCACCGGGGGCTTGAACGATTTTGATTTTTTGCCAATCCGCTTCCAGTTCATCAGCGACCACCATTGGCAAGCTAGTGCGTATTCCTTGACCCATTTCCGAGCGATGGCAAACGATGGTGACGGTGCCATCATCAGCGATAGCAACGAAAACTAAAGGATTGTCTACCCAGCCATGCGGCATCGCATCAACACCGTATGGGGTTGGTTCGGCAAAACTGAGTCTTGGTAAGCCAACGGCCAACACAAAACCGCTGACAGCAAATTGTTTGAGAAACTGGCGGCGACTGATGTTGTCCATGTGTTCGGCATGATCGGTGACTAAGATAGGCGATTTCATTAGGCTTGTTCCTCCAAACCGGCAGCGTGTTTGATTGCACTGCGGATACGTGTGTAAGTACCGCAACGACAGATATGGCCGTTCATGGCTTTATCAATGTCGGCATCATTGGGTTTGGGCTGTTGTTTGAGCAATGCAGTGGCGGCCATGATTTGACCGGCTTGGCAATAACCGCATTGCGCCACGTCCAAATCCAGCCAAGCATCCTGAACTTTTTGTCCAATCTGATCTTGATTGATGGCTTCGATAGTCACAATCTGTTTGCCGACCGCCGCGGAAATGGGGGTGACGCAAGCGCGTACCGGTTGATTGTCTACATGAATCGTACAAGCGCCACAGGCCGAAATCCCGCAACCATACTTGGTGCCGGTTAATCCCAGTTCATCGCGCAAGGTCCAGAGTAGTGGCGTGTCGGCTGGCAAATCGATTTTGTGCAGTTTGCCGTTAATGTTCAGCGTAATCATAGTGGCGGCCTAAGGTTTGGTTGGTACTAATTGGTTATAAATCAAAGCTGGGTGCGTAATACATCAGCAATCGAGCTAATCATCAATTGCGCAGTTTTAGCACCGGCATCAATGTGTCCAAGGCTGCGTTCACCCAGAAACGAGGCGCGGCCTTTGGTGGCTAGTAAATTGCGAGTGTTTTCGACGCCATCTTCTGCCACTTGGCAAATTTGAGTTAAAGACGCGGCTAAATCTTGATTGGCTTGTGCGGCGGCTTTTAGGCTTTCGGCAACGGGTACTAAAACGTCGAGCATGGTTTTTTCGCCAACATCGGATTTGCCGCGTTGTTTGACGGCTTCGATAGCTAAAGCAAAGCTGTCGGCAAAAGTTTGGAAATCGGGATTTTTGTTAAGACTGTTTTTGCTCAGGCTGATAAATAGCGTGGCATACAGTGAGCCTGATGCACCACCAACACTAGCCATTAAAACCATGCCGATTTTTTGCCAAGCCGCCGGCCAATCTAATTGGCTGATTTCTGTGCTGGCGGTTTGCAATGCTTGCAGGCCGCGCTGTAAGTTAAAGACATGATCACCATCGCCAATGGCTTGGTCTAATTCGGTCACTGCATCGGCATTTTGCTTGATGATGTCGTCGATAGCGGTGATTAATTCAGGAAAAATCGCTGGTGTGATAGGCATGGTGTTTCCTCGATAGCAAATTTAGACTCTTAATGGCG
>CAMCSF010000189.1 GCA_945877625.1 Methylomonas koyamae | reverse complement strand
GGTTTTGCGAACAACAAAAGCCTGCTCGACGGACTTTATAAAGATTTACTCTAAGCTCCCAAACATAAGGCTTGCCGCGTGACACAATCAACATCAACCAATATCCATTCCGACAAAATCCTTATCCTCGATTTCGGCTCGCAATACACTCAGTTGATTGCCCGCCGGATTCGCGAAATTGGCGTTTATTGCGAAATTTATGCTTGCGATTGCAGCGCTGAGGAAATCCAAAACTTTGCCCCTAAAGGGGTGATTTTGTCCGGCGGCCCTGAAACAGTCACCAGCAGCGACACCCCAAGAGCACCGCAAATTGTCTTTGAACTCGGCATTCCGGTTTTAGGCATTTGCTACGGTATGCAAACCATGGCCGAGCAATTAGGCGGCAAAGTGGAATCATCCGATCATCGCGAATTCGGCTACGCGCAAATTCGCGCTCGCGGCCATTCCAAATTGTTGCTGAACATCGAAGACCACACATCAGCCGAAGGTTTTGGTTTATTAGATGTTTGGATGAGCCACGGTGACCGCGTGGTTGAATTGCCCACTGGTTTTAAACTGATTGCCAGCTCAGACGGCGCACCGATTGCTGGTATCGCCGACGAAGATAAAAATTTCTACGCACTGCAATTCCATCCAGAAGTCACCCACACCAAACAAGGTGGCCGGATTTTAAGCCGTTTTGTCTTGGAAATTTGTGACTGCCAAGCCTTATGGAACGCTAGCAACATCATCGAAGACAGCATCCAATCAGTGCGTGAAAAAGTCGGCACCGACCAAGTGATTTTGGGCTTATCAGGCGGGGTTGATTCCTCTGTAGTGGCCGCCTTGTTGCATAAAGCCATTGGCAAACAACTGACTTGCGTATTCGTTGACACCGGCTTGCTGCGTTTAAATGAAGGTGATCAAGTGATGGCGATGTTTGCCCAACACATGGGCATTAAAGTGATTCGTGTTGATGCTGAACAGCGTTATTTAGCCGCATTAGCTGGCGTTAACGACCCAGAGCAAAAACGTAAAATTATCGGCGGCTTGTTTATTGATATTTTCGACGAAGAAGCCGGTAAATTGACTGACGCGAAATGGTTAGCGCAAGGCACCATTTATCCTGATGTTATCGAATCTGCTGGTGCAAAAAGTGGCAAAGCGCATTTGATTAAATCGCATCACAACGTCGGCGGCTTGCCAGAAAACATGACCTTGAAATTGGTCGAGCCATTACGCGAATTGTTTAAAGACGAAGTGCGTAAATTAGGTTTAGAACTCGGCTTACCCGCCGACATGATTTTCCGTCATCCATTCCCAGGCCCAGGTTTGGGCGTGCGAATTTTGGGTGAAGTGAAAAAGCAATATGCCGATTTACTACGCCAAGCCGATGCTATTTTCATCGAAGAACTCTATCGCCACGATTTGTACGACAAAGTCAGCCAAGCCTTCGCGGTATTTTTACCGGTTAAATCGGTCGGCGTGATGGGTGATGGTCGTAAATACGATTACGTCATCGCGATTCGTGCCGTTGAAACCATCGATTTCATGACCGCTCGCTGGGCGCATTTGCCTTATGACTTTTTGGATTTGATTTCACGTCGAATTATCAACGAAGTAGCCGGCATTTCTCGCGTTACCTACGATATTTCAGGCAAGCCACCTGCGACGATTGAGTGGGAATAATCTAAGCTTTGTAGCTTGTAGACCATGAAAAAAGCGGTTTTTAAAGCCGCTTTTTTTATTGAACCATGAAACCAGTTAAAACCAACCCGTGCCTCACCTTTCCATGTCTGAACAAACTTTACCCGGAGCGCACCATGATTGAAGACATTCGCTGGCAACAGCGTTTTCATAATTACACCCATGCCTTGCAAACGCTAACGGAAGCCATCGAATTGGGTCAACAACGCTCACTAAGCAAACTGGAAAAACAAGGCCTTATCCAAGGGTTTGAGTTCACGCATAAACTTGGCTGGAACGTAAGGCTCCATCCCGTCCACCTGTAAAAAACAAGCCGCCTTTGGCATAACAGCGGATTGACCCAGGCTCAGTACTGCACGCAGCAACAGATTAATCTGAGAACCTTTACCGCTAGACTCTGTGAATATCGCAAGTTGTCTGCGGCCGATTCGGTGGTTTTACCGCGATACGATGCGCTAAATATGCAACCCACATAGGATGCTGCCGACGTAAGGAGGCGCATCGTTCGCGTTACTCGATACCTTGAGTTTCATGCGAGCTACCACCTCCCTAATCATTCGAATAAACACCACCGTCTGGCGGTAATGTCCAAATACAATGCAAATGATCGGGCATAATGACCACGGCATTCATATAAAACAATTTACGGGGTTTGACATAACGAAAGGCTTGGCTTAATACGTCAATTTGTTCAATTAAAAATCAATTGTTTTTGCGCTCTGCTAGATTGACGGTAAAAAACCATAAGGATTTGGGTATGTAAAAACGTCTATATCCGCCATGGTCTTTGCTTACTCGACTGATGCGCCTCCTTACGTCGGCAGCATCCTATAAGCGTTCCTGAATTAGCGCATCGTGTCGCGGTATTTCAAGATAGTAACCAAAAATATCTCGTTAAAATGTTCAAAAAACTATTAGAACGGCCTTAAACACATCGTTAACGCAAGAAAGAGAATATTACACCACAAATAGATTGGTTTAAATTATCCCGTTTCTTGCATAAGTATAATTACAAAGATTGTTGACTGGCAGCATCTTCTAAGGATTGCAGAGAGGCGTTTAAAGGAACTTCTGGGCAAGGTAGATGTGACTGGTTTGCCATGCTGTACACGAATTGTCGCCAGAAAGGCCATACATTGTGAACTGAATTGAATTGAGCGAATTCATGCAAGGCTTCATCGGTGATATCACTTGTCATTGTATAATCAACCTCAAAACTCGCCTCAATCTGATATAGTGGCTCAGGTTGCGAATCCTGCACATTAACAACACGAACCCCTAAGCCAACTAAAACACGAAAAATATACGTTGATTTATCAATAACAGTCGTTTTGAATTTTTCGTGTTGCACAGAGAGCTTAAATTGTTGTCCAAATTCAAACTCCCTAAGTTCAGCTAAGGGTTTGAAACGGGTTAAGTTACAATCGTGTAAAACAATATTACCAATCTGTAAACTCTGAATGGCGTCTGTAATTAGCTTTTTATCCATATCTCACATCATTAAAGTCAATCATCTCGAATTCTGAATCTACTTTTTTGCTTTTAAATTTAATAATATTTCCATATTGTCCGGTACGTCCTGTTTGTATTCCATAATGTGTAGACAACCAATCCAGTACAACTATAGGTTGTTTTTCAAGTGCCAAACGCATTAGCTTATCCATAGATTCGCTTTGAATCACTTCTCCACGTTCATATTTAGAAAAAGCATTCGTGCCTCCGCCAAATAGATTAGCCGCCTCTTTTTGTGTCAAATTCAACTGTTTGCGAAGTGCTTGTATTTCTATCCCCGTTAGCATTCCATCAGCCTTTCGCCAAGCATCTCGAATTCGGCAATCATTACGTTTGATTTGATCTGGTACGATCATTTCTTCGCCGCATTCCGTGCATACGCTGTATTCAATTTCTACGCTTAATGATTGGTTTTTATAATTAATAGCGTCTAACTCATTATGTTCAACTAGATTACCGGTTGCACATACTGGACAATTTGAATTTTTCATATTACTCACCTTAGTTTCTCATTCCAAATGAAACGAACCCAACTTAACAAATAGTTCGCCATTATCTAGCAAACATAGTTTTATATATATTGAGTCGACAACGTGTTCTTTGGGAGAAAATTCTATTTTATAAACATCAAATTTTATTGATTCGGCAGTATCTGACCATACTTTATCAAAATTCTCTGGCGTTAGTTGCTGTATGCACCGTGCCACCTCATTTAGAGTGTATTCCAAGTTAGCAATATCTCGGCTTACCTTTCGGCCGCCATAAATAATCTTTTGATCTTTTGCAGCTGAAATAACTGCTTGTAAATCGTAACAGGCCATTATACCTTCTCAATCACGGGTGAGTAACCATAATGGTTACTTTGGGGAAAATCAAGCATCATTGAAAATTAAATGTTTCACACCGCGATACGATGCGCTAAATATGCAACCCACATAGGATGCTGCCGACGTAAGGCGGCGCATCGTTCGCGTTACTCGATACCTTAAATTTCATGCCCCCCCCTAATCATTCGAATAAACACCACCGTCTGGCGGTAATGTCCAAATACAATGCAAATGGTCGGGCATAATGACCATGGCATTCATATAAAACGGTTTACGGGTTTTGACATAACGAAAGGCTTGGCCTAATACGTCAATTTGTTCAATCAATAATCAATTGTTTTTGCGCTCTGCTAGATTGACGGTAAAAAACCATCAGGATTTGGGTATGTAAAAACGTCTATATCCGCCATGGTCTTTGCTTACTCGACTGATGCGCCTCCTTACGTCGGCAGCATTCTATAAGCGTTCCTGAATTAGCGCATCGTATCGCGGTAAATATCAACGACGAGACTCAACAGGTAAATTCCCCTAAAGCTCTATCCTAATCCCCAATTCAATCACTCGATCAACTGGAATCTTGAAGTATTCAATCGCGCTGCTTGAGTTGTGGGTTAGGAATCTGAACAAAGAACGACGCCATTTTGGCATTGGGCTTTTACGGCGGAAAGCCAAGCGCTCGCTGCCGATGAAAAACGATACGTTCTTTTGATCAATGTCCAAACCCTCGTGACAACAAAGCTGTAAAGCTCGGCGAACGTCTTGCTGTTCCTGAAAACCAAAATACATTTTGACGCGGAAAAAATTACCGGTTTCGCCAAAGGCGCGGATTTTCAGACGATGCGCCTCATCAACATACGGCTCTTCTTTGGTAACAATGGTTAAAACGAT
>CAMCSF010000188.1 GCA_945877625.1 Methylomonas koyamae | reverse complement strand
TAGAGCAGGGCGTCTTTTAGATTGTGTAGCAATTTCCACATAGTATTTTTTTAAACGGTTTGATAAATCGACAAGGCAAATTGCAAGTCTTCCCAAGCTTTGGCTTTTTCGGTTAACGAGCGTAATAGATAAGCCGGATGATGGACGACCACTAGCGGAATGCCATCAAGTTGATGTTGAGTGCCACGCAAACGACTTAGCGGTTGTTGAGTTTTGAGCAGGTTTTGTGCGGCAATTCGACCGACGGCCAAGATGATTTTCGGTTGTAACAAGGCAATTTGTTGTTGCAAAAAGCCGTTACAGGCAGCGACTTCATCGGCTTGTGGGTCGCGGTTGTTCGGTGGGCGGCATTTCAGCATGTTGGCTATGTAGACTTGTTCGCGGTCAAGGCCAATGGCTCTGAGCATTTCATTGAGTAATTGACCGGCTTTGCCGACAAAGGGCTCGCCTTGTAAATCTTCGTTTTGTCCCGGTGCTTCACCGATCAGTAACCAACTAGCATGACGATTGCCGACCCCAAACACGGTTTGGGTGCGAGTTTGGCATAAGTCGCAGCCATGACATTGGCTGACTTGCTGTTGTAAATCAGTCCAAGCGTGGTGTGAATCTGTTGGAGATGTTTCGTGCGCTTCAATTACCATTGGCTCGCTATCGGCTTGATGTCTGGGAACCCAAACATCAATGCCCATAGCTTGCAAATATTGCAACCGAGTCGCTTCGTCCATTGTCGTTTAGACTTCGCCTTTTTGCGGATGCTGTTTTTGATCCGCGCTTTGTAGCTTGTTGACGGCGTTGATATAGGCTTTAGCCGAGGCGATAACGATGTCGGTATCGGCACCTGAACCATTGACAATCCGGCCCGCTTTTTCCAATCTAACCGTGACTTCACCTTGGGCATCGGTGCCGGTGGTGATGTTGTTGACTGAATACAACTCTAAGCTGGCACCGGTTTTAACCAGACTTTCAATCGCTTTTAAACTGGCATCAACCGCACCGCCGCCTTGTGCGCTGCCGGTCAGTTCTTTGCCGTCGACGCGAATGGTGATGGTCGCATTAGGAATTTCGCCCGTTTCTGAGCAGACTTTTAACGCGACTAATTTGATGTGTTCATCTTCGGCCTCAAAGCTTTGTTCGGAGATTAAGGCTTGTAAGTCTTCATCAAAAATATCGTGTTTTTTGTCGGCTAATTGTTTGAAGCGGAAAAACGCATCGTTTAAATCAGCTTCGCCAGCAAATTCGACGCCTAATTCGGCCATCCGAGTTTTGAACGCATTACGGCCTGAATGTTTGCCCAACACCATGCGATTGGTTGCCCAACCCACATCTTCTGCCAGCATAATTTCGTAGGTTTCACGATTTTTCAATACGCCATCTTGGTGAATGCCGGATTCGTGAGCGAACGCATTCGCGCCAACAATCGCCTTATTAGGCTGGACGGGGAAACCGGTAATCGACGACACCAATTTCGAGCAGGTGACGATTTCGCGGGTATCCAAGCCGGTGTCGCAAGTGAAAAAGTCTTGGCGAGTGCGGATTGCCATCACCACTTCTTCTAATGACGCATTACCTGCACGTTCGCCCAAGCCATTGATGGTGCATTCAACTTGGCGCGCGCCGTTCATGACCGCCGACAAGGAGTTGGCCACTGCCAAACCTAAGTCATTGTGGCAATGCACCGAGAAAATTGCTTTGTCAGAATTGGGAATGCGTTGAATCAAGTTGGCGATAGTCGCGCCAAATTGCTGCGGCATACTGTAACCGACGGTATCAGGGATGTTTAACGTGCGAGCACCGGCATCAATCACCGCTTCCAAAATCCGGCACAAAAAGTCTTCTTCCGAACGGCCAGCGTCTTCCGGTGAAAACTCAACGTTATCGGTATATTGACGGGCACGTTTTACCGCTCTGACTGCATACTCAATCACCTGATCCGGTGTCATATTGAGTTTTTTCTGCATGTGAATCGGTGAGGTGGCGATGAAAGTATGAATGCGTGAGCTTTTGGCACCACGTAAAGCTTCGCCAGCGCGGTCGATGTCTTTATCCAATGCGCGCGCCAAACCGCAAACTGTGCTGTCTTTAATCACGTCAGCAACGGCTTGAACCGATTCAAAATCACCTTGGCTGGCCGCTGGAAAACCAGCTTCAATCACGTCGACTTTCATGCGTTCCAAAGCCCGTGCAATGCGGACTTTTTCATCACGGGTCATCGACGCGCCGGGGCTTTGTTCGCCATCGCGCAAGGTTGTGTCAAATATGATTAATTTATCTTTCATGAGAACTCCGTTCATGAAACGTTCGGCGTTTTAGCCGAGAAAACAGAAAAAGGTTAGGTATTTTAATAAGATAGAGTAAGTGCCCATCAGGGCAACAGGCTAAGCGATAAGCACAACCATAGCAGGCCAAGGACTGGCGTAGGAGTAACAACCGGATGCGAATTGATGGTCTGAATCTTCATGGTTCGAAACTATACTTTATTGCTGGATAGGGCTCAAGCCTGAGATGGCTGGCCGCTGTTGCTTACAACGGGTAATACGCTAAATACCATTTCACAAACTGCTCAACACCTTGCTCAATGCTGGTATTGGGTTTGTAGCCCACATCGCTAATCAAGGCTTCGACATCAGCGTAAGTATCTGGCACATCGCCCGGTTGCATCGGCAGTAGATTTTTTTCGACGCTTTTACCCAAGAACCGTTCTAAGGTCTCGATAAAGCTCATCAACTCTACCGGCTGTTGATTGCCGATGTTATAGATTCGCCAAGGCGCCTTGCTGGTGGCTGGGTCGGGATTGAGGCCGTTCCAGTCGGGGTTGGCTTGTGCGGTATGGTCTAAAGTTCTGATGACGCCTTCGACGATGTCATCAATAAAAGTGAAATCGCGGCGGTGGTTGCCGTAGTTGAAAACATCGATACTTTTGCCGGCCAAAATCGCTTTAGCGAATAAAAATGGCGCCATATCAGGCCGACCCCACGGCCCGTAAACGGTGAAAAACCGTAAGCCGGTGGTGGGCAATTGATAAAGACTGCTGTAAGTATGAGCCATTAATTCATTGGCTTTTTTTGATGCTGCGTAAAGGCTTAATGGGTGGTCAACATTGTCATGCACTGAAAACGGCATGGATTGATTGGCGCCATAAACCGAGCTGCTGGAAGCGTAAACCAAATGCTCGACTTGATTGTAACGGCAGCCTTCCAAAATATTCATAAAACCGACAATGTTGCTATCGATATACGCATGAGGATTTTGGATGGAATAACGAACCCCAGCTTGCGCGGCCAGATTAACCACTTTTTGCGGTTGATGCTGTTTAAACAAGGCTTCAATGCCAGCGCGGTCGGCTAGATCAAGGCGAACATCGGTGTAATTGGCGTGGTCTTTAATTCGCGCTAAACGGTCAAGCTTCAAACTGACATCGTAATAATCGTTGAGATTATCAACACCAATCACTTCATCGCCGCGTTCCAGCAAGCGTAATGCCAGTTGATTACCAATAAAACCAGCAGTGCCGGTGACTAATACTTTCATGACCAACCTTATTTTTTAACGATGCTGCTCCAAGCAGCCAGCCATGCTTGTGATTGATAGCTATCGGCATTTTTCGGTAAGCCTTGATTCAACACCATGCTCAAAGTGAATTGAATCACGCCAAAAAAGTAAGTAAAGGCTAAAACGTGATCAATTGAGCGAATTTCGCCTTCTTTGATACCGTTTTGCATGATGCGTTTAATTTTGGTGAAAGCAGGGGTGTCGAGCAAAGGTGTCGCTTCCGGTAAAAATTCTTCAGAGCGCATAAATAGCAAAAACTGAATCACTTCCGGCGCATCGTCAGTTAGCTTAAACAATAAATCGACAATTTCCCGTAATTGCTCAGAGGCTTTGCGGTTGCGGCGACGAATATCGTCAATCGAAATACTCAGGCTATCGAGAATATGCTCTCGTAACGATTGAGCAATCGCTTGTTTAGTTTTAAAAAATTGGCTTAGACCGGTGGCGGTAGTGATACCGGCGGCCTCTTTAATATCGGGTAGTGACGTATTGAAATAGCCTTTTTGGGCGAAAAGTTTTAAGGCGGCCTGTAAAACTTGGTCTTGAGTGACGGTTTTAATCGGCGTGGATGGGGTTTCTAGTTCTAATTCTTGTTCCATGCTCTTATGTACAGCTTTACCTGCTGTTGACTCTCTAAATTTGTGCGTAGTTTTGAAACCACGGTTCTTGTTATTCTCTAATGGTCGAAAGTGCGGCAACTAAATAGTTGGCCATCGACCAAAGCGTTAAAATCGCCGAAACGAATAACAGCCAGTAACCTATCTGATTGATAGGTAAGCCTAATAAATCATCGCGATATAAAAGGAAGCCAATGGCTGTCATTTGCGCGGTGGTTTTCCATTTGCCTAATTTCGATACTTTGACTTTGGCGCGTTGACCAATTTCAGCCATCCATTCTCGTAAAGAGGCAATCGTAATTTCTCTGCCAATAATCACCGCAGCAGCGACGGCTAAATAAGCACTGGCTTCGGCTTGCACCACCAAAATCAGCACAAACGCCACCATTAATTTATCAGCGACAGGATCTAAAAAAGCCCCAAAAGGTGTTTCCAGATTCATTTTTCTCGCTAAATAACCATCCAACCAGTCGGTAAAGCCAGCCACTACAAAAATGATAGTGCAAGCAAGCCGAGCATGTTCCCAAGGCAAATAAAACACAACCGCCAAAAAGGGAATCAAGATAATTCGCAGTAAGGTCAGGTAGGTGGGTAGAGTAAATTTAATTGCCATCTTGATGGTGGAATGTATCGTAAATTCGTTGTGCCAATTGCCGACTAATGCCCTCAATACTGGCCAGTGCATCGACACTTGCGCCGGATACTCCTTGTAAACCGCCGAATTGTTTTAATAAAAGTTGTCGGCGTTTGGGGCCCAGACCGGCGAT
>CAMCSF010000187.1 GCA_945877625.1 Methylomonas koyamae | reverse complement strand
CAGTTTTGCTGCGGGTTTTTTCATCAACTTGTTTGATGATTACCGCGCAATACAAACTGTGGCTGCCGTCTTTAGATGGCAAGTTACCTGATACCACCACAGAGCCAGAAGGAATGCGGCCATAAGATACTTCGCCTGTCATGCGGTTAAAGATTTTGGTGCTTTGACCGATGTAAACACCCATTGAAACCACACAGTTGTCTTCAACAATCACGCCTTCAACGATTTCAGAACGAGCACCGATAAAGCAGTTGTCGCCAATAATGGTTGGGTTAGCTTGCAATGGCTCTAAAACACCGCCAATACCTACGCCGCCTGATAAATGCACGTTTTTACCGATTTGCGCGCAAGAACCGACCGTTACCCAAGTATCAACCATGGTGCCGCTATCAACATAAGCGCCGATGTTGACGTAAGAAGGCATCAAAATCGCACCCGGTGCTACATAAGAACCGTAACGAGCAACGGCATTGGGTACCACGCGAACGCCCGCTTTGGCGAAATCTTCTTCGCTGTATTGGCCGTATTTAGTTGGCACTTTGTCGTAATAACGCACATCGCCGCTTTCGATGACTTTGTTTTCGTTAATGCGGAATGACAACAACACGGCTTTTTTCAACCATTGATTAGTCACCCAATCGCCGTCTTTTTTCTCAGCGACGCGCACCACGCCTTTGTCCAATTGTTCCAAAGCAGTGGCAACCGCTTCGCGAACTTCTGGCGATACAGTGCTTGGGCTGATTTCAGCGCGGTTTTCAAAGGCTTCGTTAATGATGTTTTCCAAGTTTGACATGAATGCTCTACGTTAAAGAGTTAAGAAAAAGTTTAATCCGTTGCGCCGCTTCGACGCATTCCTGCAATGGTGCCACCAAAGCAATTCGCACATGATTAGCGCCGGGATTAATCCCGTTGCTGTTGCGTGATAAATAGCTACCAGGTAACACGGTGATATTTTGTTGGGCAAATAATTGCTGGGCAAAATCGGTGTCGGCAATCGGGGTTTTTAGCCAGATGTAAAAACTGGCGGGTGGTTTACTGATGTCGCAAACGTCTTGCAAAATATCGATAACCGCAGCGAATTTGTCGCGATACAACTGACGATTTTCCCGTACATGCGCTTCATCTTGCCAAGCGACGATGCTGGCTTGTTGCGTCGGTACTGGCATCGGGCAGCCGTGGTAAGTGCGGTATTTCAGGTAATCTTTCAACAACTCGGCATCGCCAGCGACAAAGCCAGACCGCAAGCCCGGCGCATTAGAACGCTTGGACAAGCTTTGAAAGATCACACAGCGTTTAAAGTCGTGATTGCCAGTTTGCCAAGCGCTTTGTAACAAACCTTGTGGCGGATTGGCTTCGTCGTCATACAACTCGGTGTAACACTCATCAGACGCAATCACAAAATCATATTGTTCAGCCAATGCCATCAATTTTTGATGGCTGGCAAAATCCGCCACCGTCCCAGTTGGATTGCCCGGTGAACAAATAAATGCCAACTGACAACGCTGCCAAATTTCAGCCGGAACGCTGTCAAAATCGGGCAAATAGGCATTGTCTTCGGTGGTGTTTAAATAATACGGTTCAGCACCCGCCAATAAAGCCGCGCCTTCATAAATCTGATAAAACGGATTGGGCATCACGACCACCGGCTTATCCAGCGGATCAATCACCGCCTGCACAAACGAAAACAAAGCCTCGCGGGTGCCATTCACTGGTAACACATGCTGTTCAGCATCCAACGCGCTGGCTGGAATCGCAAAACGACGACTCAGCCAGTCGGTAATCGCTTGTCTTAATTCCGGCAAGCCTTTAGTGGTTGGGTATTGGGTCAAACCCGCCAAATTAGCCACCAAGGTTTCTTTAATAAACGGCGGTGTCGCGTGTTTAGGTTCGCCAATCGACAAAGCGATATGGGTTTTATCCGCAGGTGGGGTAATACCTTGTTTTAAGGTCGCCAGTTTTTCGAACGGATACGGGTGAAGCTGTTGTAAATGTGGATTCATTATTTGACGCAATGCGGTTGTTTGCCAGCGTTGTGGGCTTGTTGTTGCAACTGAACCGCTTGGTTCATGTGCTGATTCAAATTATCGATACGACTGCCGTGTGATGGATGGGTAGACATAAACTCAATCGGCTCACCGCCTTGTGAAGCTTTATCCATTTTCAACCACAAATTGACGCTTTGCTTGGGATCGAAACCGGCTTTAGCCATCAAATCTAACCCGATAGTATCGGCTTCGCTTTCGTGGGTGCGGCTAAACGGCAAAATCACCCCGTATTGTGCGCCAACACCGAGTAAACCTAAGGCAGTTTGTCCGACGGCGGTTTGTGGTTGGGTCACCGCTTGAATGACGGATAAACCACCACTAACAGCGGTTTCCTGTGATAAACGCTCATTGCTGTGCCGCGCCAAAACGTGACCCACTTCATGGCCAATCACCGCCGCTAATTGATCTTGGTTATCAACTAAATTAATCAAGCCAGTGTGTACGCCGATTTTATTACCCGGTAAGGCAAAGGCATTCAAAGTCGCATCTTCAAACACCACTACTTCCCATTGACCACCGGTTTCATGGGTAATCGCTTGCGCCACGCACTGCGCAAACTGGGTATAACCGCTGTTTTTGCTAATTGGATTTTTAGTTTTCATATCACTAAAAGACTGCAAACCCATTTGATCGACTTGGTTGTCGTTCATGTAAATAAACTGGGTTCTGCCGGTAGGACTGGTCGCACAAGCGCTTAAAGTTAACGCCGCAACCGATGAAAGCAGTATTTTTTTCAACACTTTAGATACCTACAAAGCCAATAAAACTGCCGCATTTTAACGTAACTGAGGCTGTGCGGCTATTAAGTTGAGTTGGCGGTGTCAGGTTTTGTGGGTTTGCATAGCTACCTATATCCTGTATTTTCGATGAATTCTGCAAGAATCTAAATCTTGTGAATTGACTAATACCAAGACTAATTTAAGCTGATACTAATCAGTTGTTTAAAAATCAGAGGTTCCTTAAAGCAAAACACACTTCTGATTATTGAATATGCCATTTATCAAATCTTATTGAACCTTAAGTCTTGAGCTGTCGGTGCATAAAATCCACCCTACTGTGTTAAATTCCTCGCATTTTTAAAACACAGACACTCGCCATGACCACCATCCGCCAAGACGATTTCATCGACAGTATTTGCGACGCACTGCAATACATTTCTTATTACCACCCCAAAGACTTTATCCAAGCGCTACACGCCGCTTATCAAAAAGAACAAAGCCCCGCTGCTAAAGATGCGATGGCGCAGATTTTGATTAATTCGCGGATGTGTGCCGAAGGAAAACGGCCGATTTGCCAAGATACTGGCATCGTCACCGTGTTTTTGAAAATCGGCATGGATGTGCGTTGGGAGGCTGAATTGAGCGTTAGCGAGATGGTCAACGAAGGTGTGCGCCGCGCTTATACCCATCCTGACAACCTGCTTCGTGCCTCGATTTTGTCCGATCCCGCCGGCAAACGAATTAACACCAAAGACAACACCCCCGCAGTGATTCACATGGAGCTGGTCAAAGGTGATAAAGTCGAAGTCGAAGTGGCGGCAAAAGGCGGTGGCTCGGAAGCTAAATCTAAATTCGCTATGCTCAATCCCAGTGAGAGCATTGTCGATTGGGTGATGAAAATGGTGCCGACGATGGGCGCAGGCTGGTGTCCACCAGGGATTTTAGGCATCGGCATTGGCGGCACAGCGGAAAAAGCCATGTTGCTGGCTAAACAAGCGTGTATGGAATCGATTGATATTCAAGACTTAATCGCCCGTGGCCCCAACAATGCTTTAGAAGCGTTGCGTTTAGAGTTATTTGAAAAGGTCAATTCCTTAGGGATTGGTGCACAAGGCTTGGGCGGATTAACCACGGTGTTGGATATTAAAATTCTCGATTACCCAACCCATGCCGCCAATAAACCGATAGCGATGATTCCCAATTGCGCCGCCACTCGTCATGCGCATTTTGTCTTGAATGGCTCAGGCCCCGCCTTACTGACGCCGCCGAAATTGGCAGACTGGCCGGTGATCACCCAAACTGCCGGTAACGCTAGGCGCGTCAATATTGACAGCTTGAGCAAAGCCGACATTGCCGCATGGCAACCTGGGGAAACTTTATTGCTCAGCGGCACGATGCTGACCGGACGCGATGCAGCACACAAAAAACTGGTGGATTTATTAGCCAGTGGCGAAGGTTTACCGGTTGGCGTTGATTTCAATAACAAATTTATCTACTACGTTGGCCCTGTTGATCCGGTGCGTGACGAAGTCGTTGGCCCCGCTGGCCCGACCACTGCCACACGGATGGACAGCTTCACCGACAAAGTATTAGCCGAAACCGGCTTGTTAGGCATGATAGGCAAAGCCGAACGTGGCGCGGTGGCCTTAGACGCGATTAAAAAGCATCAAGCGGTGTATTTAATTGCTGTGGGTGGCGCGGCGTATTTGGTCTCTAAAGCGATTCGTCAATCCCGAGTTGTGGCGTTTCCTGAATTAGGTATGGAAGCGATACACGAATTCGTTGTCGAAGATATGCCGGTGACGGTGGCGGTTGATAGTCGCGGTGAGTCGATACACAACACCGCGCCAGTGATTTGGAAGGCGAGGATTGCGGAGGGGAGTAAGTTTTGATTGGAAAGCCGGATTTCGCTTGGCCTTCGATTATGTGGCGTAATATCCTGCCACTATGAATGCGCTCTAGTGTGCTCTGCATAGGCTAAAACTTGTCATCTAAAGTATATAACCGTAGCGAAATCGCCAAGGAGAAGCTGCGAGGTGAGTTTGAAAAAGCTAATGGCAAAGCATCATTTTTGACATTTTTTAAGACTTTACTTTAATATAGACATAACAACACCCCTCAAGCGACTCATAGTGGCTATGCCATTATGAAGCTCAAACCGGGGGGTTAATTCTCTTTTTACTTCCATAACGGTAGTGATCTACAACAAGCCGCCAC
>CAMCSF010000186.1 GCA_945877625.1 Methylomonas koyamae | reverse complement strand
TTGTTAAGTAAACCAATTTTAGAGTTGGCTCGGATATTGCTTATAAATACTGCGTCGATTTCTTAAGGTTTTACAGTGAAAGACAATTCATCCAATTCATTACATCGGCTGTTTTTGCAACATGCCAAAGAACTAACAACTTTTATACGCCAACGCTTTCCGGGAGAGCAAGATGTCGCTGATATTGTTCAGGAAACTTTTTTACGCTTATCTCAATACCCACATCCCGAAACCATAAAAAATCCACGGGCTTTTTTATTTACTACGGCGGCTAATCTAACCGTAGATAAGTATCGGCGATTAGATACTTTGGCGCGTTACAGTGTTGATGATGCTGAAGTTGATGCGTTTTTGAGTCCCGCGTTATCGCCGGAACAGTTTTGGCAAACCCAGCAGCAATTAGAGCAATTTGTCACTTGGTTGGATGAATTGCCAGAATTAGTGCGACATGCTTTTGTGTTATACCGTATTGAAGGTTTTAGCCACGCGGAGATAGCGATTAGACTTGGGATTTCAAAACGCTGTTCAGAGCGTTATGTCATGCAAGGTATGCAGCATATTAGCGCTAAGCTAAGTTCTGATGCGGATTAAAAATTGGCGGTCAATTGGCTATAAAAACGTCTATCAAGTGAGGCGTAAAAAATGAATAATTCAACGCAAAGAAAAATATTGTGAACACCATGTCAGCCCAATCTACCCAAGCTATGCGTGATCAAGCCATTGTTTGGATGTTGAAATTAAGAGATATGCCGAATGATACCGATACCCAAGTAGCATTTGCAGACTGGCTGGCGCTTAATCCTCAGCATTTAGTTGCCTATCAGCAAGTATTAGCACAATGGGCTTGGATCGAGCCTTTAAAGCAGCAACATTTTGATGCACGCGAACAAGCATTGCGCTATCGCCCCGCTAAAGTGACATTACGCCGTCGACGTTGGTTTACATACGGCTCTGCTGCGGTTTTATTAATCGGCTTGGCGTTATTTTCGCCTTATGGTTGGTATGGATTATCCACCACCTATTTAACCGCTAAAGGTGAACATCAAATCATTGCCTTATCTGATGGCTCTTCGGTTGAATTAAATACCGATAGCGAAATTCAAGTCCGTTATCGCTTTAACCAAAGACAAGTGGATTTAGTCAGAGGTGAGGCGTTTTTTAATGTCATACACAATGCGGACCGCCCTTTTTTAGTCGCGGTGAGTAATCTGACCATACATGATATTGGTACGGCTTTTAACGTTTATAAAAAAAGTCAGAAAGTAGCGATTGCGGTTGAGGAAGGCGTTGTTGATGTTAATACCAAATCCGGTGTCAGACGCTTAAATGCCGGGCAACAGATTGCTTATAGTCAGGATGAGGGGTTTGAATCTTTAGGCCAAGTCGATTTGGATATGAGTACCGCTTGGCGGCAAGGTAAATTACTATTTAGAGGACAGCGATTAGCCGATGTATTGGCGGAAATCGGTCGTTATCATGAGGTTGAAATCCATTTGCCGAATGCCAAAATCGCTGATTTGCAGGTGAGTGGTAGTTTTCGTGCCGAACAACTAGACAATATGCTGAATGCTGTTTCGACGCTGTTGCCTGTTAATATCAAGCGAATCAGCGAAAAAGAAGTCTTGATTGAAGCAATTGCAAAACGTTAAGTGACAAAAAATCGCTTAGCTGGCGGTTTTTTTTAGTCTATCCGTCTATAGCCATGAACCTTAAAAATGGAGACATGGTTTATGACACCTTCAATTAAAAAACTGGCAGCAGCGATTGCCTTGCTTTCCACTTCGGCCTATGCCGACAGTTCCAAATATCATTTCGATATACCTGCTCAATCGTTAGCTGCGGCCTTACAAAAGCTGGCTAAGCAGACGGGCGCTGCCATGCTGTACACCGAGCAGTCAACAGCCGGTAAGTCCAGTAAAGCTGTGCAAGGCGATTTCACTACGCAAGAAGCATTAAGCAAATTATTGTTAGGTAGTGGTTTGCAATACAGTGTTGCCAATGATGGCACCTTAACCTTACGCGCCGAAGCCGCTGATACCTTGGGTGTGGTTACAGTCATTGATAGCCTTGACAACGAAGCATTAGACAAGAGTTACCTCCAAACCAATTCGAGTTCGGCGACTAAAACCAATACCCCGATTAGAGAAATTCCTCAGTCTATCCAAGTCATTAAACGCTCGGTATTGGATGATCAGCAAAATATTACTGTCAGCGAAGCGTTGCGAAATGTCAGTGGCGTGGTCACCAATACTGCGCCGCTAACCCCATCATTTGATCAAACCAGAATTCGCGGCTTTAAAGCTGAGCAATTAGTGGATGGTTTTACCCAGTATTACAACCCAGGTGACAGAGAAAGTACCGTTAACATCGAACGGATTGAGGTCTTAAAAGGTACCAATGGTATTTTATACAGCGGCGGTTCTGGTTCGCCTGTCGGTGGTGTGGTCAATATCGCTTCCAAGTTACCTAAAGCCAAGGCGTTTGGTGAAGCAGGATTTAAGATTGGAAACAATGATTATTACCAGCCGTATGTCGATATTAATCAACCTTTGCATAACAATGTCTTGTTTAGATTTACGGGTGAATATACCAATGCTGGTAACTACACCGATTCAATACAGACGCAACGCTACAATCTCAATCCTACCTTAACCTTTACCAACAACGATTCAACCAGCTTAACGGTGCAAGCTAAAGTATCTCGTTGGGAGCAGCCTGATTATCAAGGCTTACCAGCAACGGGAACGATTAGCGGTAATTTCAGAATCCCAAAACGTAGTTACATTGGTGCCGATAATATCCCTGATAGCAATAGTGCGTTTAATGGCGTTTGGGGAACGCTGGATCATAAGTTCAATGATACTTGGTCGGTCAATTTAAAGGCTCGCTACGCGCAATCGGAATTTGATCAAAAAATCCAGAGTTTGGTTGGTGAAGGTTTTAGGTTTGGTGCTGATACCCCGTTTACGGCGCCATCTACTTGGGGACTGGTGAACACTCGCTTATATCAAGAACAGCAAGAACGTACTTTTATGGGTAATGCGATTGCTAAATTTGATTATGGTATTAGTAAAAACACCTTTTTAATCGGTGCTGATCATAGTAATTTCGATGATCAAGGTTTTATGGCTTGGGACATGATGTCTCTTTACTCGCCAGCTGGCTATATTGATTTAAATCATTCGACAGTTTCAATGCTGCCTTATAGCGATCCTGGGTTGGGATTGAATAATCAATTTGTTGATAACACTACTTATGGGGGCTATACCCAATTACAAAGCACGCTTTACGATAGGCTGCATTTGTTAGCGAGTGTCAGACTCGCACATGTTGGAATTGACTTCAAAAGTACCGACCCAATGTCCGCCAATGCCTCAACAGCCAGTGCCACCAAAGCCTTACCTAGAATTGGTGCCGTACTGGATGTCACCGATCAATTTTCATTGTTTGTTAACTACAACGAAGGCATGCGTGGGCAGCCGTACGCAAATTTTGTTGGCAAAGCAACGCCAGAAGAATCAACTACTTTAGAAGGTGGTTTGAAGTTTGATATAGCCAAGCAGTTAACGGGGCAGATTGCCGGTTATCAAATTGAGCGCAGTCATGTGGCGGTTACTGATTATGCTAGCCCGATATTTGCAGCGAAAGCAGCAGGACAGCAACGCTCAAGAGGTATCGAAACTGATTTGGTTTGGCAAGCGACAGAGGCTTTGAGTTTGTTAGCAAACTACGCTTATACCGACGCAAAGTTTACTGATGATTTAGCCGGTGTTCCTAAAGGTAACCAATTAGCTTTGGTGCCAGCTAATGCCGGTCGCTTATGGGCTAATTACAAATTTCAACAACCAGAAATTAAAGGTTTAAGTATTGGTGGCGGTATTTATGCCCAGGGTGAAGCGTATTTGTCCAACGATAACCGCTATAAAACTGATGGTTATCATAGCTTTGATACCACTATTGCCTACGAACATAAAAACTACAAAATTGCCGCAACCATTAAAAACTTAACCGATGAGAATTACTTTCAACCCTATGGTTATTTCGATGCTCGGGTTATGCCGGCTGAAGGCACTACAGGCTATGTCACCGGCTCAATCAAATATTAGAGGTAAGTAGTATGGATAGGCGTAAATTTAACAAAATGGCTTTGCTCACAGGTGGGCTTTTGCCTTTATTTGCCGGTTGTGATGGCTTTTCTAAGCAGTTACTGGCAAAGCTAAAGACCGATCAGCCAGCTGTTGATTACAGTCAACTGACCAAGGAACAGGCAGTCGCTATTTCTACAGAAGGTCACCACGCTTTGATGTCTGAACAAGGCTTTAAAATGGTGGCCGAAGAGCAGATTGCTATGTTGTTATATCCGGGCTTTAATCCGCTGGATTTGATTGGGCCGCAATATCTGTTTAAGGGCATGATGGGGGCTAAAGTGTATTTGATAACCACTGAAAACGATTTGACCCCAGTTTTAAGCGGTGGAGGAATGGGGATTGTGCCAACCCATACTATGGCGCAATGCCCTGATAATTTGGATGTGTTATTTGTGCCAGGTTCGGCAGCGGGTGTTATCGAAGCGATGAAGAAACCTGACATTTTAAGTTTCTTACAACAAAAAGCACTGACCGCAAAATACATTACCAGTGTTTGTACTGGTAGTTTATTGCTCGGTAAGGCTGGATTGTTGAAAGGTAAGCGCGCGACATCGCATTGGTTGACCGTCGATATGTTGTCAAAACTAGGCGCGATTCCCGTTAAAGAGCGTGTGGTATGGGATGGTAATTTGGTGACAGGTGGCGGTGTGACGGCTGGTATTGATTTTGGTTTAGAGATTGTTGCGGCATTGAGAGGTAAAACCTATGCAGAAGCTTTGCAGCTAGATGCCGAATACAACCCTGCCCCGCCTTTCAATTCAGGTTCGCCGGACACAGCGCGACCTTTTGTTAAAGATGCCTTTGTTAAGCTATACACACCATTCTTAGTTGGAGTAGCAAAACTACTTTGATCAATTCGGCG
>CAMCSF010000185.1 GCA_945877625.1 Methylomonas koyamae | reverse complement strand
AATCGCGCTGAGATTACAGCGGGCGCTTTGCACGGCAAGGGCGCGGAATTGTTGTGGGTTGATAATGAAATCGATGCGTTTTTTATGGAAGTGCAAGGTTCTGGCAAAGTGATTATGGAAGATGGTCATATCCAAGGCGTCGGTTTTGCCGGTAAAAATGGGCGGGCTTATTATGCGATTGGTAAAACTTTGGTGGATAGAGGCATCATCGCCAAAGAAGATATTTCGATGCAGACGATTCGTAATTGGATTATGGCTAATCCTGACGAGGGCAAGCAGTTAATGCTGCAAAATCAATCTTATGTATTCTTTAAACTCAATCACACCCCCGGTTCTGAAGGACCGATTGGCTCGATGAATACACCGTTAACCGCTGGGCATAGCTTGGCGGTGGATAAAAGCTATTTGCCGCTGGGGATTCCGCTATGGCTGGATGCAGAGCATCCTGACGGTAACCAACGCTTACGGCATTTGGTGATGGCGCAGGATACCGGCGGTGCGATTAAAGGCGTGATTCGCGGGGATTTTTTCTGGGGGCAAGGACAGCAAGCGGGCGATTATGCGGGGGTGATGAAATCAAGGGGACGGTATTTCTTGTTGGTGCCTAAGCATATCAATGTTGGCTAGTTTTTGGTGCTCAAATCGTTCCCACATTCAACTTGGGAACGATGGGTTAAGCCTTTGGATTAAATCTCCCAATCCACTAATCGCAAACCGTCAATCCGCGAAAACTCACGGGTATTATGAGTCACTAGGGTTAGATCATTAGCCAAGGCAATTGCAGCAATTTGTAAATCATAAGGGCCGATGGGCGTGCCTTGGCGTTGTAAGTTTGCGCGGATTTGTCCAAAGTATCTTGCGGCTCGATCATCAAATGACACAGAGGGAAAATTTGTAAACAGTTTGTCTAGCAACTTCAGATTTTGCTCCTGCCGAGCACTTTTATAGGCTCCGTAATAAAGCTCTGCTTTGACAATATCGCATAACCAAAGAGTTTGTAAGTCATGTTGGTGTAAGCGTTGTTTTACAAGCGATGCCGCTGGATTTAAATGACGCACCCAAACATTGGTGTCCAGCAACCACATCACTCAAGCTCCAGCCGCTGTTCATATTCACCTTGAGCTTCCCGCACTAGCGGTTCACCCTCCCAAGCACCCGCCGTTTCTTCAAAAAAACCTATTGGCCAACCATTAGCATCAGTGTCTTGGCTTGGAAGATTAGCTTGTTTGTCTAACGGCCAAATAATAATCTCAACCGCTTGATGGCGAAGTTCTTCGGGGATGCTGATTGCGCTGGGTGCATCTTGATAAATTTGACGTATTGGTTGCATTGGCAGCTCCTGCTTAAGTTATTGGGTTTATCTGTACAACTAAAGTTCTAATGACTATCCGCCACTTTTTTATCATCGTCCAAAAAGTCACGATAATTAATCGAGATTTTTAAACCTGCGAAGCGCCCTGACATTTTGACTAATTCAGCGGTGTTTTTATCAAACATGATTTTAACTTCGCTAATCGCTCTATCTTCATAACCTGCTTCGATATTTTTAGCGTCGAGCTTGAACATATAACGATAAATTTGCAGTTTTTCCTCGTCGATAATCTCCAAAGGCTCACCTAGTTGCTTAACCACAGCGGCTTTTTTCGGCAAATCAGCGGCAATTTTCTGCGCTAACTCGGCTTTAGCGCGAAGTTGTTTTTTCTCTTCATTAATTTCGGCGCCACCTAAAGAACGAAACGAGGCTTCTAGGAACTCAGCGGGGGCGATTTGCAGGAACATTTTCGAGAATGTCCAATCGCTAACCCGATCTTCTTTGCCAAAGGTTAAATCGCAATAGAAGCTAATCTCAGGCTCGACTAACTTGTTGTCTTTATCGACTTTGCGGAATAGATAATGCCAAAGCTTGTTGCCGTCGGCGGTTTTGGTTTCGCTAGTCGGTTGCAATTTGGCTAAGGCAACAAAGTCTTCGCTGAATAATTTTGGCTCTTTAAAATGAACGGTAAAATCTTCTTGAGCGCTGACTGCAAAATAGCGATCAAATTCGCTCATCTGCCGATAAGTTTGTGCTGCGTGTATCCAATGTAAGCAACCTGTCATGCTGATTAACATCGAAAAAATAAATAACAAACGTAAATAGCGGCTGATTTTGCTCATGTCAGACTCAATGTAAAGTGTTTGATTCTGGCGTTGCTTCGCCAGCGGGATTGGTCAGTAAATTTTCGACATCCACTTTGTCAAAGCGATGTTGTGCACCACAGAATTGGCAATCAACTTCGACTTCTGGACGTTCTTTTAGAATTTCTTCTAGTTCAACGCGGCCTAAGGCAGCTAAGGTTTCCGAAATCTTTTGTCTGGAGCATCCACAGTGAAATACCACCGGATCTGGCTCATAGATTCTGACTTGTTCTTCGTTGAATAAACGGTGTAACAAGGTTTCGCAATCGAGGTTTAATAGTTCATCAGCGGTTACTGTATTGGCTAACATTTCGATGCGCTCCCAATCCAGTTTGTCTTGCTTATCTCCAGGAAGTTCCTGAATAAATAAACCAGCGGCGTGGGTTTGATTGGCAAACAGCCAGAGTCGGGTGTCGAGCTGTTCTGATTGGACGAAATAGTTTTTTAAGACGTCAGCTAGATTATTGTCTTCAACTCCGACAATACCTTGGTAACGTTCACCGTTTTCAGCTTCGACAGTCAGTACTAATCGGCCTGATTGACCAATCATCTCTTTAAGATTGGTTTTGGTGACGACCGATTCACTACGCACTAGACCACGAATTTTCTGATCGTTAGTAGCTTGAGCAACTAAGGCAGTCAGTTCACCGGTGCCTTGCACTTGCATAATTAGAGAGCCGCTGAATTTGATCGTGGCAGAAAGTAAAGCAACCGCTGCCAAGGCTTGACCTAATTGCGAATCAACGTCTGAGTTGGCTAGGATTTGATGCTGCTTGGCTTGTTGCAAGCTGTCTTGCAAACGCACCCATTCACCACGCACGTTGTGTTGTTCAAAAATAAATCGTCTTAGGCAATCTTGTTGAATCATGGCATTAATGTCTTGTGTTATGAATGCGGTGATTATAATCGTCGTTTACTTGGTTTTTTGAATTAGGATGATAACTCATGAGTTTTCTATTTAAAAAAACAGCGATGCCCAGCCCTGAGGATGCCTTGCCGGGTCGCTCAGAGCCAATGCCGATTGCTAACCAGCATTGGCTAAATGGCAATCCGATTGTGCCGCCATTTCCTGCAGATTTAGTTCAGGTTATGTTTGGCATGGGTTGTTTTTGGGGGGCGGAACGTAAGTTTTGGCAACAAAATGGGGTGTTTAGCACGGCTGTGGGTTATGCAGGCGGTTATACGCCTAATCCCAGTTATCAAGAACTTTGCACGGGATTGACGGGACATGCAGAGGTAGTTTTGGTGGTATTTGATCCTGAAACAATAAGCTTTGAGGATTTGTTGGCCATTTTTTGGGAGTCTCATAATCCCACCCAAGGGATGCGTCAGGGCAACGATGTAGGCAGCCAATACCGCTCGGTTATCTATTGTTACAGTGATGAATACTTGGAAATGGCGATTGCCAGTAAAGCGCATTATCAGCAACAAATAAGCCGTTTGAGTGTGCCAGCCATTAGCACTGAAATTAGCTTGGCGCCGGTTTTTTATTATGCTGAAACCGAACATCAACAGTACTTAGCCAAGCATCCTGATGGTTATTGCGGCTTGGGGGGATTGGGGGTGAGTTTTAAAAAATCAGTGTTTATTTAACTAATAGATGTTTTAGCATTTATCGCTAAGGCATTATCACGATTGAAATTATTTTTATGCTTGGCTGTTGAGGGTTATTTCTAATTGACATTTAGGAAAAAATCCTTCAATTTACGCATCTGGTGTGACTATCAAACTGCGCTAGACTTATGTCGAAAAAAGCATCAGTGGATAATCATCCAACAAAGCTTTAAAACTAATATTAGTCTTAACAACACAAAATCGTACTCTGTCTAATCCACAGATTACCAGGAGGATACATATGAAGAAGCCTGTAAAAAGCTGGCTACTTGCATCAACTGTAGCTACTTTACTTGCTGCACCCACTGTTTCTACTGCTAACAGCGACCTTGAAAAGTTGACACAAAACCCTGCTAACTGGGCAACTTGGGGCGGTGATTACGCAGGTACTCGTTATAGCCAGCTGTCGCAAATTAACACTCAAAACGTTAAAACTTTGCAACCAGCTTGGTCTTTCTCAACCGGCGTTTTACGTGGTCATGAGGGCGGTCCTTTGGTTGTTAACGGCGTTCTTTTCGTTCACACACCGTTCCCTAACACCGTTTACGCTATCGACCAAAAAACTAAAGCAGTTATTTGGGAATTCACTCCAACTATGGATGCTGACGTTACTATCCCTGTAATGTGCTGCGATACCGTTAACCGTGGTTTAGCTTACGGCGACGGCAAAATTTTCTTACAACAATCTGATACAGTTTTAACCGCTTTGGATGCCAAAACCGGTAAACGTGTATGGAGCGTTCAAAACGGCGACCCAAAATTGGGTATGACCAACACTAACGCACCTATCGTTGTTAAAGACAAAGTCATCACTGGTATTTCTGGTGGTGAGTTTGGTGTTCGTGGTTTCTTGGCTGCTTATGACATCCGTTCAGGCAAATTAGCTTGGAAAGGTTACAGCATGGGTCCAGATAAAGACACCTTGTTGAAAGCTGGCAAATCTACAACTTGGCAAGATGGCAAAGTAACTCCAGTTGCCGCTGATTCAGGTACTAGCACTTGGAAAGGTGACCAATGGAAAATCGGTGGCGGTACAACTTGGGGTTGGTATTCTTACGATCCTAAATTGAACTTGGTCTACTACGGCTCAGGTAACCCTTCTACTTGGAACCCAGTACAACGTCCAGGCGACAACAAATGGTCTATGTCATTGTGGGCTCGTGACGCTGACACCGGTGAAGTTAAATGGGTTTACCAAATGACTCCACACGATGAGTGGGATTATGACGGTATCAA
>CAMCSF010000184.1 GCA_945877625.1 Methylomonas koyamae | reverse complement strand
GCTTTTAGTCGAGCAATCATTGCTTCGACGCGGGTTTTGGCGAGCGTGGTTTTTTCCAGTAATTTGGCTTTTTCTTTGACTAAAACATCTTGTCTTATTTTGAGGGATTTATTCTCGTTTTTAAGCTGATTGAATTGGTCAATCAAGGTGTCGAGTTTGGCTTCAAGTGCAGCCAATTCGGTTGCGGGGTCTTTATCGGATGGGGACATAGCGGTTTATTAACCAGTGCGAGATTAAAATCATCAATGATAGTTAACAATGTTAGCATAAGCGCCGCTTTTAAACAGCTTCTTGGCAATTAGGACAATGGCGAAACTATGACATATCAAGCAGTTAATGAAATTTTTGAAACACTGGATGCCGATTTTGGCGCAGCAGAAGCGCATGGGATTGCGGTGGGGATGTTGTGCGTAGAGTCGCGTGCCGATGTCGATAATTGGTTGCAGGCTTTATTTAGTGATGTGCCATCGATTGAAGACGAGGATTTGTCTTTATTAAACAGCTTGTTTGAGCAAACTCGGCAGTTATTGGGTGAAGACAATGAGGATTATGAATTTGATTTGTTTTTGCCGGATATCGAAGAGCCTTTATTTCAGCAAATTGAAGCCTTGCGAGTTTGGTGTCAGGGCTTTTTGTATGGGGTCGGTTTTTCACAATCAAATAGCGATTGGCCGGGCGAAATGGGCGAGGTGATGCGCGATATTATCGAGTTAACCAAAATCGATAGCGACGCCGACGATGAAGAAGATGCCAACGCCTTGATGGAAGTTCACGAATATTTGCGGGTAGCAATTTTGACAGTTCGCGATTATTTCCTAGAAGCCAGTCAGTCACAAAGCCATTAATAGCCAGAAAATATTATGAAACAAAGCGAATTTAAAAAACGCCGTTTGGCGCTAATGAAGCAAATCGGCAAAGGCAATATTGCCATTATCGCCAGCGCTGGGGCAGCGGTTCGTAATCGCGATGTCCATTATCCGTTTCGCCAAGACAGCGATTTTTATTATTTGACCGGTTTTAATGAAGCCGATGCGATGGCGGTGTTTATTCCCGGTCGCGAAAAAGGCGAGTATGTGCTGTTTTGTCGTGAGTTTGATGAGAAAAAAGCCTTGTGGGAAGGCGCTCATGCTGGCTTGGAAGGCGCTACCAAGCACTACGAAGCCGACGATGCGTTTCCGATTGATGATCTCGATGAAATTTTGCCGGGCATGTTGGAAAACAAAGCCAAGGTGTTTTACCCGATGGGCAGGGACAGCGATTTAGATTTCAAATTAATGGAGTGGATTAAAAACATCCGTAAACATTCGCGAAGCGGTGTCTCAGCGCCGGGTGAATTAGTCTCTTTAGAGCATATTGTTCATGAAATGCGTTTGTTTAAAAGTCCTGAAGAATTAAAGCTGATGCGTCGCGCGGCACAAGTATCGGCGGCTGCCCATGTTCGTGCTATGCAATTTTGCCAACCTGGGCTTTATGAGTATCAAGTCGAAGCCGAATTAGTTCACCACTTTATGCAAGACGGTTTACGCGCGGTGGCTTATCCATCGATTGTGGCTGGCGGCAAAAACGCTTGTGTCCTGCATTACACCGAAAACACCGACAAACTTCGCAAAGGTGATTTGCTGTTAATCGATGCTGGCGTGGAATGTGATCATTACGCAGCCGACATTACCCGTACATTTCCTGTATCGGGCAAATTCAGCGAGCCGCAGCGCTTGTTATATCAATTGGTTTTAGACGCACAAGCCGCGGCTTTAGAACAAATCGCACCTGGCATAGCTTGGAACAAAGCCCATGAAGCTTCGGTAGACGTTTTGACCAAAGGCTTGATTGAGTTGGGCTTATTAAAGGGCAAACTCAAAAAGCTGATTAAAGATGAAAAATACAAACAGTTTTATATGCACCGGATTGGTCATTGGTTAGGCATGGATGTTCACGATGTCGGCGATTACAAAATCAAAGACGAATGGCGTTTGCTGGAGCCGGGCATGGTGTTGACGGTCGAGCCGGGTTTATATGTGCCAGCCGATTGTGAAACGGTGGATAAACAATGGCGCGGGATTGGGATTCGGATTGAAGACGATGTGTTGGTCACTAAAGACGGCTATGAAATTTTGACTCACGCAGTACCAAAAACCGTTGCCGATATTGAAGCCATCATGCGAGGCGAGTAATGGATAGTCATTTTGATTTAATGATTGCTGGCGGTGGTTTAGTCGGTAATTGTTTAGCCTTGGCTTTAAAAGATAGCGGCTTAAAAATTGCCGTGGTTGAAGCTGCTAGTCGTCAGCAACAGCAACAATCACCGGCCGGTGATAGAGCCTTGGCATTGGCGGCAGGCACTGTACAGCTATTGCAAAGCTTAGGGGCTTGGGAGGGCGTAGCTCAACAAGCGACGGCGATTAAACAAATTCATGTTTCTGATCGCGGTCATTTTGGCAAAACCCGTTTATCGGCTCAGCAACAAGGGGTTGAGGCTTTAGGTTATGTGATCACCGCTCGTGAAATTGAAACTCATGTTGCCGATTTAGTCGCGCAAACTCAAATTCAGTATTTTTATCAAACTCGGGTGGCTGGTTTGATTAGCGATGATGCTCAAATCAATGTCCATCTAAAACAAGACAACGGCGAATCGTTGAATTTAACCGCTGCTTTGTTGGTGGGGGCTGATGGTGGGCGATCATCGGTCAGACAATTGTTGCAGATTGACCAGCAACAAACCGAATACGGACAAACCGCTTTGGTGACAACCGTTGAATCAAGCTTGCCGCACAACAACACCGCTTACGAGCGGTTCACCGCATTTGGGCCATTGGCGTTTTTACCAGTGACTGGCAAACGTACTGCTGTGGTTTGGACTCGCAGCCATGAACAAGCCGAATCGTTAATGGCGGGTGGCGAAGCGGATTTCTTGGCCGAATTACAAGCCTGCTTTGGTTATCGCTTAGGCACTTTAAAACTTGCAGCGCCACGCCGAGCGTTTCCATTAAGTTTGATTCGTGCTGAAAAAATGGTCGCAGAGCGCGCGGTGATTATTGGTAATGCGGTACATCAATTACATCCAGTTGCTGGACAAGGTTTTAATTTGAGTATTCGCGATGTTGCTGAATTAGCCGAGGCTTTAATTCAACAGCACCAAAACCAAGCCGATATTGGTGAGGCAGGATTTTTAAATCGCTATGCTAAGCAACGCCAACAAGATCACAGTCAAACCATCGGCTTTACTGACAATGTGGTGCGGATTTTTTCTAATCAATGGCTGGCGCTGGCGGCATTGAGAAACACTGGTTTAACTTTGTTGGATCATTTGCCGTTTGCTAAGCAATTATTAGCCAAACACGCGATGGGTTTGGCGCGGCGTTTGCCGAATTTAGGTGGTTAAAGGAGTAGCGATGAAATCATCTCGTCTAGTGTGGTTGGTGATGGCGGTTTTATTAAGCGGCTGTGGCAAACAAGCGAAACCACAAAAAGTGCTGAAAGAATCGATTCAGAAATATGAAAAAGTGGTGACTTTGCAAGGTTCTGTTAGTAATAACAGTGGCTTAGTGAAGTCCGGTAAGATTGAAGCGCGTTTGCCGAGCGGTGAATTATTAGCAGAAACTGTCTTGGAAAACAGCGCTCGTTATCAATTACAAATTCCAGCGGGTACGGTATTGCCGCTGATTTTGAGTTTCTCGCCTACAGACAGTCAAAACGCGGATAAGTTAATCAGCGTGGTGGTGCAAGCCGATATTAATCGCTACGACATTAGCCCATTAACGACTGCGATTGCTCAGCAAGCTAAAGCTTTAGGCGGTTACACGTTGCGAAATATGACTCAAGCAGCGGAAGACGGTGTGCATGTACCAGATGCCAACAAAACCAGTACCGGCTTTCGTGGTGATCCTACTAAACAATATGGCGGTTGGCATTAATTCAGTTTTTGCCGAGCCAGATCAAAAATTATGCAGATTTTTGTTCACGTTTTTTCTAAATGAGCGATATTATTACTTGAAATCATTGACTGTTTTGATGGCAGTTAAAGAAAAATTATTAATCAATAAGGCTCAAAATGAATCAATCTTTTCTGCGCGTGTCGCTTTTAATTGCGGTTGCAGTCTTGCTTAATGCTTGTAGCACTACTTCAAATCGCGACAAAGTTACGGTGATTAAGCCTGTGGTGACGCCTCCCACGTCAGCGAATACGGGTTATAAACCGACTGTTTATTCTGGCGTGTTCGCAAAGCCAGCGGCGATTGATCCAGCGGTGGAATTTTGGCGCAAAACTTATGGGGTTTGGCAACGTTCTGAAGTGGCGTTTCACGATGATCGACATATGGACGTGATTTACGAAGTGCTGACTTTGCCGGGTAATGTTGGCGAAGGTTTAACTACCGAGCAAAAAAATATCGTTAGCCAACGCAAAGAATTTTGGAAATCGCAATTGGCCAGTTTGGAAGGTAAATTGCGTTATGGCGCTGATTTGAGCCAAGCCGATAGACAAATCATCGCCAAGATTGAAGCGACGGGTAAGCCGGTGAATACGGTTTTAGCGGGCGCTAGTGAGCGTTTGCGTTCGCAGCGTGGTACTCGTGAGCGTTTTAAACGCGGCTTAGAAATCAGTGGTCGCTACGATTTACAGTTTAGAAAAATCTTCCGCGATGCCGGTTTGCCAGAAGATTTAGCCTATTTGCCTCATGTCGAGTCATCATTTCAATTAACCGCAAAATCATCAGCTGGTGCTGTTGGTTTGTGGCAATTCACCAACGCAGCGGCGAAAACCTTTATTCCAGGGCATGATAAACGCGATCAACGCTATGATCCATTTGTGTCGGCTAATGGTGCGGCGCGTTATTTGACTTATGCCTATGGCAAATTAGGTGATTGGCCGGCGGCAGTGACATCGTATAACCACGGTATTGGCGGTATGAAGCGCGCGCAAAATAGCGTCGGCAATGACTTTAATCGGATTGTTGATAATTATGATGGTCCTGCGTTTGGATTTGCCTCGCGTAACTATTACGCCCAATTTCTAGCAGCGCGTGAGATTGCGGCTAATCCACATCAATATTTTAGAGAAGGTGTT
>CAMCSF010000183.1 GCA_945877625.1 Methylomonas koyamae | reverse complement strand
TAATCGCCATTGCATAGGCGCAACCAGCCAGCCTAAACCAACCGCTTGGTAACTGGCACAAAACACTTCAACGCCTTTGACCAAACGACCATCGGCATAGACACCGTGAATTTCAGCCATTAACTCGGCAAAGCTGGTGCCGTAGCTTTCAGCGTCAAAACCCTCGTCAGTAATATCAATCAAGCCCAATTTGCCTTGGCTGTTTTTGGAACGCAGCCAGTTAATCTCACGCTGACAAATTGGACATTGACCATCGTAAAGCATCACAAACTCGACCTTACTCATCGGCTTTAACTCCCCATTTTTGCTGTAAATAATCGCGACGCGTATCAAAAATGGCTTGGAGTTTTTTGCCAATTAACAAGCTATGCATCAGCTCGCCTAGCCAACCAAAAGGCATGGTGTAGAACACAATATCTTCGACATTAATTCCATTTGCGGTTTCGCTAATCCGCACCTCATGACTCCAAAACTTAAACGGCCCTTCACGTTGCTGATAAACGAAATAATTCGGATATTGGCAATGACTGATTTCAGACAACCAAGCCATCGGCAAACCAGCCACCGCTTGCATTTGATAGCTAATCATTAAGCCGCTGTAAATCGACTCAGGCACGGCTGATTTGATTTCGACATGGAAAAAATCAGGGGTAATTTGGTTGAGATAATGCGGCGATGAGAAAAATTGCCAAGCTTCTTCGACAGTGATTGCCAAGCTTTGCTGACGGTAAATTTGATGTACTTGCATGGGGCTACCTATAAAAATCCTACGGCAAAATTTACCGCAGAATTTTATAGATGCCTGAAATAGATTAGTTACACAACAACTATGCTTTTTTACGGCAAATGCTGTGCTCACTTTGGGAACAGTATTCTTTGAAATTGCTGAGCCACTTTGGTTTTGTCATCCCGATAGGGATCCCTTAACTTCAAACCTATTGATTAGCTTAGCGGCTAAGAGATTCCTAACGGAATGACAAAACCAAAGGCTAAGGTGCTAAAAACATCTGCTGACTTTTTGGTGGGGCTCTGCCTAACATCCGTTAAATATTTGTCACTGTCAGTTACAAACCTCACTCGGCCTACCCATACACAAGCGTAAAAACACCCGCGCAATGGCAATGCCGTTGACCACAAAAGCAATAGTGATCGGTGCTGCAAACCAAGGGTGATGACTACTGGCGTGTGATAACAATAAATCTTCCCCCAAAAACGCTGGCGTAATCGGAAACCCCACCAAACCTAGAAAACTTAAAAACAGCAACAACGATAAGCCCGGGTGAGTTTCGGCGATAGCGCGATAGATAAACGGATTTTCGGCAAAGTTAATTTGTTTCAAGATTCGCGATAAAACCCAGATGCCCAGCAACCAAGCTGGAATAATCCCAGTCAAAAATAGCAACACATCATTTAAAGCTTGAGGATTCATCAACCACACCGCAACCCCAGCCAGCAAGCTGCTTAAAGCCACGCCATTCCATACTTTAAACGGACTGCGTTTTTGGCTAAAGGCGCTTAGCGAAACCAATACCATACAAATCGACACCGGTATCGCGGCATAGGTGTTGCCATCCATATTACCCGTGGCTATAACTACAGCAACCAAGCCAACTAAGGCTAAAAGCGCCAATCCTTTCAGCCAAGGGTTGATGCGATTCAGCTTTTGCCCGATTCGTTTCAACGGTTCCCACAAAATATTACGCACCAAACGCTCTAAATGGCCTTCTTGCAAAGCAAATACATACAAAGTGTTTTGCAGCACTTCCGGCAAAGAGTCGCGGATTGAAATCGGCAAAAACTCCAAATGACTGGTTTTGACATAAAAATCGCTATCCACCGCGCCTTCAACTCGCAATAAATGCGCGACGATAGACGGTGAAACCAGTAATTGATAACAGCGCAAAAAGGCGTTGCCCATAAAGTGCAGTAATACCAACGATTCCAAGCCCAAGGATAATTCGATAAACATCAAACCCACTTGGGTTATCGAGGCATAAGCTACTTGGCCTTTGATGTTCGATTGAGTTTTTTCCGACAAGCTGGCGACAATCACCGTTAATAAACCGATGCTAAATACTATTACTCTTGGCAATACTTGATAACTCCAAATCGGCATAGTGCGGAGTAGTAAGAACACCCCCAAGTGTATCGACAATGCGCCGTAGAAAATCGCGCTAGATGGGGTTGGCCCTTCCATCGCTCTGGGTAGCCAAAAACTAAAAGGAAACTGTGCTGATTTGCCAGAAGCGGCAAGAATAATCAGCCACGACAATAACGATAATGCCGCATAACCCGAAGGTTCAAACTCTGGGTTCTGAAACAAACTCGCTAATTCACTAAAGTGTTGGCTCTCGTGAAACAGCAAATGACTCATCCAAGCGCCCAACAACAAACCCACATCGCAAAACCGGTAAATCGTATAAGCCCGCAGCGCATTTCGCACCGGTTGTGGGCGGTGGCGGTAAAAAGCAATCAGCAAGAATGAGGAAATCCCGACAATTTCCCAACCTGCAAATAGCATGTCGATACTGCCCGATAACACAATCAGATTTAAACCAAACACAAAGCCAAAAATGGTTTGGAAGAAGCGTTTATAGCCTTGTTCGCGGTGTAAATAGACGCGGCAATACTTAACAATAATCGCGAAAATCGTCCAAACACAAAACAAATATGCCGCGCCGACTTGATCTAAATAAAACAAAATCGGAAAGCTGTAGTCGTCTTGTTGATAGAGCGTGAACCATTGATATTCATATTGTGGAAAGCCAGCGATTGCCCACAAAGTCAATAATGAAGCAACGCTGATACCCATGGCGCGACTCAGCCAAACACTGATCGCGGTGATTTTATTTTCGCTGCCGTCGCTAGTCATAATCAGCAACAAGCCCAGTAAAGGCAGTAGCTGGCAAGCGATTAATAAGCCGTTCATGCGTGTCCTCCTGTTAATTGGTGCACTGGAATCGTTGTGGTTTTACCGACAATAATGCTTTCTGATTGTTTGCCGCTTGGAACCGACAAGTCATTAGGTATCTCAATCACTTCCCAGCCAGTTTTTCGGTATAAAAACAAACCGTGATGATTCGGCTCACAGCTGGCTAGTCGAATCCAATCGTTATCCAGCCATTCTTTTAATCCGCCGATTTTGCTAATTGCGCCGTCAATCAAGGTGCGGCTTTGTTCGATGACAATCAGCAAGCGAGCCGGTTCGTGAACTTCTATCATTTGTGACGGTAAGCCAGTACGCAAATCGCCTTCGACGCCATTGGCTACACCGAGTAGACCGATGACGTTATGCGGTAATTTAGTGCCAGCGCCGTAAACTGAATTGTCGATTCGTGAAAACAGATATTCGAGATTGATGCCGCCGCAAACTGGAATTACCGCCGATAGGATTTTCGACAAAATCTCGCCGTCGGCATCGGTGTCCGGATGGTAAGAATGCAAAAATGCTCGTCTATCCATAAATAAATGGCGGGTTAACTCGCGGCGTCCGATGATGCAATACAAATTGTTGGAATGATTTAGCTCAGGCCGTGGCTCAAAAATTGACGATGAACGGGCTAAAACATGCTGATGAGCTTCTTGGTTGGAATGCGATTGTGGCCCCAGTTCAAACCAGCGGCAGCGTTCGCGAGCGTTGCGTTGCAGTGCATGTTGCATGGCTGTTTTAAACTCGCTGAGTTGGTAAGACTCTTCACCCGTCTGGTCAAAATAGCTGATTTCATCGCGGCTGGTGTTATGCAAAGCCGGTACAAATTGAGTGCCATCAGGAATATCAATCCCGCGTTCCCGCAAAATCTCCCGAACCCCAGCATGATTGGCCATCCAAGCAAAAGCGCGGGCATTCGGCGCACCGGGTTTACCTGAACAAGCGCCACAATCATAAGCGGCAAAATGCGGATTATTAACGCTGCTGGAGCCGTGAGCGACCACTACCACTAAGGGTGCAAAGTCGTGAGTTAAGCCGATGTTGCGTAATAAACCGCCAATTTTGTCGGCCATTTCGGTTAAGGAAAAACCCAGTAAATGGCCGTCTGCGGTAGGTTCGTCGCTTTCGCGTAATAAATGTAAATGGCTGTGAGCTTCGACTTCGCTCAAGGTTTTAACCCCAGGAATTTGCGAAGTCGGATTAAATACATTCCACGCCATCCGTACCGCATAGCCCAAGCCTAAAGTTTGCGTGTATAACCAACCGCGCCACAGCGAATGCGCGTTGAAGTGTAATTTTGAGAGCTGTTCATTTTGCGGTTTCTTGGCGACCGGTGGATGGTCGTCGTGTTCAGTAACCAAATGTTTGGGGGTAATCACTGCCGGACATTGCGCGACTGGATAAGCATCGTCCAAACCTTGATAGAGAAAATCGATGCCAAAAAAACCCGCCGCGCCAAAGGTTTCAATCGATGGATGGGCGGCTTCTAAATACCGACGTAACGAACATTCACGGTCGTCAATGCAGAATAAGGCTTGAGCTTGGGGACTGGTTTTTTCGGGCGTGGCTGGGGTTGGGCTGATGATTGCCGCTAACAATTCAGTATGCAGCGCCCATTCCATCGCTTCGTGCCAGATTTTCAGTTTTAACGGCACTTTGGGGGTTAAAACATCGCCATTCAGCAACGGCAGTTGTTGTAAATTAGGTAGCTGGGCGATGCTTAAAAATTGCTCGCCTTTACGTTTATGCACAAAAGCCAGTTCACAAATTAATTCCACTGCCAGCATTTCTTTTAGCGAAATCAAACGTCGAGCTAATAAAGCATTGGGTTGGGTTTCGACAATTCGCACCATCCCCGACCAGCCGGGGTGTGACAGTAAAGCTTCTAATAAATATTGTTCATACAGGGCTTCGTCACCGACCATTTGTTGCAAACAACGGGCAATCACTTGATCGGGTGTTAGTTTTAACAGTGGACGCACTGCGGCAATATGAAACGGATATAAAGGCAATAAGCTGTTTTGTGCCAAGCGCAAGACGCAATCCCAAAACCGTTCGCCATTTTTAGGCAGCGCCCAGCGGCTAATGCCTTGGTCGAGGAAGTTAGACAACAATCTGAATAACACCGGATGCACTAAAGCATTCAAGTCTGTTTCAAGATGGT
>CAMCSF010000182.1 GCA_945877625.1 Methylomonas koyamae | reverse complement strand
TCTTCATACGGGTAATCGGTCGGTACGTTGGCGGTTTTCGAGATTGAGGAATCAATCCAAATTTGCGCGGCGGCTTGAATATCAACGTGCTGTTTTGGGCTAATGTCGTCAGCAGCGATGAAGTAATCCGGTAATTGGTGGTCTGGGTTGTCGCTGTATGGCATGGCATCAGCGTTGACCAGTTGACGGTAAGCTAATAATTCAAACGAGAACACGTCAATTTTTTCTTTGGATTTTTTGCCTTCACGAATCACGTTGCGTGAATAGTGGTGAGCGAAGCTTGGCTCTATGCCGTTGCTGGCGTTGTTGGCTAATGACAGCGAAATGGTGCCAGTGGGTGCGATTGAGCTGTGGTGGGTAAAACGGCAACCGACTTCGGCTAATTGCTCGACCAATTCTGGCAATTCTTTAGCGACTTTTTGCATGTAGCGGCTGTATTTTGCATGTAGCACTTTGCCAGCTACTTGATCGCCTAATTTGTAGCCATCTTGTTTCATTTCTGGGCGTTTGTGCAGCATTTCGCCAGTGACGGTGAAGATTTGCTCCATAATTGGCGCAGGGCCTTTTTCTTTGGCCAGCTCTAAACCGGCTTTCCAGCCTTCTAAAGCCAATTCTTTGGTGACTTGTTCGGTAAACGCCAAAGAAGCTTGGTCGCCGTATTTCAAGCCTAGCATGGTGATGGTCGAGCCTAAGCCCAAATAGCCCATACCGTGACGGCGTTTGCTGGTGATTTCGTAGCGTTGTTTTTCTAATGGTAAGCCGTTGATTTCTACCACGTTGTCCAACATGCGGGTAAAAATGCGGATGGTTTTGCGATAGCCTTCCCAATCGAATTTGGCGTCTTTGCTGAATGGTTTATCGACAAAGCGAGTCAGGTTAATCGAGCCTAATAAGCAGCTGCCGTAAGGTGGCAACGGTTGTTCGCCGCAAGGGTTGGTGGCGCGGATGTGTTCGCAGAACCAGTTATTGTTCATTTCGTTGACTTTATCAATCAAGATAAAACCTGGCTCGGCGTAGTCGTAGGTCGATGACATGATGATGTCCCACAAACGACGCGCTGGCATCACTTTACTAATCCGGCAAGCCACCAAGCCGTCATCGTTGACGATGTAGCCGGTTTTATTAGGCAAATCACGCCAAGCGATTTTGCTGCTGTCGGTTAAATCCAAATGATCGCTATCGACTTCGCGTTGGGTGACAGGGAAAGACAACGGCCAAGGGCCATCATTTTTAACGGCTTCGACAAATTCGCTAGTAATTAATAGTGACAAGTTGAATTGGCGTAACCGACCGTCTTCGCGTTTGGCGCGGATGAAATCGACAACATCAGGATGAGCAACGTCAAAAGTCGCCATCTGTGCGCCACGACGACCACCGGCTGATGAGACGGTGAAACACATTTTGTCGTAAATATCCATGAACGACAGCGGGCCAGAGGTGTAAGCGCCAGCACCGGAAACATAAGCATCTTTAGGGCGCAAAGTGGAAAATTCGTAGCCAATACCGCAACCGGCTTTAAGGGTTAAACCGGCTTCGTGGACTTTGCCAAGAATGTCGTCCATCGAATCTTCGATGATGCCGGACACGGTGCAGTTAATCGTAGAAGTGGCGGGTTTATGCTCTAAAGCGCCAGCGTTGGAGATAATCCGGCCAGCGGGAATCACGCCTTGACGCAAAGCCCAAAGGAAATCTTTGTAATTTTGCTCTTGTAAGGCTTTGGTTTTTTCGACACTCGCCAATGCTTTCGCAACCCGTTTGTAAGTTTCGTCGATGTTGTTATCAATCGCGACACCATCTTTAGTTTTTAAGCGGTATTTGCTGTCCCAGATGTCTAGCGAAGCGCTTTGCAATGGGATTTCGACATGGGTTTGTGATTTAGCTGTCATTCGGCGATTCCGTTATCTAGTGTGAATGGCGAAATCTTAACACAATATATTGTGTTAATTTCGGGATTTTTAGCCTAGACAGCACAAGCTTGGGCAGATGTTTTTGTAACTCAAAGGCTTAGCTTTCAATCTTGCCCATCACTTATAAACTGAGGTTACCTAGAAATCTCATGCATTCTCGACTGTTGCCGTCATTCTCGCGAGAGCGGGAATGACGAAGCTAATAGAAACAACCCAATCAGTCCTTGATTTAATTGCCGTCACTTTTCGTTTTGTCATGCCGTTAGGAATCCCTTAAACGCTAAGTAATTCAATACCTTTAAAATCAAGCGATCCTTAACGGGATGACAAACAAAAGGTAATCAACCAATTCTAAGGCGACCTATTTGACATTAAAAAATCGCAAATACTGCCTAACATCACTACCAAACCAGCCAAATGCTGTATGTCATCCATCCCTAGCAACCAAGCTTTAAAACACTTGCAATTTATTGTCTAAAAACAAATTTTGTCGCGAAACAGCAACGAAATTAGTGGAAAAATTTAGCATTGTCACAAAGCTGTCATATTCCCTCCCTACAATTCCCGCCAACTCAAGGGCAAACGCACAAATGTGAGTGAATCAGACAAGGCCGTCTACTGCGCTTTAGCGCTTGATTACGATTTATTTAAAACACTTTGGAGACAATATGAAGCTAACTAAATTAAGCTTAGCGATGGCATCGGTTATCGGTGCAAGCTTTGCGGCTGACGCGCTGGCGATGGACTTGTATGTAGATACAAAAACTCAACAAATTTTCGCTGAACCCGGCAAAGGCCGCACCAAATTAGGTTCATTTGAAAAAGTTGAAGAGCAACAAGTCAAAAAATCCGAAGCCGTTACTAAAGGTGAAGTAGCGACCAAAGGTGAAATCGATGAAATCAAACATGATTTAGAGCTCAAAACCAATGAGTTAAAAGCCCTTGAAGAACACGTTGTCGCTACTCGCGAAGATAAATCTAAAAATGACGAAAAATGGTTCAATAAAATCAATGTTCGTGGCTATACCCAATTACGCTACAACCAAAAATTAACCGGCGACGATATTCCAGGTGATCCAGAGCTGAAATCAGTTGGCGACGGCTCCATCGGCAATAACAGCAGCTTCTCATTACGCCGAGTTCGTTTAGTCTTTTCAGGCGATATGAATGATTACATCTCTTTATATCTACAACCTGATTTTGCAACTACCAACGGTGATTTGCACTTTGCTCAATTACGTGATGCCTACGCTGACATTGCGTTTGACAAAGCACACGAATACCGGATTCGTGCCGGTCAATCAAAAGTACCATTTGGTTGGGAAAACTTACAATCGTCACAAAATCGCTTAACACTAGATCGTGATGACGCATTAAACAGCGCAGTACCGAGCGAACGTGACTTAGGCTTATTCGCCTACTGGACACCGAAAGATGTCCAAAAACTCTGGAAAGATTTAAGCAAAAAAGGCTTAAAAACTTCAGGTGATTACGGTGTGTTAGGTGTGGGTGTCTATAACGGCCAAGCTGTTAACAAAGCCGAAGCCAATGACAACCTGTATGTTGTAGCTCACTCGACTTATCCGTTTGACTTAGGCTTTATGGGAAGTGCAATGCGCGGCCAGGTTTTAGAAGTGGGTGCTGATGTATTCTCAGGTCGATTTAACAAGTCTGCATCAGAATACTGCTACAACGCACCTAGCACTTCAAAATCATGTCCAAGTGGCAACAAAAAAACACCAACGGTTTCTGGAGACAACAGCGAAGACCGCGCTGCTGTCCACGCTGTGTTATTCCCGCAACCATTTGGTTTACAAGCTGAATGGAATTGGGGGGCAGGCTCAACACTTAACCCAACCGCTAATCAAGGGGGTGGGGCAATTGAAAGACAAAACTTAGAAGGCGGTTATGTACAAGCTATGTACAAAATTGACGATGTGTTTGGTACTAAAGGCACTATGTTCCCTTATGTAAAATGGCAAACTTATAACGGTGCTTGGAAAGCGGCTGCTAACGCGCCTAGAGTTCAAGTAGACGAAGTCGAAGCGGGTGTTGAATACCAAATCAACAAAGCGCTGGAGCTAACCGTTGCCTACTCAACCATGAGTCGTACCAACGTAGCCGATGCTGCAAAACCGGACTTCTTAAAACAAGCAACTGGCGACATGATCCGTACACAGTTGCAGTTTAACTACTAAACAATAAGCATTATGCTTAGAGGCAAGGATGCCTCACCCACACTTAAAACCGCCTCCCCCCCAAGGTCTAGGCGGTTTTTTTATGCCTGAAATTTATCGTTCCCACGCTCGGCATTTACCGCTGTTTGAGAAGTTTCGTCACTCCGGTTGAAAGATTAGCCGAAGTTTCTGGCGTCTATTAAGCGTGGTATACTTGCCACCAAATTTAAGGCAAGGATTTAACACTATGGCTGCAATTACTTTTGACAGGCATAAATTTGTACGCAAACTTAGAACCGCAGGATTTGAAAAAGCACAAGGCGATGAGATAAGGTGCCGATGTTGATTTTTTCATCTAAAAATCAACATCGAGCCAAACCTCTAATTTATTCACGTCCATTATGAGCCTCGTTTTTTAGGTAACTCAAGGTCTTGTAATTTTCGCCCTAATGTATCGTCTTTGGCCAACAAATTGATATCTTCTTCCAAATGCAAGGCTGCTAGGATTCTCAAGTAGGTTCCCATTGAAACTGCTGCAGAACCTTGTTCGGCTCGATGCAAAGTCATTCTTGAAATAGATGATCGTCCCGCGACAGTCTCCGCTGACATTTCACGCCGCAAACGAGCAAGACGTAGCCTTTCACCAAAATCGGCTAATAATTTTTTTTCAGATGGGAAAATTGGCTGTTTTTTACTTGGCATGTATCACATAATAGACGTAATTAGATTGTTTTGTAAACTATGTGATACACACAATAGCTAAAGTTCAGTTTTTTGTTTATAGCCAATTATCGCCAGACGGGGGGTAACCGCCTCTGCACTGTTTATTGCTACTTTGAAGTGCTTTGAAACTTAAGGAATGGGATAAATATCCCGTCTTGCTTATAAAAAGCATATAGCACAACTTGTCATGACATTATCAGGACGCTATCATAAGCCAATCGCTTTTCAAGGATTCAAACATGATTACCAGCGTCCAATCAAAATCAGAGCGAATTGACGTTCGCGCC
>CAMCSF010000181.1 GCA_945877625.1 Methylomonas koyamae | reverse complement strand
CTGGCGTCTTTGGCTTGTAAGCGGCTTTCTTGGCAGATTTGTTTGAGTAATTCTGGCGCGTTAACGCATTCGCTGGTTTTGGTTTTTGATTCTAATCGCGCCAGTAACAATAAATCGTCGATTAACAGATTCATGCGTTCGGTTTGCGTGGCCATGTTTTGGAATGAACGCGAGTAAATGCTGTTGCCGTCGTCCATTTCGACCAAGGTTTCCAGATAGCCTTTTAAAACCGTCAAGGGGGTTCTCAGTTCATGGGAAACGTTAGCGACAAAATCGGTACGCATCCGCTCGATGTTTTTTAGTTGCGTGACGTCTTGAGCTAATAACAATCGCAAGCCTTCGCCATAAGGCACGATGCTGATTTGCAGGAGGAGGTTGTCGTTAACCGGCGAGGGGATAATGATTTTTTGTTGGTAATCGTTGGATTTTAGATATTGAACAAACTGAGGGTTACGAATTAAGTTAGGAACCCGTTGGCCTTTATCGGATTTTTTTAAGCCTAAAACATCGCGACAAGCGCGGTTACTCCATTCGATTTCTGCGTAACTGCCCATGACAACGGCGGCGTCGGGTAGGGCGTCGGTGGACGACCTGAACTGTTCCACCATTTTGCTGAGTTTTTTCTTGCGCTTTTTTTCGGTTTTTTTGATTTTCCACAAGTGGTAGTAAATATCACCCCAAATGCCTTTTTGGTCGCGTTTATCACCGAAAGCGCCTTTGTTGAGCCATTTTTCTAATTCGTTGACGGCTAAGGTTTGGCGGATTAATAAAAAGCTGGTGACGGCTAACAACAAGGTCGATAAATGACCGACAAAGAAACCGACGATGACAGTCGGTACGACTAAGCCTATGGTAATGTTGATTTCGCGTTGCCAGCGTTGCATGTATTAACCTGTAATTGAAAAGCGGTACCCAAAGCCGCGCACGGTTTGGATTAAATCTTCACGGTCATATTCAGCCAGAATTTTGCGTAGGCGGCGAATATGGACGTCAACGGTGCGTTCTTCGATATAAACGCTGCGTCCCCAGACTTGATCCAGCAAATGGGTGCGGCTGTAGACTTTGTCGGGGTTGCTCATAAAAAATTGCATCAGCTTAAATTCAGTTGGGCTGATTTCCAGTGTTTTGCCATCAATGCTGAGGCGGTGTTGTTCAGGGTCTAAGACTATCGTATCAACGCTGATTTGACCGCTTTCATTCAGTTTGCCGCTACGGCGCATGACAGCTTTAATTCGCGCTACTAATTCTTTCGGTGAAAACGGTTTGGTCATGTAATCGTCAGCACCGATTTCTAAACCCCGAATTTTATCGGCTTCTTCGCCTCTAGCGGTCAGCAGAATAATTGGTAATTGTTTGTAGTGCGGGTCGTTCTTTAAGCGTCTGGCTAATTCAACGCCGCTTATGCCCGGTAGCATCCAATCCAGTACTAATAAATCCATGGTTTTGTCTGCCAAAGTTTTTAGTGCCTCTTCTGCACTGGCAACAGCGGTGACATTCAATTGGTTTTGGCCAAGCGCCATAATCAGCATTTCGCGGATGGCCTCTTCGTCTTCGACAACCAAAATATTCAAATTCGACATAAGTTTGTTACTTTTCAAGCCCAATAATCCTCCTAATTTAGCAATGCTTTATGACCGGTTTATGACAGAGGCATTGAGGCTGGCGGCATAGAGCTGGCCAGCGGCAAGGCCGCCGTCATTGGGCGGTAGCTTTTGATGGCGGTAAACCGTAAAACCAGCAGCCTCTAATTTGGCAACGGTTTTGGCGGTTAAGCAGGCATTTTGAAAACAACCACCGCTCAGGGCGATGCATTTTACCCCAGCTCGCTTGGCGAGTTGCAGGATGATTGTCGCTAGGGTGTTGTGGAATTTTGCGGCGACATCGTGAATCGGGCGTTGATTAAGGTCAAGCAAGAGTGCTTTAAGCAACGGTTGCCAGTCGATGACGCTTGGGGTTGTGTCGCTGAGTGTGAATGGATAGCTATCCTCGCGGGTCGATAAATTGGCTTGTTGTTCAAGCAGCATCGCCGCTTGGCCTTCGTAATCATTGATTTGGCAAATACCCAGTAAACTAGCGACCGCATCAAATAATCGACCAGCGCTGGTGGTTAAAGGGCTGTTGAGATTTTTAGCCAGCATTTGTTTCAGTAATGGCCGTTGTGCGGGTTCAAAGCTTTGCAGACAGGCCGATTCATCGTTGAGCTGATCGCCGTCAAGTTGATATAACAAAGCCAAGGCGGCGCGGCGAGGTTCTCGCGCGGCACTGTCACCACCGATTAAGGCAAACGGCCGTAAATGAGCTAGTCGTTGAAAACCTTGCTGGTTAATCAATAAAGCCTCGCTCCCCCAAATTAAGCCATCGTTTCCCAAACCTGCGCCATCCCAAGCAAACCCTAATACAGGCGGCTGTAATTGATGTTCAGCCATACACGCCAGAATGTGAGCATGGTGGTGTTGAATCGCTTGGCTGTCAGTTTGTGGGTTGGCGTAGCGGCTGCCGAAATAATCAGGATGCAAATCGTGAATCAGATTTGGATTTTCGATGCCGTAGAGGTGTTGTAAATCTTTAATCGCTGCCAAGGCTTGTCGTTGGTTGTCAGGATTGTTCAAGTCGCCGAGATGTTGGCTATTGATAATCTGGTGATCGACGCCGAGAGCTAGAGTGTTTTTTAAATGCCCGCCCAAAGCCAAGCGATTAGTGATTGGTGATGTGGTAGCAATGGTTAATGGCGCATAACCACGGCCAAGGCGTAACACCGTCATTTTTCCTGCAATCAAGCGAACTACAGCATCATCTACCGGCCGTTGAATTGCTCGATCATGCAGTAAAAAGCCGTCGGCAATTTCGGCTAATTCGGCCATTGCTTGTTGATTATCGATGCATAAAGCTTGATGGTGGCGATTACCGCTCGTCACCACTAACGGGCTTGGTATTGCTTGAGCGATTAGATAATGCAGCGGCGAAGCAGGGAGCATGATGCCGAGTAACTGATTGTTATCGGCAACTGCTTTAGCAACCGTATTGGCTGCGCGGCGTTGGAGTAAAACAATCGGTGCAGCGGCTGAGGTTAAAGCGGCTTGTTCGAGTTCAGAAATAAAACCCAGTTGTTCGGCAGCATTAAGGTCAGCGACCATTAAAGCTAAAGGTTTGTAAGGCCGTTGTTTACGTTGCCGCAAGCGTTCGACAGCGGCTTGATTATTGCCATCGACCCATAATTGAAAGCCGCCAATGCCTTTAAGCGCCAAGATTTTGCCGGCTTGTAATAATTCGATGGCGGGTTTGATGGGATCGTTATCAATTACGCCAGCAGTCGAAATGAATTGCAGGCTTGGTCCGCAAGTTGGGCAGCTGAGAGTTTGAGCATGAAAACGTCGGTCGTTTGGATTTTGATAATCCTGTTGACAAGCTGGGCAAAGCTGAAATGCTGCCATGCTGGTATTCGTTCGATCAAACGGTTGGGCTTGGATAATGCTGTAACGCGGCCCGCAATGACAACAACTGGTAAACGGATAACGGTAAAAGCGGCTGTTGGGGTCGGTTAAATCGCTAAGGCAAGCAGGGCAGGGTGCAAGGTCGGGCATGATAAAGGCCGAGGGCTTGCCGTTTGTTTGGCTGGGGATAATTTGAAAATCGCTGAACGGATTGGGAGGTGTTTCGCTGATTGCTAAGCTATGAATTTCGGCAAACGGCGGTAATTGAGTTTTTAAGGCATTGAGAAAGGCTTGCTGTTGATAGTCTTGGCCTTGGATAACAATCACTACGCCTTGTGCGTGGTTGGCGACGTAGCCGAGTTGCTGAAATTGCTGAGCGAGTTGGAAAATGAAAGGTCTAAAGCCGACGCCTTGGATTTGGCCTTGAAGCTTAATCGTTAGTTGTTTGAGCGTCATTTAGAAGACAATGAATTCAAACTGTTTGCGAGGCAAACAGTTTGAATAGAGAAGGGCAGATTAGAAATACCGCCCATTAATCAAAAAGTGTACGGCGATACTGCCAATGTAGCCGACCATAATCACCGGCATCCATTTTAAATGGGCGCTAAAGGTATAAATGCCTTTCATTTGTCCCATCAAGCCGACGCCAGCCGCTGAACCAATCGCCAATAAGCTACCGCCAACCCCAGCGGTTAATGTCACTAATAACCATTGGCCTTGAGAAATCTCAGGGTGCATGGTCAGTACCGCAAACATGATGGTGCCGTTGTCGATAAAGGCTGACAAAATCCCGACGATGATATTGGCAATAGTTGGGTCCATGCCGACATAAAGCACGTCAGAAGCGAGGGTTAAATAGCCGATAAAGCTCAAGCCGCCAACGCTAATCATGACCCCATAGAAAAACAACAAAGTATCCCATTCCAATGCCGCGACGCTTTTGAATACATCGAAATGTTGGTTTTTATCTTCGGCAGGTGCTTCCACGTCATAGAGTTTGTAGACATGAGCGAATTCATTGATTTTATTGATGTCTTTATGGCTAGTTTTTTGCAAGTAAAAGCCTAAAAACTTCAGATAAGTTAGTCCAGCCAACATGCCAGCAGCGGGTGGCAGTTTTAATAGGTTTTCAAAACAAACTGCGGTGACAATCGTTAATAAGAACAAGAAAATCATCGCCACTGCGCCACGTTTCATAACAGGCGCATTGCCTACTGCAGCGGGTTGTTGATTGGGAATCCAGAAATGCATAATCATGGCCGGCAAGGCGAAGTTGACTACTGCGGGTAAGAATAATGAATAAAAATCCACAAATGGCACTACGCCACTTTGCCAAACTAATAAGGTTGTAATGTCACCAAAAGGGCTGAACGAGCCGCCAGCATTGGTGGCAACCACGACGTTGACACAAGCCAAGGTCACAAAGCGGCGATTGTCTTTGCCCATCGCCAAAATCACTGCGCCCATTAATAAAGCGGTGGTGAGGTTGTTGCAAATTGAAGACATGAAAAACGACATAATGCCGGTAATCCAAAACAATTTGCGATAGCTAAAGCCTTTGCTTAATAACCAGACACGTAGATTATCGAATACGCCACGATCTTCCATCGCGTTCAGGTAAGCCATCGATACCATGATGAATAAAAACAACTCGGCATAGCCTTCTAAGCAAGCGCGAAACGCATGACCGGCTTGTTCGCCCATGCCGCCAGAAACGTAAACCGAACCAATAAAAGCCCAGATTAAACTGGCCGCTAATACCATGGGTTTGGATTTATTGAGTTCGGTGACTTCTTCGGT
>CAMCSF010000180.1 GCA_945877625.1 Methylomonas koyamae | reverse complement strand
ATAGTTGAGAAATTTCCTCAGCCATAGCCATTACGTCGGCAATTTCTTTTTTGATGCGGGTCTTGTTAGGGCGTACCGCATAGAGGACCGATTCGTCCTCATCTTCGTCTTCTTCTAAATAAAATTGATCGTTCATTTCAAACCAGTGTAATTAAACAGTGCCAACCGGTGTGGCAGGTAGCCGCTATCTTAACAAACCTTGCTGGTGAATATCGCTTAGCTTATCGCGATTGTTTAAATCGATTTCGATGAAACTTGGCTAAGTGACTATTTGCCTTAGTAAAACCGCAGTTGTTCACAAAAGCTGTGGATAACTCTGTGCATAATGTGTAGCCAAGCGGCGCTAAGGCTTGATTTTATTGGGCTGAACTTAGATTGTATAAAAGTTAAGCAGGTGGATTTTATTTAATAAAAACAATGACTTAGTTAAAGTCTTTTTATTTCAACAAGTTATTGTGTCAAGCGTTTTTTTAGCTTTTTTCGAGAAAACAAAATGTGCATAAATGATTTTCTTTCGGCGGTTTTGTGATAAATAGTCGTTACCTTTGTTAATTGGTGTATTTACAACCATGAATAATCAATCTTGGATGCAGCGCGATTTGAATGTGCTCTGGCATCCCTGTAGCCAAATGAAAGATTACGCCGCTGATGGTTTGCCGTTGATTCCGATTAAATCGGGGCAAGGCGTCTGGTTGGAAGATTTTGATGGCAATCGTTATTTAGATGCGATTAGTTCGTGGTGGGTGAATTTGTTTGGTCATGCTAATCCTGCGATTAATCAAGCGATTAAAGCCCAGCTCGACACCTTAGAGCATGTGATTTTGGGCGGTTTTAGTCATCAAGCGGCGATTGAGTTAGCTGAAAAATTGGTCGAAATCACCCCGCCAAATTTAGACAAATGCTTTTATGCCGATAACGGCTCGTCGGCGATCGAGATTGCTTTAAAAATGAGTTTTCATTATTGGCGCAATCTTGGAAAAGGCCAAAAAACCCAATTCATCACTTTAGAAAACAGTTATCACGGCGAAACGTTAGGCGCGTTGGCGGTTGGTAATGTGGCTTTGTATAAAGAAACTTATGCGCCGCTGTTGATGGATGTAATTAGCGTCGCCAGTCCTGATTGTTTTTATCGTGAAGCTGAGGAAAGTTGGGAGGCGTATTCGATTCGACGCTTTGCCGAGATGGAGCGGACTTTGGCCGAACATGCTGATTCGGTTTGTGCGGTGATTGTCGAGCCTTTGGTGCAATGTGCTGGCAATATGCGGATGTATCATCCCAGCTATCTGCGTTTGTTGCGGCAGGCCTGTGACAAGTATCAGGTGCATTTAATTGCTGATGAAATTGCGGTTGGGTTTGGTCGCACGGGGACTTTATTTGCGTGTGAGCAAGCGGCGATTAGTCCCGATTTTATCTGTTTGTCAAAAGGTCTGACCGGCGGCTATTTGCCCTTGTCGGCGGTGTTGACCAGTAATCAGGTTTATCAGGCGTTTTATGATGATTACCAAAAGCTGACGGCGTTTTTACATTCTCATAGTTATACCGGTAATGCCTTGGGTTGTCGGGCAGCGTTGGCGACGATAGATTTATTTCAAAGCAGCGATGTGTTGGCTCACAATCGGCAGTTGGCGGCTTTATTGGCGAAATATACCGCTCAGTTTCACGACCATCCTAATGTGGCTGAAGTGCGGCAGACGGGGATGATTTTGGCGATTGAATTGGTTAAAAACAAGCAAACTCGCGAAGCCTATCCTTGGCAGCAACGGCGCGGGCTGAAAGTCTATCAATATGCCTTAAGTCAGGGCGTGTTGTTGCGTCCACTAGGTAATGTCATTTATTTTATGCCGCCCTACATCATCACCGAAGCGGAGATTAAACGCATGACCGAAGTCGCCTGGCAAGGCATACAGTATGCGGAGCAAGACTGATGCGCATCTCTCGTTTATATGTGACTGCCGCGCTGAATGTCGGTAGCCAAATTAGTTTGGATGACGATGCCGCGCATTATGTGCGTAGTGTTTTGCGTTTAAAGCAGGATCAACAAATTGTCTTGTTCAATGGCGAAGGTGGCGAGTTTTCAGGGCGATTTAGTGAAGTGAGCCGGAAATCGGTGCGAGTCGCGATTGAAGCTTTTATTGATAGAGATGTGGAATCGCCGTTAACAGTTAGGTTAGGGATGGGGATTTCCCGTGGTGACCGTATGGATTGGGCGGTGCAAAAAGCGGTTGAATTAGGGGTTAATCATTTAACCCCATTAACCACCGAACGTTGTGTGATTAAGTTTAATGACGAGAAAAAACAGCAGCGTCAGCAACATTGGCAACATATTATTGATCACGCCGCCGAGCAATCAGGCCGTACCCGTCCGCCAGTATTAGGCGAGATTAGTGCTTTGAGTGACTGGGTGAGTCTGCAACAGGGCTTGAAAGTATTCCTCGATCCTTACGCCGAACATTGTCTTGCCGATTTGCAGCCAGAGAACCAGCAGCTCACTTTGTTATCAGGCCCCGAGGGCGGTTTTAGTGATCAAGAACGGGGAATTGCCAAGGCGGCTGGGTTTATTCCGGTCAGAATGGGCGCGCGAATTTTGCGTACTGAAACAGCAGTGTTAGCGGCTTTAAGTGCCGTGCAAAGTTTGTGGGGGGATTTTCGTTGATCGCTGCGATTCGTTATGCGCTGATGCCATTGGTTTTGTTGGTGGTATTGGCTTGTAGTGCCAGTTTTATTAGTTATGGGATTTTGTGGGTGACCGGTGATGTGTTGCCTATCAATAAAATTATCAGTAAAGCGACTTTGGTTTTGTTGATTCTGAGTATTTTTCCGTTAAGGAAATACCTGAGTTTCAGTTGGAAAGAGTTAGGCTTTGCGCCCGCTAAACGCTTTTTTAGCCAATTACATCAAGGATTGATTTTATCTTTGGCGACGTTGCTGCCGGTTTTAGTGGTTTTGTATTTACTCGATGTCCATGTTTGGGATAACACCCGACTTTGGACTGTGGGGAAGGTAGCGAGTAAGGTGGGGGTGGCGTTATTTTTTGCCTTGTTGATTGCGGTCGGCGAAGAATTGCTATTTCGTGGCATGTTACTGACTAGTTTGCGACGCAAGATGAATGTGGTGTTGGCGGTGATTATCAGTGCCGTGTATTACTCAGCTTTGCATTTTTTAAGAAGCAGCAGTCAGATTACTTATGCGGAACTTACGCCAACGTCGGGTTTGCAATTGGTTTCAGAAGCGTTTGCTAACTGGCTCAATCCTGAGATTATCAGCGCCTTTATCGCATTGTTGGTTGTCGGTTTGTTTTTGGCGGTGATACGCAGTCGAGTCAGACACAGTTTGGGGATGTGCATTGGCTGTCATACTGGCTGGGTTTGGCAAATCAAAGTCAGCAAAGATTTATTTAACCTCAATAGCCAGTCAGAATTTTTGTATCTGGTAAGTAGCTATGATGGGGTTGTTGGGCCGTTTGTTAGCGTTTGGTTGTTTGTTGCAATGCTGGTTTTGATCTATTTTCGGCGGCGTTAAAACCAGTCAAATTAAAATAGGCATAAAAAGTGCTTGCTAAGTATCGGAAAATAAAAGATAATAGCCAAATCAATCGCGGGGTGGAGCAGCTTGGTAGCTCGTCGGGCTCATAACCCGAAGGTCGTAGGTTCAAATCCTGCCCCCGCTACCAGTTTTATATCTGGCAACAGATAAATTAACCCTAAGTCCTTTATTTTCAATGGCTTGGGGTTTTTTATGCGCGAAACCTTTTGTCAAAACCTTACAGTTACTGTACTCAAGCACAGTAATTCTTACAGTAAGTCTTACAGTAACCGTTGTTACTGCAGTAATTTTTTTAGGAGTTACTGCACATGGCTAAGTTACTTCTCTCTGATTTAGCAATTCGCGCCACTAAGGCATCTGCAAAAGATATAAGGTTATCTGATGGTAATGGTCTTTATCTTTTAATCAAACCAAATGATTCTAGGTGGTGGAGAATTGATTTCACCATTGATGGGATGAGAAAGACGCTATCGCTTGGAACTTATCCAATAACAAGTCTTGCTGATGCTAGAAAAAAGGCATTTGAACTGAAGCAACAAGTTGCTCAGGGCATTGATCCATCAGCTATTAGGAAGGTTGCTAAAAAAGAAAAGCTAAAAATACAAATAGCTAATGAACGAACTAGAATTGGTCTGCCACCAATCGACTCATTCCAGTATGTCGCAGATGAATGGTTTAACAAGAAGATGCAGCACATGGCTGAAGGTTATAAAACAAGAGTTTATAGCCAACTTAAACGCGATGTTTTCCCACGTATTGGCTTTACCAAAATATCTGAAGTAACGACTCAGGAATTATTGCAATTAGTTCAGCAAGTAGAGCAAAGAGGCGCGGTCGAATCAGCGCATAGAATCCTGAGAACTTGCAGCCAAATTTTTAGATATGCCGTTGTTACTGGGCGGGTTACTGCAGATGTTACTGTTTCGCTGAAGGGGGCGCTAACACCCGTTAAGAATGGACACTTTTCAGCCATAACTGATATTAAAAAATTCAAGGAGCTGCTAAAAACCATTGAATCGTTTACGGGTTCAAGAGTCGTATATGCGGCACTCAGAATAGCACCACATGTATTTGTTAGACCGGGGGAGTTAAGAACGGCAAAGTGGTCCGATATCGATTTTGATGCGAAAGAGTGGCGGTACTTGGTAACAAAGACAAATACTCAGCATATAGTGCCATTATCAACACAAGTTATTTCAATATTAGAGGAACTTCAACCATTTACGGGGCATGGCGAATATATTTTTCCGTCTATTAGAACGCCAAATGGTACTAGACCCATGTCGGATGTTGCTCTTTTAGCGGCTCTTAGGAGATTGGGTTATGAAAAAGATGAAGTGACAGTTCATGGGTTTCGGGCAACCGCAAGAACTTTGCTAGATGAAGTATTAAAATTTAGACCTGATTATATTGAACACCAATTAGCGCATTCTGTAAAAGACCCATTAGGCCGCGCATATAATCGAACTACGCATTTAGATGAGCGACGAAAAATGATGCAAGTATGGTCAGATTATTTAACTGAATTAAAATATTTATAGAGAATATTATATAGTAAGAATTACTGTGCTTGAGTACAGTAACTGTAAGGTTTTGACAAAAGGTTTCGCGCATAAAAAACCCCAAGCCATTGAAAATAAAGGACTTAGGGTTAATTTATCTGTTGCCAGATATAAAACTGGTAGCGGGGGCATCTCCA
>CAMCSF010000179.1 GCA_945877625.1 Methylomonas koyamae | reverse complement strand
GCCTGTGGATTCTCGGCCAATAAAGCCAAATAGACATTACGCCCCGCCACCGCTTCAAACAGCTTTAACAAGCGTTGCAAACTGAGTTTGGCATCAGCAATTTGTGGTAATTGGTCAATCAACTGCGGCATTAAACGCTGTAACACTTTGCTGCCTTTAGCACTCAAGCGTTTCACCGCCAGCGAGTTTCTAAATTCATTAATTAGTGCCAGAATCGCATCCGGCTCGCTAATCTCTAATTCAGCAAGCAACTCCAAAGCCTGCTCATCGCCAACCCAAATCAACTGCGCCGATTGTTGTCGATTGTCTTGTTCGCTTAAGGAAAACACTTGATCAAAAATCGCCTGAACGCTGCCTCGAACCTGATCTAACTCGGCTTTAAAATCAGCCCAATCACTAAAATCCATCGAAAAAGCCAAAATGCTTTGGACTTTTGGATCGTTTGGTAAGTCGTGGGTTTGACGGTCTTGATATTGCTGAATATGGTTTTCAACCCGCCGCAAAAATCGATAAGCAAACTGCAAATTAGCCACATCCTCGCTGGTCATCAATTGCAGTTCATCCAGCACATCGAGAATCACTTGAATTTCGCGTTGCTGCAAAGCCGGTTCCTGACCACCGCGAATTAACTGAAAAGCCTGACCGATAAATTCCACTTCGCGAATCCCACCCGGTCCCAGCTTGACGTTTTCCATTCGGTCTTTGCGTTTTAACTCTTGGGTAATTTGGAATTTAAGCGAACGCAATTCTTCAAAGGCGCCGTAATCCAGATAACGGCGATAAACAAACGGCTTAATCAACGCCGCTAATTGCTTGCCGCTATTAAAATCGCCCGCCACTTGACGAGCTTTAATCATCGCGTAACGTTCCCACTCGCGGGCTTGGGTTAAGTAATAATTTTCCATGCCGTCAAAAGTCATAATCAACGGCCCGCTATCACCAAACGGCCTTAACCGAACATCGGTTCTAAACACAAACCCATCCACCGTGATTTCATCCAATGCTTTAACCAAAGAACGGCAAATCCGAGTGAAAAACTCACCATAACTAATTTCTTTTTTGCTGTTTAAAACCCCGTCTTCGGCATAAGCAAAAATCAAGTCAATATCCGACGAATAATTCAGCTCCCAAGCGCCCAACTTGCCCATCCCCAACACCACCATATTAAAGGGTGTGCCATCGCTTAAAGTTGGCGCACCCCAGCGTTGGCAAGCTTGCTGGTAAAAGAAATCTAATCCGGTTTCGATGCACAGTTCCGCTAGTGCGGTTAAGTCGCTCAAAGTTTCATTCAAATCAGCCCAACCGGCTAAGTCTCGCCAAGCAATCCGCACCATTTCCCGACGGCGAAACTGGCGTAACTGCTTAGCCAAATCGGCTTCGTTATCAAATGGCTGGGCTTGAAATTGAGCAGGGTAGGCGTGGCGGCGTTGTGATGAAAACAAATCGCCGGAATTGACTAAATCGGCGATTAAATCGGGTTGTCGTAACCAGCTATCGGTAATAAATTGACTACAAACGCAGACTTTAAACGCCGATAGCGCAAATTGGGGATGCTCAAAAACCGCTAATTGTTCCGGCAACAATTTATCAGTTAATTGTTGGCAAATATCGGTCGTTAAGGCTTGCAGTTCATCAGGGACATGCAGTGCATGTTGCGATAACGAAGCTAAAGAAGTCATTAGGCAATCCACCAGCGAAAGTAGGGGATAAACATCATACCGAAAAAGACCACAGCTGTAGCGGTCAACTTTTTTCAGAGACTCCTAATCATTGCTACCACCAAAGCCAATCAAGGTTTGACTGTTAGTGACTCATCTTTATTGACGTTCGTCAGTTAAGAGACGATGGTTATAAATATCATGCCCCATAGCACTAAAATCATCGTGATTTCTTCAGCTAAATTTATAGCGGCTTCGCGATTGGCTTTGATGACCATCGCAATTTGATTGGCTTTTTGGTCGCGCATATGAACGGTTTGACGAATCATGGTGTTTTCCTATTAATGGTGACTGTAACTACGCATTTGCCCTACGAGTACCCCTTGAATTTCGACTTGATGCGGTAGGTAGCGCATGGTTTGCATCGAAGAATTAGCGGGGATTAATAGGATTTCGTGTGGATATTGCTCAATAAATTTCAAAGTGGCGTCGGATTTATCAATCAAAGCCACCACAATTTCGCCATTTCTGGCATAACTACGTTGTTCGATAATTACCCAGTCACCATCAAAAATGCCTTCTTCTTGCATTGAGTCACCTTTAACTTTCAGTACATAGCAAGGGTGATCGGTTTTGATTTGTTCTGGGATAGTCATGTAACTGACGTTTTCCAATGCTTCAATCGGACGGCCAGCGGCAATCACACCCACAAAAGGCAACTGCTTGTCATTGCTTGCTTGCGTTGTGGTGATTTTGGTCGCCGCATCAGTCAATCTTATGCCGCGTTGTTTTCGTTCGGGCGGCTCAATTAATCCCGCTGAAATTAACGCTTTAATCTGGTGGTGCATAGAGCCGCGCGACTTTAAGCCCATTGCCGCGCATAACTCATCTAAGGTCGGTGGATGAAGAAAATCGTTCTGATTGGCGATTAAAAAATCCAGAATTTCAGTTTGTTTGCGGGTTAGGCTTGTCATATTGGTTCCTGATTGGTTCTAAAAAAAGATAGCATGTCTTTTTTATGAGAACAAGTATAGAACTGATTTTTCTTGATTTAAGATTTTTTACCGACTTAAATTTGGTGTAACTCGTCGTCAATGCTACGATTCCCGCCCAAGATTGCGATGGGTTTAGCTTAGCCACAATCTGTTTTACAGACGGGCAGGCAAATGCGCGTTGTTGAAATCAAATTTATATTAAAAAACGGGGGATTAATTATGGAAGTAGTGTTAGCGATAGTTGTATTGGCAGGTGCAGCTTGGTTTATTAAGGAAAAACATCCTGAGCTTTACAATCAATTAATGGCAAGTTTGAAAAAATCAAACGTTCAAACTGAATCAAGCGAAACAACTACTTTTCGTCACCCTGGTATTAAGCCAACTTTAGGTAAAGTGGTGGTTAGCGAACAATCAGCGTCTGTAGATGCTGAGCAAATTCCAGAAGATTCAACGTTAAGACGTCATTATCTACAAGCGAAACAAGCGGCTGAGCAACAAGCGGCTCAACCAGCAGTTGCAGAAATAGCTAATGAAGCTGACACTTCTCAAGCAGTTGAAGCAGTTGAAGCAGTTGCAGAAGTTGCAGAAGTTGCAGAAGTTGCAGAAGTTGCTGCTGAACAAGTTGTTCCAGCGGTTGAAGTAGCTGAACCAGCGGTTGTTGCTGAGTCTAAACCCGCACAAAAATCAGCAATCCCAGAAGATTCTGCATTAAGAAGACATTATTTGAGCCAATTGAGCGCTGATGTTGCGGCTTCTTTGCCTGCAAAACCAACGGACTCAAGCTTGAAACGTCATTACGAACAATTATTAGCGGCTAAATTGGCCGATGCTTTGAAATAATTGTTTTTGAATTTGGCGGATAGCCTCACGGTATCCGCCAAGTTTGGTTTTACTTCTTTAGAGCCTTTGCAAAGGCGTTACTCATACTGTTTTGCAAAGCCGGTTGTGGCTTGGGTTTGTTAACAGTCTTTTGCGGTTTCTCGCTGCGGACAATATCGCTACTATCGACATTTTTCTTCATACTTAGCGAAATCCGTTTTCGCTCGGCATCCACTTCCAGCACCCGCACTTTCACCATTTCACCGATTTTCACCACGCTAAAGGGGTCTTTGACGAACTCGTCCGACAAATGCGAAATATGCACCAAACCATCTTGGTGAACACCAATATCAACGAAGGCGCCAAAGTTAGCTACGTTAGTCACTACGCCTTCCAAAGTCATGCCCGGTTCTAAGTCGGTGATTTTTTCCACACCTTCTTTAAATTGCACACTTTTAAACTCAGGACGCGGGTCGCGACCGGGTTTTTCTAGTTCCTGCAAAATATCGCTAACGGTCGGCAAACCAAAATTGTCATTGGTGTAATTAGCCGGATTTAAGCCGCGCAAAAAGCTACTTTGGCCAATTAAATCGCGAATCGATTTGCCAGTATCATCGAGAATCGCATTCACCACCGGATAAGCTTCGGGATGCACCGATGAAGCATCCAGCGGATTATCACCGTTCATAATCCGTAAAAACCCCGCTGCTTGTTCAAAGGCTTTTTCGCCTAAACGCGGGACTTTTTTCAACTGGCTGCGATTAGCAAACGGGCCGTTGGCATCGCGAAAATCAACGATGTTTTGACTGATGCTGCTACTTAAACCGGATACCTGTTTCAGCAATTCCACCGAAGCGGTATTGACATCAACCCCCACCGCATTCACGCAATCCTCAACCACGGTGTTTAGCATTCGCGCCAGTTGCACTTGGTTAACGTCATGTTGATATTGGCCGACGCCGATGGATTTCGGATCAATTTTCACCAGTTCCGCCAACGGGTCTTGCAAGCGGCGAGCAATCGATACCGCGCCACGCAACGATACATCGAGATTGGGAAATTCTTTCGCCGCCAATTCGGATGCTGAATACACAGAAGCGCCAGCTTCGGAAACCATGATTTTTTGAATTGCTAAGTCTTTATGCTGTTTCATTAAATCAGCGACTAATTGATCGGTTTCTCTGGAGGCGGTGCCGTTGCCGATACTGACCAATGACACTTGATGTTGCTTAATCAATTTCGCCAAAGTCGCAATCGATTGATCCCATTGATTTTTAGGCTGATGCGGGTAAACCGTATCGGTAGCTAATACTTTGCCGGTGGCATCGACGACCGCGACTTTAACCCCGGTACGAATCCCCGGATCAAGACCCATTGTCGCTTTGTGACCGGCTGGCGCGGCTAATAATAAATCGCGCAAATTACTGGCAAACACGCGAATTGCTTCTAACTCGGCGGCTTCACGCAAACGCAGTTTTAAGTCCATATCGATGCGGCTAAATAGCTTGATTTTCCAAGCAAAGCGCGCGGTTTCAGCCAACCAAATTTCAGCCGCTTTGCTGCTAGTGCTATTGATTTGTAAGCGTTGGCAGACAAATTGAGCGCAAAGTTGATGTTCGTCTTGATCTTGCTCAGCCGGTTTTAAACTCAAACTTAGCAAATCTTCATTGCGGCCACGGAATAAGGCCAACGCACGGTGAGACGGGATTTTGTTAATCGCTTCGCTGTATTCAAAATAATCTTTAAATTTAGCCGCTTCGGCTTCTTTGCC
>CAMCSF010000178.1 GCA_945877625.1 Methylomonas koyamae | reverse complement strand
GCAATGATTGGTGCCATGAGCTTCATTTTCGAGTTGTGCCAAGTGTTTAGTGCTGGAGTTTGCGGCTAAGGCTAAAGTTTCCTGATAATTCGAGAAGCGTTGCATCAGTAGTACTTTGCCGCAATCATGGAATAAGCCGAATAGGTGGGTCTCGTCCTTGTTGGCACAGCCCAAGGTTCTCGCGATGTAAGCGGCACCCATGGGGGTGCGTCCACAGTGATCTCAGAAAATGTCGAGATCTGTGTTGGGCAACGCATTTCGTAGAGAAAGTCCCATGACCAGTGTGGACAGGTTTTTCATGCCTAAGAGGGATACGGCGCGGTCAATGGATGTGACTTTGTCGCGCAGTCCGTAGAAGGCGGAATTGATGGTTTTTAAGACGGCAGCAGGCATGCTGATGAGTTGGGCGATGTGTTGCAAGCCTTTTTCTTCACGCTGAGCATCCATGATGGCGACAAGGACAGTGGGGCGAGTGGGTTGGGTTTGTAAAAGACTTCCTGTTCGGGGCTATTACAGATAACCAATCTTGAACATTCAATCGAACTTGCGGATCGCTGCACAGGTTTTGTTAATTCCAAGCTCCTTTTCGCCTGATAGTCCGACTACTGACGGATGGATCACTAGCGACTGTTAATTGCATAGTAATTTCTTTTATTAACTCATATAATCAACAAATTATTGTTTTATTTCGAGTTTAAAGGTCTTTTTTATGCTGCATAGTTACGCATTTTCCAATTTTCAGTCGTTCGCCGAGCGAGTCGAGGTCGATTTTGTTGTCAAAAAAAACACTACGTTGACAGACTGGATGGTTGACGATGTATGCAGCAATCGTGTTTCAAAGCTGTTGGGTGTTGTCGGTCATAATGCGAGTGGTAAAACCGCGCTACTCAAGCCAATAGCTTTTTTACACTGGTTTATTTGCCACTCTTTTTCCTGTCAGCCTGATTCGCCTATTCCCCTCCAGCCACATGCTGCTCTTTCCGATCAACCAACGGAATTTGAGTTTGTGTTCGATTATGAGGGTAGTTTATGGCGTTATGAGCTTCAAGCAACCCCTACTAGAGTATTGCGCGAAGCTCTTTTCCAGAAAAAAGAGCGCTTTAATTATGTATTTGTGCGTTCTTGGGATGTTGGTAGTAATAGTTATACAGTTAAACAGCAAGATTTCGGTTTATCGGCAAAGTCCGCGAAAAAAGTGCGTCAGAATGTCTCGTTAATCTCTTGGGCTGCTCAATATGATGTGGCACTTGCGAAGGCATTCATTAGTAGTCGGATTATTACCAATGTTAACGTGGTTGGTCGCTTACCAATCAGTGATCAAGCCGTTACGCAAGCAGCCGAATATTTTTCAGCTAATCCTAAACAACATACGACCATGAATGGACTGTTGTCTCGATGGGATTTAGGTTTGTCTGGTGTTTGGTTGCAAGAGGTTCAAGTAAGTCCTATTGAAGCACCTGACTTGAAAGCTTGGGTTGCATTTGGAGAGCATTCAAGCGGTGTTTCGAAATTTAGGCTACCTTTTAATTTGGAATCGAGTGGTACGCAAGGTGCTTTCGTACTTTTATCGCGACTGTTGCCCATTCTTGAATCAGGTGGCTTGGCCGTAATTGACGAATTCGAGAATGACTTGCATCCACATATGCTTGAGCCAATCTTGGATTTATTTGCCAATCCTGCAACTAATCCTAAAAACGCTCAGTTGATTTTTTCTACTCATGCGATTGAAGTATTGAACTTGCTGGAAAAGTCACAGGTCATGCTGGTTGAGAAGAATGAGGACTGTATCAGCACCACCTATAGGTTAGATACCGTAGATGGTATTCGTAACGATGATAACTTCTACGCCAAATATATGGCGGGAGCTTACGGAGCGGTACCGAACCTATGAGCAAATCCAGATCCCAGAAACAAACATTATTACTCGTTGGAGAAGGCTACGATGAAGAAGCCTTTTTAAAATATCTGAAGTCACAATTGGTAGGCAGAGACACTGGTCTTAAATTGACAATCAAAAATGCCAAAGGGAAAGGAGCTAAACATGTAATTGATTGGACAATTCGTCAGGCCAAGCGAGCTGATTACGATAAGGTGGCTGCTTTATTGGATACAGATACTGATTGGACACCCACCGTTCAGAAACAAGCTAGAACCAATAACATTAGTGTCTTGACCTCTGACCCTTGTTTTGAAGCCATGATGTTACGGATGATTGGTGTAACACCAGACATTGAAAGTAAGAAATTGAAAAAACAATTTGAACCGTATGTGAATGGCGATGGAACCATAGAGGAAAATTACGCTACAAATTTTAATCCTAATGTACTGAAAAAAAAGCGATCTATTGAGCAGACTATTGATGAGTTATTGAAATTATTCAATGTCTGACTCAGGCGGTAACGGTTGTGTTGCTTTTAATAGTAGCGAACAAGTTTGATGTGTAATTTGTGTACACCCTAGGCATACAGTCCAAAATTCATTTATTTAGTGGATTGCGTGTGTGATATAGATGTTAATTGATTTGCCACACACAATGTCGCTTTAATTCCAATGTAAATTGCCATTCATGCTGTTAAAAATCGTCCGTAATTTAACAGTGATAAAAACCCCATATCAGGGTGTTATAAATATAGGTTGTTGACTTTATAACACCTAATGATAAACTAACACCGTTTTCTAACAGGTGTGGGTGTTTATTATGGAAATATTCGGGTATGGTCGTGTATCAACTGGCCAGCAAACAGCTGAAAACCAACGCTTAGAGTTGGAAAAAGCAGGTTATCCCATCAAGCCAGAATATTGGTTCGCTGATGAAGGTATCAGTGGCAAAACATCCGCCAGCCAACGTCCGGCATTCAAACAACTAAAATCTCAAATCAGAAGAGGTGAAATAATCGTTGTAAATAAATTGGACAGATTGGGTCGCGATGCCATTGATGTTTTACAGACTGTTAAGCAACTAGGTGAAATGGGTGTAAAGGTCGTTGTGTTGCAACTGGGCAATACGGACTTAACATCGCCAGCGGGTAAGTTGCTTTTAATGATGCTGAGTGCCGTGGCTGAAATGGAACGTGATTTACTGGTCGAACGCACCCAAGCAGGTCTAGCCAGAGCTAAGGCGGAAGGTAAGTCATTAGGTCGCCCAAGTAAAACTTCCCCAGAACAACAGATTGAAATCACCCAGAAATTAGCCAGTGGTATTTCGGTCAGCGCGGTTGCCCGTGATTACAATATTTCAAGAGCGACTGTGATTGGTATTAGGAATGGAGTGGGGCATTTGTAAAAACTAATAACGATGCAGGTAATTAAAGATGGTTGGCAAGCTATTTTCTAATACCTGAACTCGGGTCATAGGAAATGAATGTTGGTATTGATGAAATAGATGATGCCTGTGATTTCATTATCAAATACACATTTGTGATTTGCTTAGGAAGATGGTCTTCCTCAAAAAATAACACTAAAATTGTATTGCGGGATGTGTTGCGTTTTGTATTGCAGTTTTAATGTTTTCCTCTCCTCGTTTGTTTAATAAATCTATTGTTAATCAATGATTTAAGTCTATAAGGAATTTAAAGTTGAAGATCAAGTTCTTTTCTCGGCACCATTCAAAAATACTTTTGAATCTGAAAATCACTGAGTCCGTTTTAAAAGCTATAGTTAAAACGCGCTTTCACCCATCACAATCAATTGTTCAATAAAGCCCGCATCACTTACCCCAAGATCGTTGTAGTCTATGGTTTTAACCCCCGCTGCGGTAAACATTTTGTCTACCGCTTGATTAATTAAGACGTGGCTATTGTGTTGTTTTTTGCGTAGATAAATCACTTCTTTAATCCCCACTTGAATAATTGCTTGCGCACAGGTGTTGCAGGGAAATTGCGTGGTGTAGAGTTTAGCGCCAGTCATGTTGTGCAGCATGCAGTTATAAATAGCGTTTTTTTCGGCGTGAACGACATAAGTGTGTTTTGAGTGGGTTAAATCGCTGTCGTCTTCATCTTGCCAGTATTGTGGATCGTTATCATCACAACCGGCGGGCAAACCGTTGTAGCCAATACCGATGACTTTATTATTCGGATCGACAATACAAGCGCCGTTTTGGGTTTTGTTGTCTTTTGAGCGGAATGAGGAGAGTAGGGCGACTGACATAAAGTAGCTGTGCCAAGTCATGTATTTTTGTTTTTTCATAAACTTAAAGGTATTTGACGAGCGTTTTTTACATCATACCTTTTTTCTTTGCTAGGGTCAGGCGGCTTAGCTTGGCTTGACTAATGCTAATTGAGTCATCAATTCGGTTTTTAAATCATCCAATTCACTCGTGCCAATAAAAACCAATTTGCTATGTCTTTGATCGGATTGGTTTGTCATCAGCGCAGTCGGCATGTACAAGGTTTTGTTGGTGGCGTGAATTGCAAACGCAGGGCTTTGATCTGCTGGATAAATCACGCCTTTAATACGCAAAATCTTGTCTGCATAGCTATCCAATAATGCTTGCAAGATAGCTTGTAATTGCGGCCATGTGGGGGTTTGTTCGAGATAAATTGATGCACTGTGAAATAGCGTGATTGGTAATGATGTCGGTTTTGGTAATGGTTTTAGATGGCTGGCTTTGAGGTCGAGCGATGGGTGAAGGGCAAATTGTGTGGTTGTCACTTTGATTTTTTCGGTGGCTGGAGCAAGCTTGGTTAACTGCTGTTCGACTGCTTCGATTTGTTGCGAGCTGGCGGTGTCGAGATGGGTGAGCAGTAACAAATCAGCCCAAGCGATTTGGGCGTTAACTTCGGCAAATCGCTCTAATTGTTCTAAGGCCGACGGAATCGCTATTGTGGTAATCACTTGTTGCAGTTGGTAATGTTTGGCCAGCCAGCGTTCGCGCAGCAAAGTATCCAAAATTGGCTCTGGACTAGCGACGCCGCTGGTTTCGATGATGATGCGATCGAAGGGTTTTTCATGGTGACTATTCCAACGCATCCAAAGGTTTTTCAACGTTGGCGTGAGTGTGCCTTTGATTTGGCAGCATAAACAACCACCAGCCAACACAGTTAAAGGGATGCTATTTTGTTGCAATAAATCCTGATCAATCGGCGTGCTGCCGAATTCATTAATAATCACGGCCGATTTGGGTTGGCTGGCAATCAGTCGATTTAAGAGCGTGGTTTTACCGCTGCCTAGAAATCCGGTGATGACAATGATGGGGATTTTTTGTGATGCCATTAGATGAATTTTAGATAAAGTAGTTTTGGATTCATGTAAAACCTTGGATTAATTCAAAACTTTAATTGTTTACCTGGCAAGCTTGTAAAGCTTCTAGCATATC
>CAMCSF010000177.1 GCA_945877625.1 Methylomonas koyamae | reverse complement strand
ATGTCCCATTTTTTGAACTGGTCGTTGTAAACGCCTTCAGGCAAGTTATCGCGTGAGACGTAAACCTGAATCTGGCCGGACATATCTTGTAAATGGCAGAAACTGGCCTTGCCCATCACCCGACGTGTCATCATTCGACCAGCGATTTTGACCCGAATTGGCTCGGCTAATAGCTCTTCTTCGGTTTTTTCGCCGTATTCAGCGAGTAACTCACCCGCCACTACGTTGCGACGGAAGTCGGTTGGAAAAGCGATACCTTCTTCGCGCAATGCGGTTAGTTTTTCGCGGCGTTGTTTAATTTGTTCTTGTTCGTCGTGTTCGAGTTCTGACATGATGATTTTGGTCAAAAAATAGAAATTAATTATTGGGAAAACAAAAATGGCCGAGAAACAATATTCATCGAACCAAGGGTAATAGACGCACTCGCTCTCTTAATTCATCGGCAACAATTAGTGCGCCGTTGTTTAATTGATTTTCAGATCGTTGCAATAATTCAATAGCTCTAGCACCCAACGCTGCAGGACTGACGTCATGAGTGCGGATTTGGAATACACTCGGTGCTTCAGCACCCGTAATAGCTAATAAAGCACTAAAATCAAGATCATGGGTAAACACAATCGCTTCGTTATCTCGAGCCCATGAGAATAATTGAGTGTCAGCTGCATTAGCTGCGCCAATTGAACTCCAGTGAATCGCTTCAAAACCTGCTTCTTGCAATACAGGCACCCAAGTTGGCGAGAGATTCATATCCAACAAAATTCTCATGCTGCAGCAAGCGGAAGTTCAATCTCTTCAGCTCGCCAAGCGGCAAATCCTAAAGCCTCTGTAATATCGTCTGCTTCTAGGTAAGGATACAACGCCAATACATCTTGGCGACTATGTCCTGAAGCGATCAAACCAACAATCGTACCAACGGTAACACGTAAACCTCTAATACAAGGTTTGCCACCCATGACTACTGGATTAAATGTAATGCGTTCAAAGTGTTTCATAGGGGTCCTCGCTAACCAAAGATTACAAACCGCTCTTCAAACTCGCCTCAATAAACTGATCCAATGCCCCGTCCAAAACCGCTTGAGTATTACCGGTTTCGACATTGGTGCGTAAGTCTTTAATCCGTGATTGATCTAAAACATAGGAGCGAATCTGGCTACCCCAGCCGATGTCGGATTTGGAGTCTTCAACCGCTTGCTGGCCTTCGTTGCGTTTCAGCATTTCCAATTCATACAACTTAGCTTTCAACTGCTTCATCGCCGTGTCTTTGTTTTTATGCTGTGAGCGGTCGCTTTGGCATTGCACTACGGTATTGGTGGGATTATGGGTAATCCTCACCGCCGATTCGGTTCGGTTAACGTGCTGGCCACCCGCGCCACTGGCACGAAAAACGTCGATTCTTAAATCAGCGGGATTGATGTCGATTTCAATGTCATCATCAATTTCCGGTGAAACAAACACTGAAGCAAAAGAGGTGTGACGGCGATTGCCGGAATCGAAGGGTGATTTACGCACTAGACGGTGTACGCCGGTTTCAGTACGCAGCCAACCAAACGCATACGGGCCTTCAAATTTAATCGTGGCACTTTTAATCCCGGCCACATCGCCCGGTGATTCTTCGATTAACTCGGTTTTAAAGCCTTTGGCCTCGCCCCAACGCAAATACATCCGTTCGATAATGGACGCCCAATCTTGGGCTTCGGTACCGCCAGAGCCGGATTGAATATCCAAAAAGGCGTTGTTTGCGTCCATTTCGCCGGAGAACATCCGTTGAAACTCTAAACCCGCGACTTTCGCTTCGTATTGTTCAAGATCAGCGGCAACGGTATCGACTGTTTCATCGTCATCTTCTTCTACCGCCATCACCAACAATTCTTCAGCATCGGCCAAGCCTTGTTCTAAATCGATAATAGTATTGACGATGCCTTCCAACATGGCGCGTTCTTTACCCATCGCTTGGGCTTGTTCTGGCTTGTTCCAAATCGCGGGATCTTCCAATTCACGCAACACTTCAATCAAGCGCTCGCTTTTATTATCAAAATCCAGATAGATTTTTAGCCCCGCGCCGCGTTCGCGCAAATCAGCAATCTTGTTTTTAATCGGGTTAATTTCTTGCATTGATGCCTATCCAACCACAAAACCGGAAACAATCCGGCAGAAAAAAGCTAATAATTATAAACGATTACAGCGTCGCCTTGGCTTTATAGTTTCTTAATGACCAAACGATAAAACCTAGACCAATCAAAATAAACGGAACACTTAATAATTGCCCAGTATTCAGCAATGAGCCATTGTCATACATTGCTTGTTCGGTTTTAAAGTATTCCAACACAAACCGAGCAACAAACAACATCGTGAAAAAACAGCCAAAAATAAAACCACTAAGGCCTTTCTCGTTAGCTTTTTTATAAATCTGGATAGAAATCAGATAAATCAGAAGATAGCTGAATGCTTCATAAAGCTGCACGGGATGACGTGGCAAACTATCGATGCGGGCAAACACCACACCAAAAACCGAATCAGTAGGCGTACCCAATATTTCCGAGTTAAAAAAATTACCAATCCGAATACAAGCACCCGCTAAAGCCGTCGGCACAGGCACTCTATCCAACAACCATATAAAGCTATCGCCAAATTTACGGCGATAGAGATACAAAGAAAAAATAATCCCCACCGTAGCACCATGACTGGCCAAACCACCTTCCCAAATGGCCAAAATTTTCAGCGGATGAGAGAGGTAATAACCAGGATCGTAAAGCAAGGTATGCCCTAATCTGGCACCGACTATGGTCGCCACCGCCATATACCAAAGCAAAGTATCCAACTCTTCGATATTTTTGCCTTCGCGTTTATACATCCACTGCATAGTCATAAAACTCAGCGCAAACCCGGTGGCGAACATCAGGCCATACCAGCGAATTTTTAAAAACCCGAATTCAATAAACAGCGGGTCGATATTCCAGATTAGGTGTTGCATAAGATGAAATTTATTAAGTTGTTAAATTTTTTGAGGTAGCCGCTTAATCAACCGCAATCCACACCCGCCCATCAGCGACTTTTACCGGATAACTCGCAATGTCTTCATAAGCCGGTGCACATTTGACCGCGCCGGTTTTCACGCAAAACCGCGCGCCATGCCGAGGACAGACAATTTCATCACCGTCTAATTCACCACTGGCGATTTCAGTACCGTCATGACTGCAAACATCTTCAATCGCATAAAACTGGCCGGATAAATTAAACAGTGCCACATCCACGCCATCAACATCGACCACAATATGCTCACCTTCGGCTAAAGCTGATTCAGCAATTGCATCTATCCACTCACTCATGACTTACCTCTGTTTATATCAGGCTCAAACCAGTTTTCTAAAACCAAGCCCTGAAAATTCTCGAAATCTTTGGTATTTCGAGTCACTAACGTTAAATTTTGACTCACCGCAATCGCGGCAATTTCACCATCCGCATAAGCACTGGTTTTGCCTTGCAACTGCAATCGAGCTCGCTGTTTACCAAACCAATCCGCAGCAGCTTGATCGAAAGGCAAAATCCTCAAACCATTAGCCAATAACATCGCCAAATACGATTGCAGCTGTTTTTTGCGTTTCGAGGCTGGCAATAATTCGCAGCCATACACTAATTCATGCCAAACAATCGATGCGGTGGCGTATTGACCATCATAGTCAGCAAAACGCTGTAACACTTGATCATCGGGTTGTAATCGGGCAGGTTCGGAAACAATATTGCTATCCAGCAAATACTTGATAGCTACCATGAAAAATCTCGGCCTTGGCTGGCTTGTCGCGCTGCGTTTAATTCTGTTTCCGTCAAACCGCTATCAACATCCAATTGACTGCGCCACTGCTGAATAGCGGGATACAAATTCGCTTGTTGACGGGTGAGTTTTTGATAATTGGCCTCGGACAACATCACCGCAACCGGCTTGCCGTGGCGAGTCAAATGAATCACCTCATCGGCTTCAAGCTGATAGATCAATTGTGAAAGATTATTTTTTGCTTCGGCAATGGTATTGGTTTTCATCGTTAACTCCCATTTTATAGCCATACTTATAGCCATAATAACCATTCCAGTGTTTATTTCAAATAAACATCGTAGCGCAACAATTTACCTTGATAGCTTTCACTCGGCTTGCCAGCAATCGGCTCGGCATAATCAGGACTTTTCACCACGACCCGTTTGCCAGTCGCTTGCCAAGCAGCGGCGAATAAATCCTCGCGATCTTCATCATCACCCAAAATATCGCGCAGCACGGTCATGGCTTTTTTAGCTAAGGCTGATTTTTTGCGTTTAGCAGGAAACATTGGATCCACATAAATACAATCCGGTGCTTCCGGTAATTGCTGCAATAATTCAATCGCATTGCCGACTAATAATTTCGGCAGCTGTAGCTGGCGACTTTGCACCCAATCTTTTTGCGCCAAGCGTTGAAAACCGTCTTCAATCAAAGCCGCCATCACTGGTGAGCGTTCGATACATTGCATCTCATAACCCATCCGAAACATCGCCAAGCTATCTTGCGCCCAGCCTGTGGTGGCATCGACTATGGTTTTGGATTTTTTCCCCACCGCTTGCGCCAGCAAATCTTTTTTGGGCGCGGGATAAGAATGTTGTTCGCCTGGACGGGGATCGACTTCGACGATTAAGCCGCCTTTTTTCAAGGTTTGCCGATCCAGTAGCTTTAAGCAATCATCGCGATAACACAGATAGAAATCTTGCTGGGTGTCCTTGGATAAACTGTGCAGTTCTAACAACGGCACTGCCAAGCGAGCTGCCAAAGTTTCGCTGGCCGCCAATAAACACGGGTCGCTATAAACGACCGCTAAATTGTTAGCAAACTGTGTCACGCAGGAAGTTATTCAGTCGAAATTGATTGCGCTTGATTTTTAAGCGCCGCGTCCAAAGTATGCCAAGCCAAAGTCGCACATTTGACGCGAGCTGGATATTCACGAACCCCGGCTAATACCGCTAATTTACCAATCGCTTCCAGCTGAATGTCTTCCGATTTACCGGTAGTCATGTCGTGGAATTGGGTAAATAAGGTTTCCGCTTCGGCCTCGGTTTTGCCTTTGATAATTTCCGTCATCAATGACACAGAAGCAGTGGAAATCGCGCAACCTTGACCTTGAAAACTGGCGTCGTTAATCACACCATCGTTAATTTTCAAAAACAAAGTTAAGCGGTCGCCGCATAAAGGATTAAAACCTTCGACCTGACGATTGGCATCGTCCATCACGCGAAAGTTACGGGGATTGCGGTTGTGATCGAATATCACTTCTTGATATAGATCGCGTAAATCATCAAACA
>CAMCSF010000176.1 GCA_945877625.1 Methylomonas koyamae | reverse complement strand
TGCTAGAATCGCCGCTTTTTTAGCCAACGAGCCACAGCTGTGCTATCGAATTTCAAAGTCGTTCTGGTCGAAACCTCGCATCCAGGCAACATCGGCGCAGTTGCGCGGGCGATGAAAAATATGAATATGAACCAGCTTCGACTGGTCACGCCCAAACATTTTCCGCATGCCGATGCCACTGCTCGCGCTTCTGGTGCTGATGATGTTTTAAAACATGCCAGCGTTCATGACACGCTTCAAGATGCAATTGCTGACTGCCAAATTGTTCTAGGCGCCAGCGCCCGAGATCGAACCATTAGCTGGCCGTCTTTCACCGCCCGCGAATGCGCCGAAAAATGGGTCAACGACCCACAACAAGCCAATATCGCGTTAGTGTTTGGCCGTGAAAACTCTGGTTTAAAAAATCACGAACTGGATTTATGTCATTTTTTACTGCGGATTCCTTGCAATCAGGAATACAGCTCGCTGAATTTAGCCGCAGCCGTACAAGTGGTTTGTTACGAATTATTTATGGCTTCTGGACAAGAATTAGTCAGTGAGATTGGCGACCAAGGCGAAGAACCATTAGCCAGCGCTGAACAAATGGAAGGTTTTTACCAACATTTGCAACAAACCATGGCCGATATTGGCTTTCTGCAACCCGAACGCTCAAAATCCATCATGCGCCGTTTGCGACGAATTTTTAATCGTACCCAACTCGACACCAAAGAACTCGACATCCTCCGAGGCATTCTGCGCTTTTCGCAAAATCATAATACGAAAAACTAAGCTCTGTAATACTTGACTAAATTACTAGGTTTATTTATAGTCGCCCTACTTAAACTAGGTTTTATGGGGCTTACGATGCGACTCACCACCAAAGGACGTTATGCAGTAACGGCAATGCTAGATTTAGCATTTCACAGCCAAACCAAACCGGTTACCCTAACCGACATCGCCACACGCCAAACCATCTCCTTATCGTATCTGGAGCAGTTATTCGCCCGCCTCCGCAAAGCCGGCATGGTCAAAGGCGTCAGAGGTCCAGGTGGCGGTTACACTCTCAGCCGTCCAGCCAAAGACATCAATATTGCCGAAATTATCGAAGCCGTTGATGAGCCAGTTGATTCAACCAAATGCGGCGGCAAATCGAATTGCCATAATGACCAGCCTTGCTTAACCCATGATTTATGGATGGGACTCAGCGAACAAATCCGGTCCTATTTAAAACAAATCAGCCTAGGCCAATTATTAGAACGCGATTTGGTCAGCGAAGTAGCGATCAGACAAGGTCAAGAAATTGAACAAGTGATTGGTTTTCAACCCATGCAGGAAAGAAAATCAGCGTAAATGATCTATCTCGATCACAACGCCACCACCCCGCTCGATCCGCGGGTACTCGATGCGATGTTGCCTTACTTAACCACGCTGTATGGCAACCCTTCCAGCCTTTACCGACTCGGTAGAATTGCCCGCAGCGCCATCGACACCGCCCGCGAACAACTCGCCAGCCTGATTGACGCCAACCCTGCCAACATTATTTTCACCAGTGGCGGCACCGAAGCCAATAATCTGGCCTTAGCCAATGCCGGCAATCAACATCGATGGATTTCAGCGATTGAACACCCGTCAGTATTTGAATTTGCCGAATCGCGCCAGCAACCGCTTTCAAGACTAGCGGTTGATTGCAGCGGCTTAATTGATTTAAACCAACTCGCCGCCGAACCAATCCAAAGCGGCGATTTTGTTTCCATCATGTTAGCCAACAATGAAACCGGCGCTATTCAACCGATTGCCGACATTGCCGCGCACTTGGCAAATCGAGGCATCAGCTTTCACACCGACGCCGTTCAAGCTTTAGGCAAAATCCCCGTATCGTTTAAACAGCTTGGGGTACAGATGATGAGTGTCTCCAGCCATAAAATATACGGTCCTAAAGCCTGTGGTGCGCTGGTAGTTAGCGATGAGATCCGCTTACAAGCCCGTCAACGTGGCGGTGAGCAAGAGCGCGGCTTAAGAGCAGGCACGGAAAATGTCGCAGCGATTGTCGGTTTTGGCAAAGCCGCCGAATTAGCACAACAAGCATTCAGCGAACGTAACGAAAAACTCCAAACCCTGAAAAGCCAATTGGAACAACAGCTACTGAGCCTGCCCAACTTAGTGATTTTTTCTGAACACAGCCCCCGCCTACCCAACACCGTGCAATTTGCCGTCGAAGGTCTAAGCGGTGAAATGCTATTAATGCAGCTGGATCAAAAATCCATCGCCGTTTCCAGTGGCTCGGCCTGTGCCTCTGGCTCAGAAGCGATTAGCCCTGTGTTAGCAGCGATGTCGATAAAGCCATCAGTCGCCAAAGCCGCGATTCGAGTCAGCTTGGGCAAAGACAACACCGAACAAGAGATTCATCAATTTGTCAGCATTTTAAAAACCCTATTGAGGTAACCCCATGAGCATTACCATTACCGAAAGCGCCGCCCGTCAAATTCAAAAACAGCTGCAAAAACGTGGCAATGGCGTTGGCTTAAGACTAGGCGTTAAACCGTCAGGCTGTTCCGGCTACGCCTACGTGCTGGACTACGCCGACCAAGTCGCTGAAAACGAACAAGTATTTGAACAATACGATGTCAAAGTCTTGGTAAAAGACGAAGATTTAGACAAATTAAACGGCATTGAACTCGACTATGCCAAAGAAGGATTTAACGAAGCCTTTAAATTCAACAATCCGAATGTAAAAGGTATGTGTGGTTGTGGCGAGAGTTTTGCGGTTTAGCGATTAAACAGGTGGTTCGATAAATGTCGAACCACCTGAAAACTACAATAGCTTATTTTTTAACATCAGCAGGCGCAGGTGCCGCTGGTTTGTTACCTGCACATTTACCTTCAACCGCTTTTTTATCCGCCGCTGGGGTTGCAGGTTTCATCATCGCCGCACCGCATTTGCCTTCGCCACAAGCACCGTCTTTCATTTTAGACGCGCCATCAGCCGCCGCACCCGCTTCCGCAGTTTGCATATAACCTGCGCTCAAATCTGACAGAGCAAATGGATTGCTTTCCGCTTGAACTGCAAACGGTAACAAAGACGCGCCCATTGCTAACGCCAAAGGGGTTTTATAATTTTTCATAGTATTCTCCTGATCATTTTTATAAAAATTCCACACGGGCTAAGCACCCGCCGCCTCAATCTTGCGGCAGGCACTATCCCAAAAAAGCCTTTTAAAGTAAAGCCAAGCACTTTGCCTAGCCCGCCTTCAAAAACCTACCACGCAAATATGCGAAAATCCTGATTTTCGGCAGTATACTGCCGCACCATCCAATCATCCGACGCTATCAATATGAACAACACGCCAGAAATCGCCCAACTCGGTGCCGAAGTTCTCCGCCAACCCGCGCAAGCTATCGACAACTTCAACACTCCACAGTTCCAAACCTTGATTAGCAATATGCAACAATTGATGGAGCAAGGTAACGGCGTTGGCATTGCCGCCCCGCAAATTGGCGAATCTTGGCAAGTGATTATCATCGCCTCGCGGCCAACGACTCGTTACCCAAACGCGCCAGAAATGCCAGCTACACTGATGGTTAATCCACAATTTGAAATACTCGACGCCAGCTTGATTAAAGACTGGGAAGGTTGCTTAAGCGTTCCCGGCATCCGCGCCTTAGTGCCGCGTTACCGCGCGATAAAAGTCAGCTATCAAGACCCACAAGGCCAAGCCTGTGAAATGCTGTTAGAAGATTTCCCCGCCCGCGTGTTTCAACACGAATTCGACCATCTCAACGGCATGGTTTACTTGGACAGAGTCGAAACCAACACCGACATCGTCGCTGAAAGCGAATTTTTCAAACGCATCGCCGCCTAAGGAGCCGCCAGTATGAAATCAGTTTTAGCCCTGTTGGGATTATTGCTCAGCCCCGCCAGTTTCGCCGTCAGCGCTTTACTGGTCAACGAAGTCGCCCCTGGCATTTATCTCCATTTATCCGATCACCACTGGCCAGACCGCGATAATCACGGCGAAATTGCCAATATCGGTTTTATCGTCGGTGATAAATGCGTCGCCGTCATCGACAGCGGCGGCAGCCCACAACAAGGTATCGCTTTACGGAACGCAGTCAAACAAATCACCAGCACCCCGATTTGCTATGTAATCAACACCCACGTCCACCCCGACCACATTTACGGCAACCTCGCTTTTAAAGGCGCTGGCGTGCAATTCGTCGGCCACCACAAACTCGCCCGCGCCATGGCCAGCCGCGCCCCGCATTACATCAGCCGCGCCGATGAATTACTCAACATCCACGTTGACCAAGACAATATCATCCCGCCCGATATTGAAGTCAAAGACAGCTTAAGCCTCGATTTAGGCAATCGCAGCTTGCTATTAACCGCCCATCCAACCGCCCACACCGACAACGATTTAAGCATTTACGACAAAACCACCAATACCATGTGGCTGGCCGATTTACTGTTTTTAGAACACATTCCAGTGATTGATGGCAGTTTAAAAGGCTGGTTAAACGAATTAACTAAACTCGAAAAAAACCAATATAAATTGGTGATTCCTGGACACGGCAAATTAGTGAAAGACTGGCCGGTTTCAATGCAAGCTGAGAAAAACTACCTAACCCAACTCAGCAACGAAATCCGAGCTGAAATCAAAAGCGGCAAGACCTTGGAGCACGCGGTAGCAAATGTTGGCTTAAATGCTAAAAACCAATGGCAGCTTTACGAACAATTTCACCGAAAAAATGTGACCTTGGGGTTTGCGGAGTTGGAGTGGGAGGATTGAGTTGGTTTGTTACTTGTCTTTCCATATCATCAGCCACCCCTTGTAAAAACCGATACTCAAAATGAACTCAGCCCAACTAAAAACCTTAGCCGTTTTTTCCCTATTCGCCATTATTGGTTTTGGCCCTATTTCGCCGGGCTGTTTAATTGGCATGTATATCGTAACGATGCGACCAGATTGGTTCTTGGCGTTAACCGAAACTATGTATCGGGAAAAATCGTCCCCGCAGCGATTAGAGGCTTTGAACGCAATTACCTACATCAAAAATTCACGAATTAAAGCTTTCCTTTCCTTATTCAGCTTATTTCTGATCGACATTGCGCCAGTGCCTGTCACGCCAGTTATCGCCTTTGGCATTATTTTAGTCAGGCCGCTGTGGTTTTATCGGGTGGTGGTGAGTGTTTATTCACACTTAGATTGAAAGCTTTTGATACCAGTTCAGGCTTTCTCACCTAGAGCTGTTACAATTTTAAAAACAGTTTCTGGTTATAGAGGTACAAGCCATGCAGCTAACTTTAGACATACCCGATCAATACTTGCAAAACCACACACCAATACAAACGGCGCAACAGATTAAGCTATACGCG
>CAMCSF010000175.1 GCA_945877625.1 Methylomonas koyamae | reverse complement strand
TGACCAATCAGTCAGAATTTCGTAAAATTAGGCAGTTTTTATCTATTTGGAACGGGATCGGTCGTCAGGGCCTATCCCGTTTTCTACATCTAAGGTGGCCAATCTTGAATAAACCTGCATTACTGGTATTAGAAGACGGGACAGTGTTTTACGGCGTATCAATCGGTGCCGACGGCTGTTCCGTAGGGGAAGTGGTATTTAACACAGCGTTAACAGGCTATCAGGAAATTCTCAGCGATCCCTCCTATGCTCAGCAAATCGTTACCTTGACTTATCCGCATATCGGAAACGTCGGTACTAATGATGAGGATGATGAAGCGGGTCATGTGTATGCCAGTGGCTTAGTGATTCGTGATTTGCCTTTGTTGGCAAGTAGCTGGCGTCTTGAGAAAACCTTGCCTGAGTATTTGCGCGATAACAATGTAGTTGCAATCGCTGACATCGATACGCGTCAATTAACCCGTTTGTTGCGTGATAAAGGTGCGCAACGTGGTTGCGTTATGGCCGGTGAATCGGTTGATGTTGATGCCGCTCGTCGTGCTATCGATGGCTTTCCAGGTTTGCAAGGCATGGATTTAGCCAAAGAAGTGACTACCGCAGAAAGCTATGTTTGGACTGAAAATGTCTGGAAGCTTGGCGAAGGTCATACTGAAGCGACTAATCTGACTAAACATGTTGTCGCTTACGATTTTGGTGTTAAACGTAATATCTTGCGTTTGTTAGCAAATCGCGGTTGCCGTGTGACGGTTGTGCCTGCTACTACCCCTGCCGCTGATGTCTTGGCGCTCAATCCAGATGGTGTATTCCTATCAAATGGTCCGGGCGATCCAGAACCATGTACTTATGCCATCGAAGCAATTAAAACCATTTTGGCTGAAAAAGTGCCAGTATTTGGTATTTGTTTAGGTCACCAATTATTAGCGTTGGCTAGTGGTGCTAAAACCGAAAAAATGAAATTTGGTCATCACGGCGCTAACCATCCTGTGCAACACAAAGCCTCAGGCCGAGTGATGATTAGCAGTCAAAACCACGGTTTTGCGGTCAGTGCTGATTCTTTACCTAGTCATTTGCAAGCCACTTACCATTCCTTGTTTGATGGTAGTTTGCAAGGTATTGAGCGTACTGATTGTCCTGCCTTCAGCTTTCAGGGCCATCCTGAAGCCAGCCCAGGTCCACATGATGTTGAATCCTTGTTTGATGATTTCATCGATTTGATGAATCAATCGCGTTAAGCCTAGTTTTTCTAAAGAGTCCTATGCCAAAAAGAACTGACATAAAATCGATTTTATTACTGGGCGCTGGGCCGATTGTGATCGGCCAAGCCTGCGAGTTTGATTATTCAGGCACCCAAGCCTGTAAAGCTTTGCGTGAAGAGGGTTACCGAGTCATTTTGGTTAACTCCAATCCAGCGACTATCATGACCGATCCAGACATGGCCGATGCGATTTACATCGAGCCGATTGACTGGCAAACCGTCGAAAAAATTATTGAAAAAGAGCGTCCCGATGCTGTTTTGCCGACTATGGGCGGTCAAACTGCGTTGAATTGTGCTTTAGCTTTAGATAAACACGGTGTCTTGGAAAAATACGGCGTTGAAATGATCGGCGCCAGTAAAGAGGCGATTAATAAAGCCGAAGACCGTGATTTATTTAATAAAGCGATGCGTAAAATCGGCTTAGAAGTAGCTAAGTCGAAAGTCGCGCATAGCATGGAAGAAGCGTTTGCTGCTCAAGAAGACGTCGGTTATCCAACCATTATTCGCCCTTCATTTACCATGGGCGGTAGCGGTGGCGGTATTGCTTACAACCGTGAAGAATTTATCGAAATTTGCGAACGCGGTTTGTATTTATCGCCAACCAACGAATTGCTGATTGAAGAATCAGTATTGGGTTGGAAAGAATTTGAAATGGAAGTGGTGCGCGATTCTAAAGATAACTGCATCATCATCTGTTCGATTGAAAACTTTGATCCAATGGGCGTTCATACCGGTGACTCTATCACCGTGGCCCCAGCACAAACCTTAACCGATAAAGAATATCAAATTCTGCGTAATGCCTCTTTGGCAGTATTACGTGAAATTGGTGTTGATACCGGTGGATCGAATGTGCAGTTTGCGATTAATCCTGAAGACGGTCGCTTGATTGTAATCGAGATGAATCCACGGGTATCTCGCTCGTCAGCCTTGGCGTCTAAAGCAACCGGTTTCCCGATTGCGAAAGTGGCTGCGAAATTGGCGGTCGGTTATTCATTGGATGAATTGCGTAATGAAATTACCGGCGGCAAAACCCCTGCCTCGTTCGAGCCATCAATTGATTACGTTGTCACTAAAGTGCCACGTTTTGCCTTTGAAAAATTCCCACAAGCTAATGATCGCTTAACCACCCAAATGAAGTCGGTGGGTGAGGTGATGGCTATAGGTCGTACTTTCCAAGAGTCATTGCAAAAGGCTTTGCGTGGTTTGGAAGTGGGAGTTGATGGTTTAGATGAAATTATTGATTTAAGCGATGCTAACAGCCAAGACAGCATTCTCAGGGAATTGCGTTATCCAGGTCCACAACGTTTGTGGTATTTGGCTGATGCTTTCCGTTCTGGTTTGAGCTTTGCTGAAATTCACGAAGCGTCAAAAATTGATCCTTGGTTTTTAGCGCAAGTTGAAGACCTGATTTTGACCGAAAAAACCCTATCAACCAAAACCTTAGCGACTTTGGAGCAAGGTGAGTTGTTGCGTTTAAAACGTAAAGGTTTTTCCGATGCGCGTTTAGCAAAATTGCTGGAGGCCAAAGAATCAGAAGTGCGCAATGTGCGTCACAAACAAGGCGTCCGTCCGGTTTATAAACGCATTGACTCTTGCGCGGCTGAATTTTCATCAGATACCGCCTATTTGTATTCGACTTACGAACAAGAGTGCGAAGCGAATCCATCAGATAGAGAAAAAATCATTATTTTAGGTGGTGGTCCAAACCGTATCGGCCAAGGTATTGAGTTTGACTATTGCTGTGTTCATGCAGCGTTGGCGTTGCGTGAAGATGGTTACGAAACCATTATGGTTAACTGTAATCCAGAAACCGTTTCTACCGATTTTGATACTTCTGATCGTTTGTATTTTGAGTCATTAACGCTTGAAGATGTTTTAGAAATCATCGAGTTAGAAAAACCGAAAGGCGTAATTGTTCAATACGGTGGTCAAACGCCATTGAAATTAGCCAGAGCTTTAGAAGCTGCCGGTGCGCCGATTATCGGCACATCGCCTGATTCAATTGACTTAGCGGAAGATCGCGAGCGTTTCCAAAAATTATTGGAACGTTTGAATTTACTACAGCCACCTAATGCCACTGCGCGTTCGGTTGAGCAAGCGGTTGATTCGGCTAAAAAACTTGGTTATCCATTGGTTGTACGTCCGTCCTATGTATTAGGTGGTCGGGCGATGGAAATTGTCTTCAATGAAGAAGGTTTACGTCGTTACATGAAAGAAGCGGTTAGCGTTTCTAACGATTCACCGGTGTTATTAGATCGCTTCCTTGATGATGCGGTTGAAATGGACGTTGATGCGATTTATGACGGTGAAACGGTCTTGATCGGCGGTTTGATGGAACACATCGAACAAGCCGGTGTGCATTCAGGTGACTCGGCTTGCTCAATTCCGCCTTATGATTTGCCTGTGCATTTACAAGATGAGTTGCGTGCTCAAGTGGCGAAAATGGCTGAAGCATTGGGTGTGCGTGGTTTGATGAATACCCAGTTTGCGATTCAAGGTGAAACGGTTTACGTGTTGGAAGTTAATCCTCGCGCATCAAGAACCGCGCCCTTTGTGTCAAAAGCTACCGGTTATCCATTAGCAAAAATCGCGGCTCGTTGTATGGTTGGCAAAACCTTGAAAGAGCAGGGTGTGACTGAAGAGCGTATTCCAGAATATTTCTCGGTTAAAGAAGCGGTATTCCCATTTATTAAATTCCCAGGTGTTGACCCATTGTTGGGGCCAGAAATGAAATCAACTGGCGAAGTAATGGGTGTTGGTAAAACCTTTGGTGAAGCGTTTGCCAAATCACAACGTGCATCCGGTGTTGATTTAAGTCACAGCGGTAAAGTTTTGATTAGTATTCGTGATGCTGATAAACCGAAATTGCCTGAATTGGCAAAAATGCTGATCGACAAAAACTACGAAATCGTTGCGACTCGCGGAACGGCTAAAGTATTAAAAGAAGCCGGTATTGCTTGCCAAGAAATTTACAAGGTAAATGAAGGCAGACCAAATACCGTTGATATGATTAAAAATGGTGAAATCCAGTTAATCGTTAATACCACCGAAGGTATTAAAGCGGTTGCCGATTCATTTACTATGCGTCGTGAAGCATTGCAGCGAAAAGTCACCTATTACACCACCATGGCAGGTGCGAGAGCCGCTTGTTATGCGCTAGGTGAATTAGATGCTGGTGATGTGAATTGTTTGCAAGATTTGCATAAAACTTTTAAATAAATGGTAGTGATTGATGAATAAAGTACCGTTGACCGTTACAGGCGCGAATAAATTGCGCGCTGAATTGGACGAATTAAAAACTGTCGTTCGTCCAAGAATTATTCAGGCTATTTCTGAAGCGCGTGAGCATGGTGATTTAAAAGAAAATGCTGAATATCATGCCGCGCGTGAGCAACAAAGCTTTGCTGAAGGACGGATTGCTGAAATTGAAGGCAAATTGTCCAATGCTAATATCATTGATGTCACCAAAACCGATGCCAATGGTAAAGTCGTGTTTGGTGCGACGGTTGAAATTGAAGATATTGATTCAGGTAAAGTGGTGACTTATCAAATTGTTGGCGAAGATGAAGCCAATATTAAAGAAGGTCGTATTTCGGTTGGTTCGCCCATCGCAAGAGCTTTAATCGGCAAAGAAGTAGAAGATGTCGTGGTGGTAAAAGCGCCTGGCGGCAATATTGAATACGAAATTCTTTCAATTCAATATATTTAAGAAAATAGGGAGGTTAAAACCTCCCTGTTGTTATTTCTTCGGATTTTTTCGGTATAAAACCGCAATTTGACCGATAGATTGAATTTGTTCAGAAAGGGTTTGAGAGCAGATTTGTTCGCTGATCATTTTACGATCATCACGTTCTGCGCGAATTTTAACTTTGATTAATTCGTGGGTGTCCAAAGCAAGGTTGATTTCTTTGATAACCGCTTCTGTTAAGCCCGCCTGTCCAATCATGACAACAGGATTTAGTGAATGCGCTTGCGCTTTCAGTTTTTTCTTTTGGATAGGATTCACTCTGTTTCCTTTAACTTTAAAATCCCAACAATTTTACACCAATAGAGCAAATGGCACGCAGCAAAAGTAGCCAGCAATGGATGCAGGAACATTTT
>CAMCSF010000174.1 GCA_945877625.1 Methylomonas koyamae | reverse complement strand
TGTCTATTTTCCGCATTCCCCGTTTTATGTCGGTAAAATAGCCGCCATTTTTTGCATTACAGTTAGGTATCTTGATGAATTTAGGTTGGTTGCTGTTGTTAGCGGCAGGTTTTTCGGAAATTATTTTTGCTTTAAGCCTGAAATTTAACGAAGGCTTCACCAAGTTATGGCCCAGTGTTGTGACTTGTTTTTCTGGCTTAGGTAGTTTTTATTTGCTGATGCTGGCGCTGAAAACCTTGCCATTGGGCACTGCCTATGCGGTTTGGACTGGAATTGGCGCGGTAGGCGTGGCGATTATTGGTTTATTTTTATTCAAAGAACCGGCTGATTGGAATCGGGTGTCGTCTATCTTGCTGATTATTATCGGTATTGTCGGTTTAAAACTCAGCGACGTTGAATAAATGCTGCATCAACTAGCTTTAGCCAATTTAAACGATGCTTTGATTGACCGCATCGGTGCGGGTGATGATGTGTTATTGCAGTATGGCTGTTTGTGGGCGCTGCTGAAGGGGCATGCTGATAATGCCAAATTGCTGGCGCTGCAAAGCAAGTCTTGTCAGCTGTATGCTTTAAAAGAAGCCTTGCAAGTCAACGGCATTGAGCCTGAGCGGATAATCGCTGGCGTAGAGTTGATTGATTACGCCGAATGGGTGGCGTTAACGGTTAAAAATCCGGTGATTCATACATGGAATTAATCGTCGATGGCGTCAGTTTAGAAACCACCGATCAAGGTTTCTTGCGCGATTTTACCCAATGGCAACGCTCAGTCGCGTTGGCATTGGCTGAAAGAGAGCAATTAGAACTCAGCGAAGCGCATTGGGAAGTTTTGTTGTTCATCCGCGATTATTATCAGCAATACAAACACTTACCCAATGCCCGTATGTTCGTGGCGGCGATTCGCAAACAATTTGGCGAAGACAAAGGCAATAGCCGCTACCTGCAAAAATTATTTCCCCAAGGGCCGTTAAAATACGCCTGTAAAATCGCTGGCTTACCCAAGCCACCAACCTGTTTATAAAAATTTAGAGAATGTGTAATGAGTAACCCTCGCGTTGGATTTATCAGTCTAGGCTGCCCGAAAGCCCTTGTCGATAGCGAACAAATTTTGACGCGCTTGCGTTCGGAAGGCTATCAAGTGTCACCGAATTACAAAGATTCCGATTTAGTCATCGTCAACACTTGCGGCTTTATTGATGCGGCTGTGGAAGAGTCTTTAGATAGCATTGGTGAAGCTTTGGCCGAAAATGGTCGGGTGATTGTCACCGGTTGCTTGGGTGCGCGTCAGGATGAAATTTTGGCTCGTCATCCGCAAGTGTTAAAAATCACCGGCGCTCATGCCACTGATGAAGTGGTGGACGCGGTTCACGAACATTTACCGCCAGCACACAATCCGTTTATGGATTTATTGCCGCCACAAGGGATTAAGCTCACCCCCCAACATTATGCTTATCTGAAAATCTCCGAAGGTTGTAACCACCGTTGTACTTTCTGCATCATTCCATCGATGCGCGGTGATTTAGTCAGTCGTCCGATTGATGATGTGATGGCCGAAGCGCAACGCTTGGCGGATGCGGGTGTTAAAGAATTATTGATTGTTTCTCAAGATACCAGCGCTTATGGACTGGATTTGAAATATCAAACCCGTCCGTGGCAAGGTCAGGACATTAGCACGCGTTTTTATGATTTGGCGCAAGCCTTGGGTGAATTGGGGATTTGGGTGCGGATGCATTACGTTTACCCTTATCCGCACGTTGATGAAGTGGTGCCATTAATGGCAGCGGGAAAAGTTTTGCCGTATTTGGATATTCCTTTCCAACACGCGAATAGCCGGATTCTAAAACTGATGAAGCGTCCGGCAGCGGCGGAAAACAATCTGGAACGAATTCGCGCTTGGCGCAAAATCTGCCCCGATTTAACCATCCGCAGCACTTTTATCGTCGGCTTCCCCGGCGAAACAGAACAAGAATTCCAAGAATTATTAGACTTCTTAACCGAAGCGCAAATGGATCGAGTCGGCTGTTTTGCCTATTCACCCGTGAAAGGCGCAGCGGCTAATGACTTACCAGATTCAGTACCAGAAGCAGTCAAGCAAGAGCGATTAGCGCGTTTCATGGAGCATCAAGCCGGCATTAGTGCCGCACGTTTACAGCGTCGTGTCGGTCGAATCGAAACGGTGTTGATTGATGAAGTGGTGGAAGAGGGCGCAGTGGCTCGTAGCCAAAGCGATGCACCAGAAATCGACGGCCAAGTCTTCATCGATGGCGCAACGCATTTAAAAGTCGGTGATTTCGTGCAAGTCGAAATCGAAGAAGCCGATGAATATGATTTATGGGCGCGGTTGATTTAATTTTTAGGAGTTAACAATGACAGATTGCTTGTTTTGCAAAATGGCGGCGGGTGAGATTAAGCCGGATGTAGTTTATGAAGATGACAATTTACTGGCGTTTCGCGACATTCACCCGCAAGCACCGTTACATTTATTAATTATCCCTAAACGCCACATTGCTAATTTGAATGGCTTGGATGATGCGGTTTTAGCTGGGCAATTGCTACAAACCGCCGCCAAGCTTGCTGAACAACACGGCTATGCAGACAGCGGCTATCGCACCGTGATTAACTGCAACGATGACGGCGGCCAAACCGTGCATCATTTACATCTGCATTTGTTAGCGGGTAGAGCGATGCAGTGGCCGCCGGGTTAGTTTGCTATCGTGTTTTGATATTAAGTCCCGGTAGCTCAGCAGGATAGAGCAGTCTCCTCCTAAGAGACAGGTCGGACGTTCGAATCGTCTCCGGGACGCCAATTAAATCAATTGGTTATGATTTTTTGGTTTTTTCTGACTCCTTCAATTGTTGCAATTTTGTTGCACTCAGAAAAAAACAGCCATAAATCCCACCAACTAAACAGCCGCTTTTTTTCTCATCACCCTTGTAGGTCATATTCATCTTCGGGGTTGTCGTTTGTGATCTTAGGTTTGTACTTTAGAAGTTTCATGGAATGTTTGGCGGTTATGGCATGGTAACTACCATTAATTCAGCGGTTGATGTTACCGATTATGGTATTGATCCAAGTGAATTCTTCTTAGCTAGTCTAGGCTATGTGTTAGTAAGTTGATAAATGTGCCGCATAAGCCGCTGTAAACAGCTAAATAGAAATAAGGGGTAGTGCGTGATTCAACTCAAAGAAAAAGCAACAATGGTCTTATTGGTTGGAGGATTGCTATTCTGTCATGGGGTAGAGGCGGAAAGTACTTTTGGTACGGCAGTTCTAAATAGCAATAGTCATAAGTCCACTGTAATGTATGGAATTGGCGACAGGGGGCCCCAAGGTGGCAAGGTCTATTATCTTGATGATTCGGGTGAGCATGGTCTGGAAGCGAAAGTAGCCGATGAGATCAATTCATTAAATTGGACTGATGCTGTTACAGCTGTCCGCGCTTTGGGACCTGGTTGGCATTTACCGACAAAGACCGAGTTAAAAATGTTATATGAACACAGAAATGTGGTGGGCGGTTTTGCTAAAGATGACTACTGGAGCGCTACGGAGCTGGATAGCAACAGTGCGTGGATCCAGGGCTTCGGCCATGGCGACCAAGATCGTTACAATAAATACAGTAAGCTTAGGGTGCGTGCTGTTCGAGCTTTTTAATATTTCACACCAACCGGCAGCAACGGCTTCTATGCCAAAAGTCACCTGAGTTCATGATTGTGAATGTCCCGTCTGCAAGATTGAAATCAATCGGATGAAAAAACTCGATAAAGCGTTCAATATCAATTGGATGGATAATAGTCATGACAATAAAGCATTGGCGAAAGTGTGCTTAACCTAAAAACAGGCAATGGCTCGGATGTATGTCATTTACGAGAATCAGAAATTGCAATCGGGTGTGATTGGATTTTTACACGTTTGGAAGCAGTTTTCTTTTACCGGTAAAAACAGATCGAGGAATAGCCTTTATGAATTCACTGGTTGCAAAAATGATTAGTTTGCTAAAGAGTGATCTCCACCACGAATAGTGGACACTTTAAAAAGCGAGTATTCTTAACCAAAGAGAGGTACTTGCATGAGCACAAAATCGACTGGCAGCAAAGCCAGCTATACCCGACATAACGTCGAATACAAACTAGAAAGCCTAAAACCGGCAACCCAAATGGGTGTTGCCAAAGCAGCAAAGCAACTGGGGTTGCATGAATCCTAACTCTACGTTTGGCGCAAACAGTCCGAACACGCTCAGAGGGTTAGCGATCGGGAAACAAGCCTAGCAATAGAAAATGCCCGACTGAAACCTCAACTGGTGCACCCACAGCAAACAAAACTTTAATCTGCTGCAACAAGACTTTTCTGCCACCGCGCCCAACCAGAAATGGGCTGGTCGATGGGTGACGAATGACAGCTGATTTGGCTTGTGATGCACTACGAATGGCGGTTTTTAAGCGCAAACGACCCAAAGATGTCATTGTTCACTCGGATCGTGGCAGTCAATATTGTTCACATGCTTAACGGCAACTGCTACAACAGCAGGACTTGTTGGGCAGTATGAGTGCAAAGGGCAATTGTTACGATAATGCCTGTGCTGAGAGCTTTTTTGATTCGTTCAAAGTCGAGGCTATTCATGGCGAGCAATTTGCCATGCCTGATTCCATGCGCCAGGCTGTGTTTGAATACATAGAAACGGATTACAATCCCGTCAGGTTGCATTCTGCCAACGAATTCCAAAGCCCGATAGAATTTGAAGCCAATTTTAAACAAACACTCGCTTCTTAATTTGTCCATTTTTGAGGGTGGGGATCAGTTTGGTTACTTTAATGTTGCTCAATAAGCATTAATCTAAGCCATCCAATCCAGCCGAGAGTCTAGTGTTGTGTTATTTTACCGCCTATTAATGGCGTCGCAGTTTGGCGATTTACAACACAGGATGACAGGCAACAATGGGTGTACAGGAAAACTTTGAACAGTTACCTTTAAAAGAATTTACCGAAAAAGCCTACTTGGATTATTCCATGTATGTGATTTTGGACCGAGCTTTGCCACACATCGGCGATGGCTTAAAACCAGTGCAACGGCGGATTGTTTATGCGATGTCGGAGCTTGGATTAACCGCATTAGCCAAGTACAAAAAATCCGCGCGTACTGTCGGTGACGTGTTGGGTAAATACCATCCTCATGGCGATTCGGCTTGTTACGAAGCCATGGTGTTGATGGCACAGAACTTTTCCTATCGTTATCCCTTAATTGACGGTCAAGGTAACTGGGGTTCGCCCGACGATCCTAAATCGTTTGCGGCGATGCGTTACACCGAATCACGTCTGACCGCTTATGCGCAAACCTTATTAAATGAACTAGGGCAGGGCACGGTTGATT
>CAMCSF010000173.1 GCA_945877625.1 Methylomonas koyamae | reverse complement strand
TCAGGCTTTCTCACCTAGAGCTGTTACAATTTTAAAAACAGTTTCTGGTTATAGAGGTACAAGCCATGCAGCTAACTTTAGACATACCCGATCAATACTTGCAAAACCACACACCAATACAAACGGCGCAACAGATTAAGCTATACGCGGCCCTACTTATGTTCCAATCAGGCCAGTTATCTCGTGGCGCTGCTTGCGAGTTTGCTGGAGTAAACATTTACGATTTTTTCACCGCTTGCAAGCAACATCAAATCAGCGTGATTGACGCTTCAGAAGACTCAATTGAAGCCGATGTTTTGCGCTTTCAGCAACGGCACACTTAATGATAGTGATTGCCGATAGTTCCGCATTAGTGACTTTATCAATCTGTGATTGCTTATCGGTTTTAGATGACTTGTTCGGTGAAGTCAAAGTCCCTCAGGCTGTTTATGATGAAGTTTGTATTTTCGGCAAAGCCGAATCTAAATCATTAAGCATCTATTTACACGATAAAGTTTGCGATATATCAACCGCCATTCATATTGAAAAAACCAATGGTTTGGGAAAAGGTGAATTGGCAGCAATCAATCTGTACAAACAATTAGCCGCCGATTTATTGTTGATTGATGACGCACGCGCCAAGAAGATTGCTTACATCAACAACGTAGAGGTGATGGGTAGTCTAGGCGTGCTATTACTAGCCAAACAAAAAGGACTAATAAGTGCAATTAGACCTTTTATTGATAGATTGCGAAGTTCAGATATTTTTATCAGCGACCATTTGCTAGAGCGATTATTGGTCATAGCTGGTGAGTGATGTTGTGCTAAACATTCCTCATAACAAACTCGTTATCAAAAGCTGCTTCTAAAATCAGTTCTTGCAATCTATAAGATTTAAAAAAACACAGGAGATTTTTAATGAAAAACCCCCAGCTACTCGCAACGATTTTGCTATTCAGCTTTTGTGCCCTAGCCCAAGCGGAAGGCGATGACATCACTTGGAACACCAGCTTAAAAAGCCAGTTTTTTGCCGGTAAAACCATTGAAGAATCAGACAGCGTAATCGAGTTAGAAGCGCCCTACCGCGCCGAAGATCCCGCTATCGTGCCGATTAAAGTCAGTAGCAAATTCGCGCAAAGCAAAGACAAATACATCAAAAAAATCTGGTTACTGGTCGATAAAAACCCCTTCCCCTTCGTCGGCGAGTTTGAATTCTTCCCCGAAAGCGGCAAGGCCGATTTAGCGATGCGAATCCGCGTCAACACCTACAGCAACATCCGCGCGATTGCCGAAACCAATGACGGCAAATTCACCATGAGCAAAAAATTCGTTAAAGCCAGTGGCGGTTGTTCTGCTCCGATAGGCGCGGATTTGGACGAGGCGATGAGCCGAATTGGTAAAGTGAAATTTCGTTTAGATGACGGGGTTAAAAACGGCGAAGCGTCGTTGGCGCAGTTGATGATTAGCCATCCGAATTTGACAGGGATGCAGATGGATCAAATCACCCGTTTTGTCAGAAAATCGCATTTTATCGACCAGTTAAAAGTCAGTTTTAACAACAAACCGGTATTAAACGCCAAAATCGACATTGCGATCAGCGCCGATCCTAACTTCCGTTTTTACTTCGTCCCCGACAAAGCCGGCGAATTAAAAGCCGAGTTCACTGATATTTCCTGTGAATCGCCAATTAGCCGCGATGCTTGTAAAAAAGGCAGTAGCTATACCCAAAGCTATACCGTCAGCCCTTAATCGCTAAACTCAAACCATCGCCGTTAATTTTTTAGCGGCGATTTAATGAAAATAAATCCCCAACATGCCTTGATAAGGATCAATAACGCCCTGCGCGATAGCGATTTGCACACCTAAACCCAATTGCCAATCTTTAGCCAACGGATACAGCAACTTAAAGGTCGCCGAGCTTAAACCATTATTGCCGGACAAATAATCACTATTCAGCCTAAGCCCCGCAACTAACGGCAATTCCAAATTCAAATACAATCCAGCGCTTTGAAAGCCCGCCAGCATGACTACCTACCACAAACCACCCCAACTCGAATTGCCAATGTTTTTCGATATTCAGCAATCCATCGGGTTGGAAAAACCAAGTTTGTGCGCCGTAGAATTAGGCGTTGAGAATGAATCAAAAAAACTGCTTAGCAAAATTAGCAATCGCCAACGCAGTCAAAACTCCTAGCATCCAGCGAGCATGCGAATTATCTGCCCGCAACAACTCAATTTTGGCGTCAAAATGCTCGCGGGTAAAATTAGGGTTGTTAACTGTAATTATGGGCATAACATCATTTCCTTATCTATTCTCATTCTATAAGCCAAACCACTTCGAAGCGGTCCGAAATTATTAGACTATTTCAGTATATAATCTGTTAGGTAAATAAACATCAAAGTTCTCATTTTGAAAACATCCAATCTTATAAAAAGAGTGCGTATTGCGTGACTAATCTACGCCAAACGCTTCTCGCCCAACTAGGTTTTCGTTTCGGTATTAACGGACCTCATGCCGCCAGAACGATGATGCTGGACGATTTGCGTGTACTTATGAATAACACCCATCCGCAAGCCTCACGCGAGGACTACATAGCCGCAGTTTTAGATAGTAATGTTCTTGGTAAACCGACCCGCAAAGCACGCGAATTGGCTTTTCGGCACATGGCGACTCTTTACGCATTGGAGCCACTTAATCCTATTTTTCGAGCTCTACGCCGACTATGGCCGCTTAACGAGGCGGCTCAACCTATATTAGCCCTTGCCGTTGCGTTGGCTCGGGACCCTCTTCTAAGATGCACTCAATCGTTCGTGTTGGCGCAGTCCGAAGGCACTCCCATGCCCCGAAATATCATGGAGACCTTCCTTAACACATCTTACCCAGAACGTTTCAGTCCGGCCTCGCTAAAATCTTTTGCACAAAACGTCGCCGGCACTTGGACGGCTGCCGGTCTGTTGCAAGGACGAGTGCGCAAGTTTCGGTCATTACCTGAGATTCACCCAGAGTCTATCGCAATGCTCTTATTCCTCAGTTTCTTAGAAGGTCGAAAAGGAGTTAGCACATGAAGATGCATATTGGCTCAGTCCAACTGCTCAACTATTTGAAGCACCGTGATTTGACGGTGAACTTCAATTCACAGTTTAACGTGATTGCTGGGCGCAACGGCAGCGGTAAAACATCCCTACTACGAGCGGTATCGGATGCCATGGTGGGTTTTACACATTTTGGCGGCTATTCGCCCTGGCAAGCGTGGATCGGTAAAGAGGGGGTTGCACATGAAGAATGCGTGTCACACGGGGCCAGCGTTCGGTATGAGCCCCACTTCCCCGTTAAAGTGTCAACCGAAGCTTATCTGGATACCTTGCGCGTTGATTGGTCGGTGCAAAAGAACAGCGCTGTAGATCCTACCAACGTGGAGGGCATCACGCCTTTCGCTCGACTTCAGCAGGTTGGAAATATCAATTCTGACAAGGCCAATTCGACCACCTTGCCTTTGATTTTGTTTTATCAGGCTGACCGAAACTGGCCTGCTGTGCCAACCAACATGATGCAAGCCGCAACCCAAAAAGTCAGCCGCGATCATGCTTATACCAATTGGTTGACTGCATCTTCAGACAACGCAACCTTGCAAACCTGGGTGGTTTCGAAAAGCCTTGAGCGTTTGCAAGCCGCACAAGATGGGTCTTTGTCGGCTGACGTCATTCAAGGCGATGAACTGAGTGTGGTAGTCCAAGCCATTGGTGCCGCCTTGCCAGAATGCCAAGACGTGCGCTACGACATGGCTAAGAAAAGCATCATTGTCAAATGGGCCGTTGATGGTGGCATGCAGCGTGTTCCTTACGAACAACTCAGCGATGGCCAGCGCACCATCATGGGTTTGATTGCTGACATTGGCCGTCGGATGGTGGTTCTTAACCCACACTTGGGTACAAAGGTTTGCTCTGAGACGCCAGGCATTGTGTTAATCGATGAGCTGGATATCCACCTGCACCCAAAATGGCAGCGTCAAATTGCCAACGGTCTGAAAGCTGCTTTTCCAAACATTCAGTTCATCACGGCATCCCATTCACCTCAAATTTTGGGTGAATTGAGCCCAGATGAAATCATCATTTTGGGAACAGATGGAGCTTCTCACCCACAAGTCAGCTATGGCTTGGATTCCAGTGCCGTGCTGGAAGAAATCATGGAGGCCCGCGCCAGAACAGCGCCGGTCGAAACACAGGTTTCGCTGTTGTTTACCGCTTTAGAGCGTGGGCAGTTGAACGAAGCCCGAGGGTTGCTGAACCAATTGAAAGCAACAGCACCCGGCATTCCTGAGCTAGCCGGGGCCGAGGCTTTGCTCAAACGCAAGGAGGTCCTTGGGCGATGAGGCATTTTGTTAAAGGTCCTTCGCAAATGGAGTTTGAGTCTTGGAAGGCACTCGCCAATAATGACTGGCAGCCGACCTACGACGATTTACATAATCCCGAGAAGCGCAAGCTCCATCAAGCCTTACTGGACGAACAGGGGCAGGTTTGTTGCTACTGTGGCCGAACTATTTCCCTGACAGATAGCCACATTGAGCACTTTCGGCCACAACAGCTTCATGAGGACTTAGCCCTGAGTTTCGACAATCTGTTGGCTTCTTGCATCCGCGAAACAGAGCCTAGTACGCCCTTGCATTGCGGTCATGCCAAGGGCAACGAATTCGATGAAAACCTGCATATTTCACCTCTCGACCCATCTTGCGAGCGCCGGTTCATCTACACTTTGACCGGCAGCATCTTACCTGGCGATGCGGCCGATGTTAAGGCGACATACATGCGCGATCTTTTGCAGCTGGATATTGATTTTCTTTGCAATCGCCGACAGGAAGCCCTGACCAAAGTGTTCGACGAGGATTTCATTGGTTCTGCCACCGACAAAGAACTAGAAACCCTGGCAACCGTTTTTCGGGAACGAAACACTGACGGCCATTTAGAGAGCTTCGGGCATGCGCTGGCTCGATATGCCGAACAGCTGCTAGGGCGCACCGTATGAAGGTAAACAGTCGAAATACGGTTGGCAGCAGCTTGGTTACGGCCTTGCTGTCTGCAGCCAAGGGTAACTCGCAAACTGCGGCACCCGCAGCAGTGGTTCTATGGCCAGACAAAGAAAGCCACTGGCAAGCAGCCTTACCTGCCCTGAAAGCGGTACCAAACTTGTGTGTTTTCGGTCCCTACGCCCCCCGAGCAACGTAGCTGCCCCGCTATCTGGCTGCGTCAGAATAGTTGTCGCTAATATATTGTAAGGGCCCATTTAACCACGTCTGTCATCGATCACTAAAAGAGTAGAAGATGGTGTCCACCTTCAATTAAGTGGACACCTACATGATAGAGACAAAGAGTGCGTTATCTAGGCCGTTAGTCATCGGTCACGGCCGTGATGGCCGATG
>CAMCSF010000172.1 GCA_945877625.1 Methylomonas koyamae | reverse complement strand
CTTCAAACCGGTGCCGTTTTGCCGCTTAATAAAGCTTTATTGCAAGCCGATGAGGTGATTGATGCTTTGGAGCGGGTGGGCGATGACAATTTGGCGGATTATTTGCTGATGCCGGCTAATGCTGCAAAGTTGGCAAGAGCGATGATTGCGGCTTCGATTCGTTTGGGGTTTACTGGGAGTAGTCGTTAAATCAAGCTACGGCGTGATAACATTGTTATTACCCTTGGTAAGGAGGTTTTATGTTGAGTCAGTTAAGAAAAATTGGTAATTCTCGCGGCATTATTATTCCTGCTGCCTTGCTGGAGGCTTGCGAATTGGGCGATGAAGTGGATTTGCGCGTTGAAGGAAAAACTTTGGTGATCGAAGCTTTACATGCGCCGCGTAAAGGTTGGTTTGACAGTTATAAGCCAGAGGATGATGTCGATGTTTTTGCTTGTTTGCCGATTGATGATGGCAGTGAGGAATGGCAATGGTGAAACGCGGTGAAGTGTATTGGGTTAACCTTGATCCTACCGTTGGCACCGAAATTAAGAAACCCCGTCCTGCTTTGATTGTGTCGCCGGATGATTTAAACCAACACTTACCGCGCGTGATCATTGCACCACTGACCAGTAAAGGCCAAATGTTGAGCTGTCGTCCCGAAGTAATGTTTGATAATCGCAGTGCTCGGATTTTGCTTGATCAGATTCGCGCAGTTGATAAGCGCCGATTGCTGGGCAAAATGGGGGTTATTGATGAATCGTTTTGGCATCCGATTTTGTTAGAAATGTTGGTTTAAGTTTGTTTAAACCAATTCAGATATAAAAAAGGCTGGTTTACCCAGCCTTTTTTACCTTCAGAGTATTACCAAACTTACGCCAATAAGCCTTGCAATAAACCATTTAGCTTATGCACGAACGCTGATGGATCATCTAATTGACCGCCTTCGCTCAATACCGCTTGATCAAACAAAATATGGCTAATGTCGGCAAAACGGCTGTCATCTTGCTCGTTTTTCAAGGCTTTAACTAAACCGTGTTCTGGATTGATTTCAAAAGTCGGTTTACTGCCGCCCATGCCCATCATGTTCAAGGCTTGGCCCGCTTCTTTCATAATCCGTTCCATGTTCAAGCTCATGTCATAAACGCCGGTCACCAAACAAGCCGGGGAGTCGGTTAAACGGTGGCTGATGCGAACGTCGCTGACTTTGTCTTTTAATACTTCTTTCATTTGCGACAACACAGTTTCGAAGTCTTTGTTCAATTCTTCTTGCTGTTGTTTGTCTTCTTCGGTATCGAATTTTTCTAAATCCAGTTCACCTTTGGCAATCGATTGCAGATGTTTGTCGTCGAAATCAGTCAAGCTAGACACCAGCCATTCGTCAATTCGGTCGGTCAACAATAAGACTTCAATGCCTTTTTTGCGGAAGATTTCCAAATGTGGGCTGTTTTTAGCGGCAGCGAAGCTGTCGGCGGTGACAAAATAGATTTTGTCTTGGCCTTCTTTCATGCGGCTGACGTAATCGGCCAATGAGACGTTTTGGGTTTTGTCGTTGGTATGAGTGGAAGCAAAGCGCAGCAATTTAGCAACGCGATCTTTGTTTTTCGCATCTTCAATTGGGCCTTCTTTGATGACGTTGCCGAATTGTTCCCAGAAGCTTTGGTATTTTTCAGCATCGTTTTCCGCCAAATCTTCCAACATGCCCAACACTTTTTTCACCGCGCCGGTTTTGATGGCACTGATTTGTTTGCTTTGTTGCAAGATTTCGCGAGAAACGTTGAGCGGCAAGCTGTCGGCATCAATGACACCGCGAATAAAACGCAGGTAGCGGGGCATTAATTGCTCAGCGTCGTCGGTGATGAAGACTTTGCGGATGTAGAGTTTGACACCGTGTTTGCTGTCGCGATCCCATAGATCAAACGGTGCGCGGCTTGGGGTGTAAAGCAATAAACTGTATTCGTTGGTGCCTTCGACTTTGCTGTGAACGTGGGTGAGCGGGTCTTGGAAGTCGTGGCCAACGTGTTTGTAAAATTCGTTGTAGTCTTCTTCGCTGATTTCGTCTTTAGATTTAGTCCACAAAGCTGACGCGGTGTTGACGGTTTCATCTTCAAGGTGAGCAGCTGCGGTTTCGTTGCCTTCGTCATCGGTTTCAGCAGCGACTTCGCGGCTCATGATGATCGGTAATGAAATATGGTCTGAGAATTTTTTGATGATGGAACGGATTTTCCAATCGTTTAAAAATTCTTCTTCACCGTCTTTTAGGTGCAAGACAATTTCAGTACCTCGGCTGGCTTTTTCGACAGTTTCTAAAGTGTAATCGCCTTCGCCTGCCGATTCCCAACGCACTGCTTCGGCAACGCCAGCTTTACGTGTGGTTAAGGTCACTTTGTCAGCAACGATGAACGCTGAGTAAAAACCAACACCGAACTGGCCGATTAATTCGCTGTCTTTGGCTTGGTCGCCGGTTAAGCGCTCGAAGAATTGTTTGGTGCCTGATTTGGCGATGGTGCCAATGTGGTCTTGGACTTCGGCGCGGGTCATGCCGATGCCGTTATCGATAATGGTGATGGTTTTTTTCGCTTCGTCGAAATCGATGCGGATTTTTAACTCGCTATCACCTTCGTACAAAGCGTCATTGGATAAGGCTTCAAAACGCAGTTTGTCAGCAGCATCCGAGGCGTTTGACACCAATTCGCGTAGGAAAATCTCTTTGTTGCTGTACAAAGAGTGAATCATCAAATGTAATAAATGCTTTACTTCAGTTTGGAAACCCAAGGTTTCTTTTTGTGCTTCAACAGTCATATTTATGCTCTTGTATAAGTTATTACTAAGTTTAAAAATGAGGCTTGGTCAAGTTGGGGATGTTTGTTTGGGTTTTCAAGGGAAAGGCTTAAACTTTTGTTTTTGCGTAATAGGCCTAAAAATTGTCGAGAGGATTAGCGATTGACAAACAAGGTACTGATTCATAGAATGCATGGCTCACAACGCTTGATACAAGCACCCTTTGCCGAGGTGGTGAAATTGGTAGACGCGCTAGCTTCAGGTGCTAGTGGGGGTAACCCCGTGAAGGTTCAAGTCCTTTTCTCGGCACCATCAGCAAGTTGCTGATATTCTTAATTTTTTCAGAAAAATCACTCTAATTGCTCTCCTCGTATTGCGCTTTGTGATGCGGTTTGTATTGCAATGCAACAGGGGGGCAATTGAAAACGCCTTCTGAGCATATTTTCTTAAGAGGTGATATTTACTACTATCGCCGCCGTATCCACCCGCGCTTGAATAATCGTAAATCGCATTCGCTTATTTTTTCTTTACACACAAAATCGTACCTAGATGCCAAACGGTTAGCGGGTTGGTATGATGCCTATTTTGACAATGTCTTATTGCATCAATTGCTGAAAGGAAGAGAAATGAGCAAGAAAATGCCCATCGATATGGTGTTTATTTCACCAACTGATGACAAAGCTGTAGAAATAACACCCGAAGATTTAAAAGTAATGTCTCCAGAGCAATTAATAGCCTTTGTGACAGCTTTCATGAGTTCGCCTTATCCCGTTAATTTCCCGAGTACATCCGCAGCAGTAGAAGTTAAATCGGTAGTTGAAAGTACAAAGGATCAAGACTATCCACTTTTGTCAGAAGCGATTGAACAATACTATGCGCATAAAACACTGCTCAAAAAAAATTTCAAGCCCTCATCAAAACAACGCACCATTTTTAGGCGATTGATTGAAATGTTAGGTGATATAAGAATCGATAAGATCAAAGCCCAAGATGCTAATGCAGTACTTAGAATGATTCAAGAACTACCCGCCTCCGATTCTGCCAAGTTCCGGAACAAGACAGTAACAGAGATTCTGAGAAAAAAACCATTTGAATCTACGTTTTCAACGAAAAATATCAATGATTATCTGATTGAATATCGTGCTTTATTCAATGAAATGAATCGCTTATATCAAATTCCAAATGCTTTTAATGGTTTGATTGTCAAAGAAATTAATAAACAGCCAAAAGAAAAGCTGAGTTTTGACAGAAATGATTTGAAGCTAATATTTTCACAACCGTTATTTAAATCAGGTGAATATAAAAATCAATACCAATTCTGGACACCTTTGATAGCACTGTTCAGTGGTGCAAGGCGTGGGGAAATTTCCCAGCTTCGTACCTATGATATTGAGCAGGAAGACGGTATTTGGTTTTTCAATTTTAATGAGAATATACAAAAAGGGGATGATGGCAACAAAAAAATAAAAAACACGGCTTCTTTTAGAAAAACCCCGATTCATTCATTTCTGATTGAACTAGGTATATTACATTTTAAAAATAGTTTAGATCGTGGCCGCTTATTTCCAGACAGTGGAGCTTGGACAGACAAAGAAGGCTATGGCCGCTATATTGGTGAGAAGTTCAATGCATTTAGCAAACAAGCGGGGGTGGCTCATGAAAAAACTTTTAAGAGTTTTAGATCAACCTTTTTATCTGAACTAGAAAGGATGGGCGTCACTGATAGGGATCTGGTTTTACTGGCTGGGCATGTTGATGAGTTTCCCAATGTTCGAGAAAAACATTACTTTGATGATAAGAAATTGCCGTACTTATTTGAACAAATCAAAAAACTGGATTTTTCAGATGTCTTAATCGGAGTAAAGCCCAAGCAGGAGTAATTTATAAATTCCTAATGTTGTCAGTCATCTTAATCTAATGATAGATAAAGCTGTTAATTATTCAGGGCAATCGCGCTTAAATTAGTTAAATTTCAAAAAACACATGAAAATCAATACATTGAAACAAGGCGTTAGTACCTAATTCTGGCAATTGGCTTTAAGTGTAAAATTTAGACGTAATTAGCCATAAAGCCAAATAGTATATGGCCGAGGAATGCTACGCATTCACTCGGTAATTTTCGTTAATTTCAGTAAAATGCTTTGCTGCGCTACGCATTTTCCCTTATTAACTCAAATTCATTGGCCTTACGGCGCAAAACAAATTTTTTTATGTAATATGCTGACAATTGTGAAAGGTATTAATTAAATAATAATAAACATAGTCAACCTATACACATTCATCTAGATTACGATTTACACACTTTTGCCCCCTTTCGGGAGCAAAAAAATAATTTCATCTGAGTTGACTTCATTACCTAGCGTTACACTGATTACAGAGGCGGTTGGCCGATACCTCGAAGTGCGTCTTTTGTTTCTATGTTCCAACGGTGGCATTAGGAAAATACGCTAGTCATATTCCTAATACGTCTGGGAATTACCCAGTCATTTAGCCTTTTTTCATTTGTTCAAAGATATAAAATTGGTTTTACTGAAGGCGTATCCAATCATCATCCACAACACGAGGTGTGGGTAGTTATATCAGTCGCTGCTTCTGCCCAGCTGTTGCGCCCAATGCGAAGAACATTCCATTGCCAACGGCACCTATCAATCTACCAGTGCGAGTATTTCAGAAGTTTTA
>CAMCSF010000171.1 GCA_945877625.1 Methylomonas koyamae | reverse complement strand
CAGGATGGTTCGGTGTTGTCGGTCGTCAAAGCCTTGTCTGACAAAATCAACCGTTGCAGTTCGGGTGAAAGCGTTGATTATTCAGCCTTGTATCGACTTTGCGAACAGCTTGCCAGTCGGTTTCTTAATGCTGATTTCGATGGCGCGTTTGCGGTGGTGCATCACAATTTAATCGCTAATGCGGTTGCATCAACAGGCAATGATTATGCCCAGCGTTTTGAGCGGGAAACTTTGCCATCAGCACCGGATTTAAGCGCGAATTTATACGAATAAGGGTAGATTGAATGGCAAAAACCTTGGGTTTTGTTGGGATTGGTTTGATGGGTAAGCCGCTGACGCTACGTTTGTTAGCCGCGGGTTATCAAGTTAATGTCTGGAATCGCAGTGCTGATAAATTGGCGGCAGTCAGTCAAGCAGGTGCGGTGGTTTGCGATACGGTCGGTGAATTAGTCAGGCAATCCGATGTGATTAATCTTTGTTTAGCCGACACTGCCGTGGTTGAAGCGGTGGTTAAACAACAGATTTTGCCGAACGGCAGTGCCGGTAAATTAGTGATTGATTTATCCAGTATCGACCCTGAAGTGACTCGCCAATTAGCTACCGAATTACAAAATCAATGCGGTATGGCTTGGGTTGATGCGCCGGTTTCTGGTGGTACAGCTGGCGCTGAACAAGGGAGTTTGGCGATTATGGCCGGTGGCGCTGAGGCTGATATTGCTGTGGCGCGTGAGGTTTTGAAACCCTTATACAGTCGATTGACTCACATGGGCGCAGTCGGCAGCGGTCAAACTACCAAAATCTGTAATCAGATGATCGTTAGCTGCAATGTGTTGGTGATTGCCGAAATGATGGCTTTGGCAAAAGCGGCTGGTGTCGATACCGTGAAAATTCCCGAAGCCTTAGCAGGTGGTTTTGCCGATTCCAAGCCGTTGCAAATTGTCGGGCCAGAAATGGCTAATCAATGTTTTGAGCCAGTGAAATGGCGGGTGAAAACCTTGTTAAAAGATTTGAACATGGCAGCGGAATTAGCGCGTAAACAGAGTAGTGCGGTGCCGATTTCCGGTTTAGCCGCCCAATTGATGCAATTGCACGGCAGCGCTGGTTTTCTGGAGCAAGACCCTTCAACTTTAATCAAGCTTTATAGGCATGACTAATGAGGTGGTTACATATTCCCGTCTGCCGCGCCGAGCACCGAAGCTTTTGCTGGGAATAGCCCGTTAGGGTTGCCACATGGATGTGGCAAGTTGGCAAAGGGGCAGGAAGCCCCTTTTGCCAACCCCCAGCAAAAGCTTCGGAGCGCAGGATACAAGCGGCGGTCGGGTGGCCTTTTCTTTGGTTACTTTCTTTTGGCCACGCAAAAGAAAGTAACTCGCTTGTCGGTGCGAGAACCGACATTCAAATGGCTTCGCAACGCGAAACTTTTTTATCGACAACTAAAAAATGCGCTTAATGCTGATAGCGTTGAGTACATCAGGTTACAACTAATGCCTCGTTTTACAGCTAATCTCAGTTTGTTATTTACCGAAGTGCCTTTGCTGGAACGCTTTGCGCTGGCTAAGCAACACGGTTTCTCTGCAGTAGAAATTCAATTTCCTTATCTTTTGCCAGCCGAGCAAATTCAAGCCGCGCTGTTAGAAAATGATTTGCGCTTAGTGTTGTTTAATGTCGATGCTGATACCTTATTGCAAGGCGGTGAAGGGTTAGCAGCGGTGCCAGAAAAACAGGCCCAGTTTAAAGCGGCGGTGGCGCAAGCGGTCGAATATGCGGCGATTTTGAAACCAGAGGCGATTAATGTTTTGCCCGGTTGTTGTTTAGATTTAGCTCGATTGCCCCAATATCAGGCGACTTTATTGGAAAACTTGCATTACGCCAGCCAAGTGTTTGCCGAACAAGGTATTACCACGGTATTTGAAGCGGTTAATAGCATTGATATGCCGGGCTTTATGGTTGATGACAGTGAAAAAATGCTGGCGATTTTAGAAGCGGTTAATCATTCCAATTTACGCTTGCAGTACGATATTTATCACCTGACCCGCATGGGGGAAGATTGCGCAGCATTTTTCCAACAACATCTGGCCAAAATTGCTCATATTCAATTTGCCGATTGTCCGGGGCGTCATCAGCCGGGAACGGGCGCAATTGATTTTGTGAGCTTATTTGATTTATTAGACGCTAATCATTATTCAGGTTGGGTTGGTGCAGAGTATCGGCCTAGCGCTACGACTGTTGAGAGTTTGGCTTGGATGAAAAAGCTCGCGGTATAATCCATAAACTCCTTTCTTAGAATAAACACCATGTCCAAACACAATTTCACCATTCACCACGCCAGTTTAATCGTTTCCGATACCGACAGATCCTTGCGGTTTTATCGTGATATTTTGGGAATGAAACAAATAGAGCGGCCACCATTGCCATTTCCAGGGGCTTGGTTGGAAGTCGGTTTACAGCAGATTCATTTACTGGAGTTGGATAATCCTGATCCAATTACCGGTCGTCCAACGCATGGTGGTCGCGATCGGCATGTGGCGATGTATATCGATTCGTTTGATGTACTTAGAGAAGATTTATTGCAAGCCGGTGTTGAACATACTTTAAGCATTTCTGGGCGAAAAGCGCTGTTTTGCCGTGATTTTGATGGTAACGCTTTGGAGTTTATCGAGCGTCCTTAAAGCCATGTTGACGACACTGTTTTACATTGCCTTGTTAGCCGCTAGTTTGGCAATGCTGTTGTTTTTGATTGGTTTTATTTTTATGCAAGCCGGTTTGCCTTGGTTAACCACCTTGTTTTATGGCATAGCCAGTAAGACTTTATTGCTGACTATGTTATCGCTGGCTGCTTTGGCTGTGTTGGCCTTGCTGTTAACCATTTGGCGACAATTACGCCGCTATTTTAGTCGTGAAAGCTTGGCTTTACGGCGGATTTTAAGTTTACATAACCAACAACGCAGCCTTAAACAACGCACCGCTCAACAATGGCGGCAGTTACATTATCTTAATCGGTTTAAGCGCCATCGATTGTTGGCCGCTAATAATCGCAAACACTTGCGGGAGTTATTTGATGCTGTTAATCGGGAGCTACAAACGGTGAAAACCCAGTTACCAAGCGCAAAGTACCGTACTTTGCAAAAAGCCCTCCGACGTTGTTATCGGCGTGGTGATGTTGATGGGATTTTGTCAGTGCGTGGAGAAATGCAATGTCGATAATGGGGCAATTAATTGATGATTTCGTCAACTATTGGCAACGTCGTCGTGACCAAAATTTACAGTGGTGTTTAGGTCGGCATGACGATGTGACCGAGTTGCGGCGCGCGAAAGCGATGGCTGAACAGGCTTTAGTAGCGCAGTTGAAAAAACAGGCCCAGCAGTTGGCGCATGATTTAGCGGTGAATAAAATCCGTAATGTCAATGATTTGGCGATGGTGAAAGTGCAATGTAAACAAGAGCTTAAAGATTATCAGCAATATTTGCAGTCTTTAGATCGCTTGAAAGAATCGTTGCGAAATAGCTATTCACATTTGCCGGAAGCGGTGGCGTTTACTATTCATCATCACGCCAAACAGCTGTTGCATCGAATGTGGGAAGCCGAAGAAGGCCATGAAAAAATGAAGGTGGAAATGCAGTTGTTGCAATTTATGGCTGCCGTTCATGAAGATAGTCGGGCAGCCTTGCAGGGTGAAACTAATGATGGTTTACCGCAAAATGCCTTGGCATTTATTGATGCGGATTCGGTGGTTAAGTAAGCTGTTTTCGCTACTTAAACGGTGCTAATTGTCATCTCACACTTCACCAATTTCGATCCCGCATCCAAATAGCTTCGGGCCTAACATCTTGCTGTTCGGCTATGGCAATTTAAAAGAGGCCATCGTTGTTACTCAAACTAAGTTTCACTCATGAATCCAAATAAAATTAACAGGCGCTTTGCGGTTGCGCCAATGCTAGATTGGACTGACCTTCACTGCCGTTATTTCTACCGTTTAATGTCGCAACAGGCGGTTTTGTTTACCGAAATGGTCACCACAGGGGCTATTTTGCATGGCAACCAACAGCGACATTTGCAGTTTAATCAACAAGAACAGCCGCTGGTTTTACAGTTGGGTGGTAGTAATCCACAAGATTTGGCTTTGTGCGCAAAAATTGCCGAAGATTATGGCTATGACGAAGTCAATTTGAATGTTGGTTGCCCCAGTGATCGGGTGCAAAACGGCCGGTTTGGGGCTTGTTTAATGGCTGAACCGCAGTTGGTAGCGGATTGTGTCGCGGCGATGCGGCAGGTGGTGTCGATTCCGGTGACGGTTAAGTCCCGAATCGGGATTGATGACCGGGATTCTTATCCTGAATTAGTTGATTTTATTAGCACTGTGGCGGCCGGTGGCTGCGAGAGTTTTATTGTTCATGCTCGCAAAGCTTGGTTGTCGGGTTTGTCGCCTAAACAAAATCGCGAGGTGCCGCCGTTACGTTATGACGTGGTGTTTCAGCTTAAACAGGATTTCCCGCAACTTGAAATTATCATTAATGGTGGTATTACTAGTTTAGATGTTTGTCAGGATTTATTGAGCCAAGTTGATGGCGTGATGTTGGGGCGTGAGGTCTACAATAATCCGTATTTACTGACAGAAGTTGATCAGCGTTTGTTTGGTCAACAGCGGCCAACTCAGACTCGGCAGGCAGTGGTGCTGGCGATGTTGCCTTATGTCCAACAACAGCTGGCGCAAGGCGTGCGATTGAACAGTATTACGCGTCATATGTTGGGTTTATTTCATGGTGTTGATGGGGCGAGAGCATGGCGTCGGCATTTAAGTGAGAACGCCAATAAAGTCGGTGCCGACCAGCAAGTGCTGTTGGACGCCTTAGAATTTACAGTTTGATACTGTATACTCAGCCCATTTTTTTACTTGGACACTGTGATGGAAGAATATTTCAAACAAATTATCGAATCGATTGGTGAAGACATTAATCGTGAAGGTTTGCGGGATACGCCAAAACGTGCCGCTAAAGCTTTTAAGTTTTTAAATAACGGTTACGAAAAAACCTTGGAAGAAGTCCTAAATGGCGCGATTTTCCAAGCCGACACCGAAGATATGGTGATTGTGAAAGATATTGAATTGTATTCATTGTGCGAACATCACTTATTGCCCTTTATTGGTAAATGCCACATCGGTTATTTGCCACAAGGTAAAGTTTTAGGTTTGTCTAAGCTGGCGCGGATTGTTGATATGTACGGTCGCCGCTTGCAAATCCAGGAGCAGTTAACTCGTCAAATTGCTACTGCGGTTGAAACTGCGGTTGGTGCGCGTGGCGTGGCGGTAGTGATTGAAGCCAAGCATTTATGCATGATGATGCGCGGTGTTGAAAAGCAAAATTCGGTGATGACCACTTCGGTAATGACCGGTATTTTCCGTGAAGAAATCAGCACCCGTTCTGAATTTTTGAATTTGATTAATCGTAAGTAAGACCATCAAACCGCCTCTTGAGATGGCGGCGTATAACAACGGGGAGGCATCATGCAACAAAACATCTTACAAAGCTGGAACGG
>CAMCSF010000170.1 GCA_945877625.1 Methylomonas koyamae | reverse complement strand
TTGGCGATGGAATGCAAATTACCCATTCCGTAATCGATAACAACAACTGATGACATAAACGCTAGATGATTAAGGATAACGGGAAATTATAGACTGCCTTTTGTCGACGGCATGATGCCAGCCATACGGCTATCATGGCTAATCGCCATACGCACCGCGCGGCCAAAGGCTTTAAACACCGTTTCAGCAATATGATGGGCGTTGCCACCTTTAAGATTATCAATATGCAAGGTCACGCCAGCATGATTGACAAAGCCTTGGAAAAATTCGCGGAACAAATCAACATCAAAACCGCCAATCATGCCGCGATTAAAGCTCACTTCATAGAACAAACCTGGGCGACCGGAGAAATCGATAGTGACGCGTGACAAGGATTCATCCAAAGGCACATAGGCATGACCATAGCGGTAAATGCCTTTTTTGTCAGCCAAAGCTTTAGCAAAGGCTTGACCTAACGTGATGCCAATATCTTCAACGCTGTGATGAGCATCGATGTGTAAATCACCGTGAGAAACAATCTCCATGTCGATCATGCCGTGTCTGGCAACTTGATCCAACATGTGATCGAGAAACGGCAAGCCAGTGGTGAAACTGGCAGTGCCTTGACCATCCAAATTGATGGCGACTTTTACTTGGGTTTCGAGCGTATTGCGCTCAACCTGTGCTGTGCGTGGGTTCATGCTGATTGCAGGTAGGTTATTTGCGGCCTAGTTTACGTGATTGTGATGCTTACGCCAAACTCTTGCTGGCAATTTCGTAGACATCCTTGGACAAATCCTCAGTATCGACGATGCGTTGCAATTGTTGTTTCATTAACAGCTGCCGCGCCACATCGTAACGACGCCATTGCGCCAACCCTGTCACCATTCGCGATGCAATTTGTGGATTCAGGTTATTCAGCACTAAAACTTGGTCAGCTAAGAAGCGATAACCATCACCGGATTTGGCGTGAAAATGCAAAGGATTGGCTTGCGTAAACGCGCCCACCAAAGCCCGCACCCGATTCGGAGTTTTCATATCAAAGGCTGGATGTTGCATCAACGCTTGGACGGTAGCAAACGTGTTCGGCAAGCTGCTGGTGGCTTGTAGTGCGAACCATTTATCAATCACCAAGGCTTCTTGTTGCCATTGTTGGTAGAAACCATCCAAGGCTTGAGCTTTAGCCGGATGATGACTATTGACCATCACCGACAAAGCCGCCATTTGGTCGGTCATATTGCCAGCGCTGGCAAACTGTTGGCTGGCTAATTGATAGTTTTCGGCGGTTTCCAAGCTTAATAAATAACTTAAACAGGTGTTTTTCAAGCGGCGTCTGCCCACCGCATCTGCCGTAAAACAGCCTGATTCATCACGATGATGCTGGCGATATAACTGCTTAAATTCAGCTTGCAGTTGCGCCGCCAAGGTTTTTCGCACAAATTGCCGCGCTTGATAAATCGCATCGACATCAATCACCGCCATTTGCCCAGATAAATAACTTTCTTCCGGCAAGGTCAGCAACAAAGCTTGATACGACAAATCGCTACTTTCGCTGTTAACGATGCTGCGATAAGCCTCAACCACCACCGCATCCAAAGCCAAAGGCCGCTGATTTTGTAAATCATCAATCAACTTGAAAATCACTTGGCTGGCTAATTGCTGCCCTGCTTCCCAACGACTAAAGGTATCACTGTCGTGGCGTAGCAAAAAGGCCAACTCTTCCAAACTGCGTTGAATTTTCAAACTCACGGGCGCAGAAAAACCGCGCAACAACGACACCACCGGCTGTTGCGGCAAGTTTTCAAAACTGAAACTTTGCTCAGCTTCGGTGACATCCAAAGTCAATTCTTGACTGCTTTGACCATTAAACACAATCTCAGCCGCCGAACCATCAGCAGCCAACAAGCCCAGTTTCACCGGAATATGCATAGGCAATTTTTGCGCTTGATTCGGCGTAGCTGGACAGTTTTGTTGAATGCTTAATTGCAAAGTTTGGCTGGCGGCATCGTATTTTTGACTGACGTTTAACACCGGCGTACCGGCTTGCGAGTACCACAATCTAAACTGTTTTAATTCAACGCCATTGGCTGCTTCCATCGCCGCAACAAAATCTTCACAAGTCACGGCTTGACCATCATGGCGGGCAAAATACAAATCACAGCCCTTACGAAAACCGTCTGCGCCTAACAAAGTGTGCAACATCCGCACCACTTCCGCGCCTTTTTCATAGACGGTGAGGGTGTAAAAGTTATTGATTTCGATATAGGCTTCGGGGCGAATCGGATGCGCTAAAGGGCCGGCATCTTCAGCAAATTGACGAGTCCGTAAAGCGTTGACGTCTTCAATCCGTTTCACCGCCCGCGAGGTTCTGTCACCACTGAATTCTTGGTCACGGAACACGGTAAAACCTTCTTTTAAACTTAACTGAAACCAATCGCGACAAGTGACGCGGTTGCCTGTCCAGTTATGGAAATATTCGTGACCAATCACACCTTCAATGTGTTCATAATCGCTATCGGTAGCGGTATCAGGTCGTGCCAGCACGAACTTGGTGTTAAACACGTTCAAGCCCTTGTTTTCCATCGCGCCCATATTGAAATGGTCAACGGCAACAATCATGTACAAATCCAAATCGTACTCAAGGCCATAAGTTTGCTCATCCCACAACATGGCATTTTTCAGCGATTGCATGGCGTGGTCGCATTTATCGACGTTGTGTTGCTCGACAAAAATCTCTAAGGCAATTTGTCGGCCGCTCATGGTGGTAAATTGATCCGCCACGCATTCCAACTGACCCGCCACTAAAGCGAACAGGTAACAGGGCTTGGCGAACGGATCTTCCCAGCTCACCCAATGGCGATTATTGTCCAACTCGCCTTGAGCAATTTTATTGCCATTCGACAGCAACACCGGATATTGGCTTTTATCGGCCGTTAAGGTGGTTTTAAAGCGTGTCATCACATCAGGACGATCTAAAAACCAAGTGATTTTGCGAAAACCTTGTGCTTCGCATTGGGTACACAACATGCTGCTCGACAGGTACAAACCTTCTAGCGCGGTATTAGCTTTAGGATTGATGCGGTTTTCGATGTTTAAAACAAACTCGCCATCTTGCGGCACTTGCTGAATCGTCAAGCTTTCTGCATCGAGCTGATAATCGCTGGCAGTTAGCGATTGACCATTCAAAGCGATGCTCACTAACTGTAATTCTTCGCCCATCAACACTAAAGGCGCATTTTCAACGCTAGTTTGTGGATTACGACGCAGGCTTAATTTAGACCGCACCAATGTATCTTGTTCGTCTAAATCAAATTCTAATTCAACCGTGTCGATTAAATATTCAGGATAGGTATAGTCTTTTAAATAAATAGTTTGCGGGCTTGCTTCGCGCATGATGTTTTTTATCTGATGTAAAGTTATAGGATTTGGAAATTAAGCTTTGTGTTGATAAGCAACCACTGCTAAAAGTCCCCAAGCCAGTAAAAAAGCCACTCCGCCCAGCGGCGTAATCATCCCCAGCCAGCTTACCTTGATTACCGCTAATAGATAGAGGCTACCAGAAAACAGCACAATGCCGATGATTAGCAGTCTTGCCGCCCAATTGAGCAGTTTATGGGCGGGCAAAGCGGCAATGAGCGCCAGCAATAAAGTGTGCCAGATATGGTAGTTAACAGCGGTTTTGTAAATATCCAACTCATAGTCAGACAACGAATGTTTCAAGGCATGAGCACCAAATGCACCCAAAGCCACAGCTAAAAATCCGGCAATCGCTGCCGAAAATAAAATATTGCGCTGCATTATTTCTCCAATAAACGCGGCATTAATTGCACTAAATTGCAGGGTTTGGTGCGGTAATCTAATTGCTCTTTAATCAAGTTCTCCCAAGCGGTGCGACACGCTGAAGACGAACCGGGTAAACAAAAAATATAAGTAGCGTTGGCAACCCCAGCAATGGCCCTCGATTGAATCGTTGAGGTTTTAATCTCTTGATAGGAAATCGCTCTAAATACTTCGCCAAAACCATCCAAGGTTTTATCTAATAACGGTGACACCGCTTCTGGCGTGCCATCACGACCTGTGACACCTGTGCCGCCGGTGGTGAGAATCACATCCACCTCAGGATTGGCTATCCATTGACTGACAACTGCACGGATTTTATAAATATTGTCGATGACGATTTGTCGATCATAAACCGCATGACCTGCAGCCGTTAAACCGTTGATTAAAGTTTGCCCCGAAATATCATCATCCAAACTGCGAGTATCGGAAACGGTTAACACCGCAATGTTGAGCGGCTTAAATGCTGGTGAATTCACACAATCACTCCTAAGAAACAGCCCTCATTCTAAGGAAACCGCTAAGCTGCAAGCAAGTTAAACCTTAACGACTGACGATTGTCACAACCATGACACGCTTATCAGCGTAAGATGAATCATTGTCCCCTGCCCTTATTTTTAGATGCCATGATGCTCAACGCCAATTCCCGCTACGAAAAAATAGCCAGCTTAGCAGCTTTGTTTTTATTGCTGTTTGCTTGCTATCAAGTGTTGCGGCCATTTTTGTTTGATTTATTGTGGGCAGCGATTTTGTGTTTCGTCACTTGGCCGTTGTACAGCCGTTTGCGGCAATGGCGCAATATCAGTGCCAACAAAGCCTCGCTGTGCATGGTGTTACCGATTGCGATTTTAATCTTAACCCCGTTTGTGACTGCGGCATTCACATTTACAGACGATATCAATCGGCTTTTAGAATGGTTAGGTGACAATGCCCACACTTGGCCACAACCGCCGCATTGGTTGCACGAACTGCCTATCATCGGCAATAGCGCCGAAGAAGCCTGGCTTAAATTTGGTAATGACTCCAGTCGAGTCGTCAATCTGGCTCGGCAATATGCACTCAGCGCTAGTAGCTGGTTGCTGCATCAAAGCATCAATCTGGCGGCAGAATTAATGCACTTAGGCTTAAGTACCCTAGTGTTGTTTTTCTTTTATCGCGACGGTGAACGTGTCGCTGAGCATGTGGTGATTGCCGTGCAACGCTTGGCCGGCGAGCAAACTCAACGCATTTTACACATCGTTCGCACCAGCTTACGCGCTGTGGTTTACGGCATTTTAGGCACTGCGCTAGTCCAAGCTTTGGCAGCGATTTTGGGGTTTGTGATTGCCGGGGTACCCTATGCGTTTGTACTTGGGGTAATCGCCTTCTTTTTAATGATCATTCCCGCGGCCGGCACATTAGTTTGGCTACCGATTTCCGCTTGGTTATTAGCCAACGGTGAAACTGGCTGGGCAATTTTTATTGCCGCGTGGTTTTTGCTGTTTGTCGGCACCATTGACAACTGGCTACGACCGATATTAATTAGTAGAGAAGTTGAATTACCGTTTGTATTAATTGTTTTTGGTATTTTTGGTGGTCTTTTGGCGTTTGGTTTTATCGGCGTATTTATTGGCCCCACCTTATTAGCTACCAGCTATGCCTTAGTTTTAGACTGGTTAATTCGCAAGGAGCAAGAAACCATTGAACACATTGAACCCTAGCTCAGATAACACCATTGAATTTGCATTAGGTCACAGCTCACTCGGTGAGATTTTACTGGCGATGAGTCCACACGGCGTCTGCGCGATTGCCTTAGGCGATCACGCTGACT
>CAMCSF010000169.1 GCA_945877625.1 Methylomonas koyamae | reverse complement strand
CCTGAATTAAAAGAATATACCCAGATCATCATCGCCGAATCGGATCGCCTACAGGATTTGATGGATAAAATGCTGGGGCCCAACAAACCCGCTCATAAGAATCCACTCAATATTCATGAAGTGTTGGAAAGGGTTAGGCAATTAGTTAGCGTCGAAACCAATAGCCATATTCAACTAAGCACCAATTACGATCCCAGTATTCCTGAACTCTCAGCCGATAAAAATCAGCTGATTCAAGCCTTGTTAAACATTGTGCGTAATGCGGTACAGGCAATTGATAAACAAGGGCAGATTATTATAAAAACCCGAATCCAACGCCAAATGACCATCGGGCGCAAACACCACAAATTGGTGGCAAAAATTGATGTTATCGACAATGGGCCAGGGATTAAGGCCGAACTGATGGGGCGAATTTTTTACCCTATGATTACGGGTCGAGCGGAAGGAACCGGCTTAGGCTTATCAATTGCCCAATCTTTGATTAATCAACATAACGGCTTAATCGAATGCGAAAGCGAACCCGGTCACACCGTGTTTTCAATTTACTTACCTATTAATGATTAAAACAGCCTCGCTTGGGGAGATAGCTGATGCCGATTTCGGATAATGTCTGGATTGTCGATGACGACAAATCAATTCGCTGGGTTTTGGAAAAAGCTTTGCAAAAAGCCCATATCAATACTCGTAGCTTTTCCAATGCTAACGACTTATTAAAGGAATTAACACATAGCATTCCGCAAGCATTGATTACCGACATTCGGATGCCGGGCATGGATGGATTTGAATTGCTAAAAACCATCCAAGACCAACACCCAGAATTACCGGTCATTATCATGACGGCTCATTCCGACTTGGAAAGTGCTGTGGCAGCCTTTCATGGCGGTGCCTTTGAGTATCTGCCAAAACCGTTTGATGTGAATGAAGTGGTCGAAACCGTTCATCGTGCTTGTACTCATAGCAAAGAACAACAAGCGGCGATTGTCGAACCGGCCACGATAGAAGAAACCACCGAAATTATTGGTGAAGCGCCTGCGATGCAGGAAGTATTCCGAGCCATTGGCCGTTTGGCGCGTTCGCATATCACGGTTTTAATTAATGGCGAGTCGGGAACAGGTAAAGAACTGGTCGCCAAAGCCTTGCATAAACACAGCCCTAGAGCCGATCAACCGTTTATTGCGTTAAACATGGCGGCGATTCCGCGTGATTTGATGGAATCGGAATTGTTCGGCCATGAAAAAGGCTCGTTTACCGGCGCACAAGCGCGTCGCACTGGCCGTTTTGAACAAGCCAATAACGGCACGCTGTTTTTAGATGAAATTGGCGATATGCCGGCAGAATTGCAAACTCGTTTGTTGAGGGTTTTGGCTGACAATGAGTTTTACCCAGTCGGTGCGCAATCATCAATTAAAGTGAATGTAAGAATCATTGCCGCGACTCACCAAAATTTAGAAAATCTGGTTGCTCAAGGGCGTTTTCGTGAAGATTTATTCCATCGTTTGAATGTCATCCGCATTCACATCCCACCTTTGCGTGAACGTAGCCAAGATATTGGCTTGCTAATGCGACATTTTCTTTATTTAAGCGCTAAAGAATTGGGTACTGAAGTCAAAATTTTAAAACCTGAAACCGAGGAGTTTTTGAGTCATTTTAAATGGCCGGGGAATGTCAGACAGCTGGAAAATATCTGCCGCTGGCTAACGGTTATGGCCTCAGGGCGAGAAATTCATATCGAAGATTTACCGCCCGAATTAAACCAACCTAGCCAAGAAAGCCCTGCTAACGTTGAGTTTGGCAGCTGGGAACAGGCATTTGAAAGTTGGGTACGGCAACAATTGCAAGCCGGTAAACCGGAAGTGGCTAAACAAGCAATTCCAACCGTCGAAAAAATACTGATTGAAACCGGGCTTCAACATACGCACGGCAGAAAACAAGAAGCAGCAATTTTGCTTGGCTATGGCCGCAATACCTTAACCCGTAAATTGAAGGAGTTGGATATTGATGCGGACTGAGGTTTAAATGGTGTTATGATGCATTAACACCAAAATTGGAGGCTATGCCATGCCTAGATTAACCATTACCTTAAGTGACGAACGCTACCAAGCCTTAAAAGAAGCGGCAACCAAAACTCGAAAAAGTTTGGTGACTGTGATTGATGAAAGCTTAGATTTTTACGGTATCAAGACCGGTCATTCGGCTACAGAATTAGTTGCTCAAGCACGAAGACGAGCCGCATTGAGCGAAGAGGATGCTCTTGAATTAGCAATGCAAGAGGTTAATCAACACCGGAAACAGGCATGAAGCGACCTTTAGCTGTGATTGACACCAACGTGGTCGTCAGTGCGCTAATTGCTGGCGATTCACAAGCATTGGTATGCCGTATTTTCGATGGCATGTTGAGTGCGGCGTTTGTTTATTTATTGTCACCGGATTTATTGGATGAGTATCGCGCCGTATTGTTGCGGCCTAAAATCCAAAAATTGCATGGCCTTATCCCTGATGAGATTGACCGAATTCTAAGCGATATAGTCATGAATGCGATTTGGCGAGAGCCGGTCGCATCGTTTATCGCGCCAGATCCAGGCGATAATCATTTGTGGGAATTACTCGCGGCACAGAAAGGCAGCATATTGGTTACAGGCGATCGTTTATTATTGGAAAATCCCCCCGATTTTGCATCGGTTGTTAGCCCTAGATCGTTTTTAACACTGCTGAATGGCTTGTAACTGTTTTTTGCCTAACAACGTGTAACACAGCACTTGGAATCTCAAGCTTTTCTGATTGAAAAATTGTTTTTGTTAATCACCTAAGCAGAGTTTTTACCGTTTAATGCCATCGGTGTATACTGCCCGCCGACTGTAAACCCGAAGCGGCCGCTAAAAATTGTCATCACTGGTCAACGATTTTTAGCCCTTCGATAACATAATAATAAAAGGCAGAACTCTCATGGCGGATAAAACGGTTAGCAAGCATTTGATTAATCTTGAGAAACAATTTGCAAGCACCGACCCTGTTTTGCAAAAAGCAGTGAAAGTGTTTCAAGATCTTGATGAAGTCGAATTTGAAATGGGTTTGATCGATAACGATGAAACCATCGCTCGTAAAAGCTCTTGGTGGCCCCTCATCAGCACTTTGGGCGGCTATTCTTCAGCTAAATCGGATTTTATAAACCGTTATTTGGGCATTCAGCCTCATAGCTCAAGACATAAATTCACCGTCTTGCAGTACACCCCACAAACCACCTCTGCCACCCTACCCGGCAATGCTTTAGATGCTGATCATCGCTTACCGTTTTATCAAATTAGCCGCGATATTGAACAAGTAGCGGCGGGTGAAGGCAGCAAGCTCAATACTTATTTAGAGTTGATTACAATTAATAATCTTAAGTTAAAAACCAAGTTATTGATTGATGCACCTGTGATTAGCCCAACCGCAGAAAACAAAGCAACCAGTTTATTAAGAAAACATGTGATTAACATTTCAGACTTGGTCTTAGTGTTTACCGACCTGTTTGAAGCTGATCCTGCCTTAATCAATGAAACGGTTGCTAATATCGTTGCACAACAAGACAGCAATAAATTTATCTTTGTCATTGATCATTCTGAAATCAGCCTAGAACCGCAAAAAAGCCAAGAGATTGCCGCAGCTTGGCAAAGACGTTTGGCGGAGTTTGGCATCCATACTGGTCAATTTATCGTCTTATCACAAAACGGCGATTTGTCATTGATTGATCAACGCATCAGCAACCTGAACAATGATCGCACCTACCGCATCCTTGCCAGTTTGGAAAAAGGTATTCGTGATATTGATGACGTGGTGATTAGCGAAGTCGAAGCATCAATCACCACTTGGAAAGAACGTTGCAATGCTTCAACACTGATTATTCTCGGCTTTTTAATCATGCTGTTATTGTTTGCTGAAATTGCGATGGGGATTTTGGATTTATTATTAGATCCGATTATTGGCCCAGCGATTATTTTGACCATCATCGCGATTCTGACACCGATTCATATTGTTGTCAGTCGAATTCACGCCAAATTCATTATTAATCAATTACATAAACGCCAAAAACAATTAAATATTCCTGAAGATTTAGCCGGTTTATTTGAAAAAAGTTTGAGCTTTTGGCGAGTTTTATTACCAACAACGGCACCGGTTGGCAAAAACAAGAAAAATCGTAAAAAACTAGCCGGATTACTGGAGCAAAGCAAAGACTTAGTTCAAGCACTGAATGACCAGTTTAGCTACAGCCAACAACAGGCTTTTTATGCCTCACAAGGCGATGCGTTTGGTAACGATGAGATTTAATCATTGCTGTTAGGCAACTGTTATGAATAATTTCAAAGCCTATTTACCGCTGTGCTGGTTTGGTGGTTATGTGTTACTGCTACCCACCTCACAGCGGTTTTTCAGACAAAATCTGATTTTCTACTTCGCGGTGATTTTCTTCATCCAATTTAATATGTCCGATGATATTGAGGCCATATTTGAAGTCATTTTAGAAACCCTGCTCACGCTGGGTTTTGTCGGTGGGATTTTATTACTCAATAAATCCCACGATAGCTTTGCCCAAATCACCACCGCGATTTTGTTTTGCCAGAATGTGATTTCGACGTTTTTATTGCCAGTAATGTTTTGGGCAACCACCAGCAAAGAAGCGTTTGGTTATCTGTTGCTCAGCCTGCTTTTATTCTGGGCGGTGCTGTTAATTGCCCGCATCTTCAAACAAGTGCTGGATATTAATAACGCCGCCGCCTTAGTGGTGTCTTTTGCTTATTTCTTGATTGTTTACGGCGGCGCTTACGGCATCGACAGTTTAGTGATGGGTTGATGGTCTAGCGGCGTAATAGTTAGATAAGACTTCGTAAATACCTTGAGCTCCCGCCAAAACACTGGCGCGTAAAGGCTGACACAAGCCACTCCATTGCTTGACCTTGCCATCAAAATGAAACGCCCAACTGCCCTGCCAGCAATTACCGTGTTTGGCAATTTTCGCCACCGCCACCGAAGTTACTTCATAACGCGCTGAAGCCGCTAATAACTTGCTTGAGTTCATCGCCAAGACCGTATCAACTGAAACCAGTTGCTGCTCATCCAAATCCAACAACGGAAAAATCATCGGTACACCTTTGACTTTTGCTGCCAAATTAAAAGCGCTTTCAATATCGGGCATGGTGTCAGCGTTATAAAACTGTTGAGCGCCGTCTTCTTCCACGACTAACCACACAAGGGTTTGCGGCCTAGTTACATCCCACAACGCCAGTTGATTTTTTTGCAGAATATTTAAAATTTGCTCTTCATCAAATTCAATATGCACCTTTCGCGCGATTTGCTCGCTATAAGCTTCTTGCTCATTCAGTGCAGCATATTGAAATTGTTTAACGTATTGCCCAGCATTCAAGAGCATAGTTTGTACGACTGGCAGTTTAGCAATATCGTCAGTTACTACCACTCGGTTCAATACCGCAAACAAGCCCTGTTTCATTACTTGCACGCGATCATCCGCTGATTGGCTATTAGCAACCAAATCCACTTCATACAATCCGCTGACCTCGACCGCCGCTAATTGAAAACTCGACAATAAACCTAACAGTAAAATCCAGTAACGCACACATTTCTCCCTTTTAAAACACATAAGT
>CAMCSF010000168.1 GCA_945877625.1 Methylomonas koyamae | reverse complement strand
AGAATTTTTGAATTGTCTTGCAAAGTAACGTCTGCTTGCGCCACGCCCGCAGCCAGTACGACAAACAGTGATAAGAGAGTTGTTATTGTTTTCATTAGATGCTCCCGGCCCAGCAAGGGCTAAAAATTGAAGCCGGAATATATCACATTCAATAGACTTCAAGCCTGTTCGCTAGCTAACCAATGTAAACGGGTTTTAGACAGCGAATCATGCCAACACAAGCGTTGCTGATTAAATAAGCACCAGAAAAAACCTAAGCCAATACAAGCCCAAGAAATAATCGCAACCACGAAACGAATCGCTGCTTGCGACCAAGTCACAGAACCTGCTTGATCGCTAATCAACTTGATTTTCCAAGCGCGCATTCCCAGCGTCTGACCGCCATGGGTCCAAAACCAGCCATAAAATACGAAACTGACGCTTAATAGATAGAGAGGATAAAGCGGCTGATGAGAAGTAAATGCTTCACCGCCATTAATCGGTAAAGCGACAACAGTCGCTAAAAATAACACCGCTAACAACAACATAAAGTCGTAGCTAATCGCAGCCAATCGACGCAAAAAACCCGGCGCAGTCACTTTAACTAGGCCGGGTTTTTGAGATGATTTTTTGTCTAGTGTTTGCAATTATTTATTTTCAAACGGTTCGAGTTTTTGGCCTAAATACATGCTCATCACGACTAAGCCACCCAACATCACCGCTGAAAACGCAAAAGGCGGTCTGTGAAAAACCAATACAAAGAAATCAACCACAAACAAACTGGTAAACAATGGACGATCAATTAAACCATTCAACAATTTTTTAAACATTTTTTCCCCCTGGCATTTTTAAAATCGCCCACATACTTCGACCAATGCCGAGAAGATGAGTGCTTTGTTGTTATTGCGTCTTGGCAGCGACGCGCGGCGCGATTTTACTATAACGACGATGATTGTGAAAGAAAGGCTTGATTGAGCTGGAAACTTGCATGATGTTATGATACGGGCCGAACAGATTATGAATTCTCATTAAAAGCAGTTAACTGAGAATCAAAAAATAACAATAGCAAAGGAATAGTGCCATTTTAAGTTTTATCAAAAAAATCTTTTCCCCAACCGAGCAACAAGCAACAGAGCCGGGTTCGGTAAAGATTTACACACGTTCTGAGCATACTATCTCACGCTCACAAATCAGCGAAAATGCCCTGAAGGTATTGGTGCGCCTCAAAAAAGCCGGTTTTGAAGCTTATCTGGTTGGCGGTTGTGTCCGTGACTTATTACTGGGCCGCGAACCGAAAGACTTTGACGTTGCTACCAACGCCAGCCCTGAACAAGTTAAACAAATTTTCCGCAATTGCCGAATTATTGGCCGTCGCTTCCGCTTGGCTCATGTGTTTTTTGGCCGAGAAATTATCGAAGTCGCAACCTTTAGAGGCTCGGAGCCGGAAGATTCAGAACAACAAGTGGTACATGAAGACGGGCGCTTATTGCGTGACAACGTCTTCGGCACTTTAGAGCAAGATGTCTGGCGTCGTGACTTTACCGTCAACGCCCTGTATTACAACATCCGCGACTTCTCAGTGGTTGATTACACCGGCGGCATGCAAGATCACGCCGCCGCCATGTTGCGTTTAATCGGCGATCCTAGCGTTCGCTACCGTGAAGACCCGGTCAGAATGCTACGTGCCGTGCGATTTGCAGCTAAATTAGGTTTCACACTGCATCCAGACACCGAGAACCCGATCCACGAACTACACCCATTATTAAAAAGCATTCCATCCGCCCGTCTTTACGACGAAGTGCTGAAATTATTTTTATCAGGCTACGGACTACAAACTTTTGAAATGCTCAGACATTACGGTTTGTTTGGCATCCTGTTCCCCGATACCGAGCGTAGTTTGCAAAGCCAGCAACATGATTTTCCACGGATGTTCTTAATTCGCGCACTGGAAAACTCTGACCGACGCTTTAACGATGGCAAAACCTTAACCCCTTATTTCTTGTTAGCCGCATTATTGTGGGAACCTTTGCAATTTGCTGCGCAAAAACGCTTGGCACAGGGTGAAAACGAAACGCTTGCCTATCAAAATGCCGCTAATGAAATCGTCGCTCGCCAAATTAAAATCACCGCGATGCCACGCCACATCACCCAATCCATGCGTGATGTCTGGTTTTTACAAAACAAATTCAGCCGCACAGTTGGTGTTCGACCTTACCGATTATTAGAACAAGTTAAATTCCGCGCGGCTTTTGACTTTTTACAATTACGCGCAGAAACCGGTGGCGCTGATCCAGAATTAGTAAAATGGTGGATAACTTTCCAAGAAGCTGACGAAGAAACCAGACGCAAAATGACCGCCCCCCCAAAAGGTAGCAACAACGGCAAACCGCGCCGTAAAACCAATCATTACCGCTCGCTCTCTAAACCGAAAACACCACAATGAGTGATAGCCAATCGACTGTCGAGGCTTACATTGGCCTTGGCAGCAACCTCGACAATCCCGTCGCCAATTTGCACAGTGCCTACCAAGCGATTTGCGCCTTAGAGGGCGTGACATCACCAGTGCTATCACCTTTGTACAGCAGCAAACCGGTCGGCCCACAAGACCAACCCGATTACGTCAACGCCGTGTTACGGATTAACACCAGCCTATCCGCGCAACAATTACTGAACGAATTACAGCAAATCGAAAACGCGCATGGCCGAGTCAGAAATATCCGCTGGGGCGCACGCACTTTGGATTTAGATATTTTGCTGTTTGGTAAGGCGATAATTAACGACGCTAATTTGATTGTGCCGCATATCGAAATGGCTAATCGCGGCTTTGTGCTTTATCCATTAGCCGATATTGCCCCAAGCGATTTGCAAATTCCTGGCCAAAACTCACTGGCTCAATTACTCGCCGCCTGCCCTGCTGACGGCTTACACAGAATCGCTGAATGAGTTTATACGCCAACACTCGCAAAACCTTAACCGTCAGCGATTTAGCCGCGATGAAACAAGCCGGCGAAAAAATCAGCTGCCTAACCGCTTACGATGCCAGCTTTAGCGCCTTAATCGACCAATGCGGGATTGATGTGATGCTAGTCGGTGATTCCTTGGGCATGGTGATTCAAGGCCATAACAGCACCATTCCGGTCACCATCGACGACATGGTTTATCACAGTCGCTGCGTTAGTAGCGCCAGCAAACGCGCTTTGATCATTGCCGATTTGCCATTTGCCAGCTACGCCAACCCACAACAAGCTTTAGCCAATGCCGCCCGTTTAATGCAACAAGGCGGTGTGCAAATGGTGAAACTGGAAGGCGCTCGCCTCGACAGCATCAGCCATTTGGTCGCACAAGGGATTCCGGTTTGTGGGCATTTAGGTTTATTACCGCAATCGGTGAATACTTTGGGCGGCTACAAAGTCCAAGGTCGCGAAGCCAGCCAAGCGCAAAACATGATTGCTGATGCCTTAAAGATTGAACAAGCCGGTGCCAGCCTATTGGTTTTGGAATGCGTCCCCGCCAGCTTAGCCAAACACATTAGCCAACAACTAACCATTCCAGTGATCGGCATTGGCGCAGGCGTTGATTGTGATGGGCAAGTGTTAGTCTTGTACGACATGCTCAATATCAGCATCGGCAACCGTCCACGTTTCTCAAAAAACTTCATGGCCAATGCCGACAGCATTGAACAAGCCTTGTCCGATTATCACCAAGCGGTAAAAAACGCCACCTTTCCCGCCAGCGAACACAGTTATTAAGTTATGCAAACCGTTAGCAGCGTCGAGGCGCTAAGAAGCCAAGTTCGTCAATGGCGACAAGCTGGATTCAGCATTGCCTTTGTACCAACCATGGGCAATTTACACGATGGCCACATTCAATTAGTCACCCAAGCCAAACAACAAGCCGATAAAGTGGTGGTGAGTATTTTCGTCAACCCCACTCAATTTGGCCCCAACGAAGACTTTGCCAGCTACCCGCGCACCGAACAACAAGACCAACAGCGCTTGGTGGCTTGCGACACTGACTTGCTGTTTTTGCCCAGCGTCGAAACCCTTTACCCCAGCGGCAGCCAAACCCAGATTTCGGTGACAGGCTTATCAAGCTTACACTGCGGCGCTCATCGCCCAGGACATTTTGACGGCGTCGCCTTAATCGTCTGCAAATTACTCAACATCGTCCAGCCGGATTTATTGTTATTAGGCGAAAAAGACTTTCAGCAATTGGCGGTAATCCGCACTATGGTTGCCGATCTGAATATGCCAGTCAGCATCCAAGGTGTCGCCACTGTCCGTGAAAGCGATGGCTTAGCAATGAGTTCTCGCAATGGTTATTTGTCTGAACAACAACGTCAAATCGCCCCCAAACTTTACCAAGCTTTAATTTCAGCACGGGATGCGATTCTGATGGGCAACGCTGATCTTCAAGCCCTCAGCGAGCAACAAATTCAAGCTTTGCAACAAGCCGGTTTTAGCGTTGATTATTTCAATATCTGCCGAAGTAATGACCTAGCGCCAGCGGGCGATGATGATCAAGATTTGGTGATTTTGGTTGCGACTAGATTGGGGAAAACGCGGTTGATTGATAATGTTTATTTTGCTCGCTAAGGGGTACTACCATTAAGTTAAGTCGTTCGCATTGAGCCAAGCCCAAGCGAACAGTTGGCTTCGGCTCCGCTCAGCCAACGGCAAATCTGTGATGACCGATGGAAAAAATAGCCTTTAAAATTGCCAACCACTTTTCTTTTGTCATCCCGTTAGGGATCTCTCGACTGTGAAAGTATTGGGCAACCGCAAGGCCAAGGGATTCCTACGGAATGACAAACGAAAAACCGAAACATACGGCAGAGTTCGTTACCTCACATTCCAGCCTAATCATTGATAATACTTATAATTAACTTATAATTAAATCTATGAACACTATTGACTGGAAACCCAAGGCGCTTAAACAAGCGGAAAAAATCAAAGATAAGGCGTCACGTCAACGTGTTTATACCGAATCGCAAGTATTAGCCAGTTTTCCGCATTGCCAAAACGTAAAAAAGCTAACTAATCATGAATACAGCTACCGTTTACGCGTCGGTGATTACCGAGTATTTTTTGAATTCGACGGCGAAGTTCATATTGTCAGCATTGAAGAGGTAAAAAAACGCAATGAAAGCACTTACTAACTACCAAACCATCAATAATGCAGACGGAAAACCGGCATTTGTTGTCATGCCCTATGCTGATTTCTTACAAATACCCGGCGCTATCACACCCGGCATGATTCCCAATGCCGTGGTTGGCAAACGGATTATGGACGAAGTGAGTATGTTGCAAGCTTGGCGAGAATACTTGATGTTAACCCAATCCGAAATGGCAGAACGCATGGGCATTACTCAAGCAGGTTACGCACAGATTGAAGCCGCCAAACGTCCACGGAAAGCCACATTGGAAAAAGCAGCTATCGCTTTAGGTATTTCATTAGAGCAATTAGCGTATTGATAATGCCAACAAACGTCATGATCAGATTGCTTCGTTCAAGCGAAAACCAAAACATATGACAAACCGTCAGCCCACGCTATAGACTGATACACCACCCCCTAAAATCCCTAAATTTGATAGCCACTGCAATTTAAGGCATAATCCCCTACCCTAGTATTTGACGTTGTTTACCATGCACTTAAACATGCTTAAAGCCAAGTTACACCGTGCGCGTGTAACCCATTCCGAACTGGATTACGAAGGATCTTGCGCGATTGATGGCAATATTCTGGATTTTTC
>CAMCSF010000167.1 GCA_945877625.1 Methylomonas koyamae | reverse complement strand
TAGCAAAGAATAATCGTCACTAAAGCCGGCACATTTAAAAAAATCACCAGCCAGTTGTCGAAAAAAGCATCCAGAGTTTTATGTCTACCCAATAACACGCCAATCCCACAGCCCAACACCATAGCGATGGTGAAGCTGCTGATTAAACGCAATAAAGTCGCACCCAAATGATAAGGCAGTTCGCCAGACGCTATCGCTTGCCACAACACGGTGGCGACTTTAATCGGTGTCGGTAAAGTATTGCTATGTAACAGCGTGGCTGCCAATTGCCACAGCGCCGCTAGCAGCAATAAAGATAAAGCTGCTAGGGTTTGAGGATGACGCAGAAACCGACTGAACATTAATCAGCCGACCAAAAAGTACCTGCTTGCAGTTGTCCGCTTTTGCCGGTCAGTTTGTTATCGCCGAGTTTGCTTAAAAAACCATACACGGTTTCAGCGGCCTTTTGATTCGCCACGCCCCAGTCAGACACCCGACCTTGGCAATAACGCTGTCTAATCAATTGTTGGCTGGTGGGATCTTCGGCTTCAGTTAAGGCAATGATTTGCTGCCAAGCCGCATCGTCGTTACACAATTTGTCACGAGCGATATGGGTGGTGGTTAAGAACTGTTGTAACGCGGCTTTATGTTGATTAGCCCAGCTTTGTTTAAACACATAACCCAAGCTAGGTACTGACGATTTCACCCCTAATTGGCTAATAATCTGTTCGCCGCTTAATAATTGCTGATAGCCTTGGGCTTCTAAACGGGCGGCAAATTGCCAATAAGTTAAAACTGCATCAATGCGTTTACTGGTTAATTGTTGATTCAGCAACGGCGGTGCGCCAAAGACTTTTTCAACCGATTGATTCAAATCAATGCCTTGTTGCAAACCCAAAGCTTGCAGCAATAACCAGTTTTTATCCAACTCGCCACCGGCAATCCCCAGTTTTTTACCTTTAAGGTCAGCCAGTGATTTGATAGTGCTATCAGTCGCAACCAGCAAGCCGCCAGCGCTGTTAGAAAATGGCGTGAAGCTGTAATCGCTGCCTTCAGCGCGCATGCTGGATACCCAAATCCAGTCAGACACAATCATATCGACGCTACCGGATTGCAACGCCACTTTGCCGGCTTGTTGATTGGCTAAGGTCGTTGTTTCAATAGAAAAATCCTGATTTTCAAGCAAATGATGATTTTCAATCGCCGCCAATTCCCAAGCCAGCGTTCCAGACGCCATCACGCCCAAGTGAATCACAGGTTTTTCGCCAGCCATGCCAAGGTTTGAGCACAGCGCACTAAGTACAAATAACAGGGTTTTATAATTCATGGTCCATTCCGTAGCCGCTAAAGATTAAAGCCGTAATTTTAACGCAGGGATTGGTGTACTGCTATTAAGTTAAGCCGTTCGCTGAGCTGCGTCGAAGCGAAAAACAGGCTGTAGCTTGCTTAGCCAGCGGCAAGACTGTTTGCTGACACACTTTTATTTTGTCATCCCGTTAGGTATCGCTTAACTTTTAAATAACAGATGTGACGCAAGGCTAACAACGGATCATGCAACCAATTCTAGCTCTGCATAACTTCAAAAAACCAACCACCTAATTTAATACCTTTACCTTTGATTTTGTCATTCCGAAGGAATCCCTTAACCTCTAAGTTAACCAATACCTTTAAAGTTAAGTGATCCCTAACAGGATGACAAAACAAAAGTGGCTCAGCCATTTCAAACCATACTATTCCACAGCTGATCACATCATTTTGCGTTAAAAAAGCACAGCGATTGGGTAACATCAGTTAAATAACTCAATAGCTAAATCATTCCAGTGTGGATTTAGAGTTTTTATAAGCTCTTCTTTCTTTTTTCGATTCCATTTTTTGAGTTCTTTTTCACGAGAAAGCGCGTTATAGACATATTGTGTTTCTTCAAAATATATCAGTTTTGTACAGCCATACTTTTTTGAAAAACCATCTATTTCGCTTGATTTATGTTCTTGTACGCGGCGGGTGAGGTTATTGGTCATGCCAATATATAGAGTACCGCTAGGGCTAGCCATGATGTAAACAAAAAACTGATATTTCATGTGAATATAGATGCTTTTGAGTTTAAGCGATATCTGTGGGATGACAAATCAGCCGCTACTAAAACATCACTTACATTAACGCCTTGGCTTTTGATTTTGTCATTCCGTTAGGAATCGCTTGACCTTTCAGTTATCCAATACGCTAATAGTTAAGTGATCCCTAACGGGATGACAAAGTAAAAGTGGTCGGTAATTACGAAGGATGTTTTTTAATTGTGATCATGGCTATTTAATAACGATACTGCACATCACATTCCCCTGTTAAACGATTACCTAAGGAATTATCAATGCTCAAATTGGGATTAACATCCATCCCACAATCGACATTTAAAGGTCGTTTTTTGGATTTTTTGCCAGCCAGTTGTTGGGGATCAGCTTTTTTCGGGGCTTGGAATAATTGCTCGGTGTCGATCTCATCTAGCCATTGATTATCAGGAATGCTTAAATCCAATTCCGCATGGTATTCAGGCATTTCTTCAAACACGACTTCTGGCTCTGGTGGTGGGGATTTTCTTTTTTTAGCTTCGCTGTTTAGGCTGAAAAATAACAGTAAACAAGCCAGTAACACACGGCTTTTGCTTGGCTTGGTCGTCAGTTGTAAAGAATTAGAATGGCTCATATCGGCTCTCACGCTGTAATCCCTTTAGCTTTAGGGTACTTAGATATTTACAAAAATTCAATCGCTTGTCCGGCTTTTATTAGAAAACACTTGAAGTAAATCATGCCTGTCGGTGGTCTGCTGAAGCCGCTGTGGTACTATTTGCGCCCCGAATTTTGTCTACCACTATGACTCATTTGCCACCAACACCTCAGCTCATCGACCGCTTTGGACGAACCGTTAATTACCTGCGGGTATCAATTACCGACCGCTGTGATTTTCGCTGCCTGTACTGCATGGCCGAAGACATGGTGTTTTTGCCGCGCGGACAAATTTTAAGTTTGGAAGAAATCCATTTTATCAGCCAAGCCTTTGTCGAACTCGGTGTCAGTAAAATTCGCATTACCGGCGGCGAGCCTTTAGTGCGTAATGGTGCCTTAGGTTTGTTACAGCAATTAGGCCAATTATCTGGCCTGAATGAATTAGTCATCACCACCAACGGTTCGCAATTAGCCAATATGGCTGCCGAAATTAAAGCCGCCGGTGTTAAGCGGATTAACATCAGCTTAGATACTTTAGACCCTGACAAATTCAAACAATTAACCCGCACCGGCGATTTAGCGCAAGTGCTAAAAGGCATTGATGCCGCCATCGCCGCCGATTTTCAGCGGATTAAAATCAACGCGGTGATTCTGAAAAATCGCAATCATCAAGAAGTCGCTGATTTGGTGCAATTTGCGGTTGATAAAGCCATTGATATTAGCTTTATCGAAGAAATGCCGTTAGGCGTGGTCGATCAACACAATCGCGCCGAAGCCTATTATCCTAGTCATTTAATTAAACAAGATTTACAACAACGTTTTGAGTTAGTGGCGATTGCCGACAAAACTGGCGGCCCGTCGGATTATTGCCAAGTGGCAGGTACGCAAACCCGGGTGGGTTTTATCTCGCCACACAGCGCCAATTTTTGCAGCAGTTGTAATCGAGTGCGACTGACTGCCGAAGGCCGGTTATTACTGTGTTTAGGCAATGAAGATTCAGTCGATTTAAAAGCCATCGTTCGCCAATATCCCAACGATATAGATAGATTAAAACAAGCGATTATCGAAGCGATGCAAATCAAGCCAGAACGTCACTATTTCGATCTTAACGAGCAACCCATCATCATGCGCCACATGAACGCTACCGGCGGTTAAAAGGAGGAAAAATCATGTCAAATAGCAAAGCCCAACAAATTGTCGCCGACGCTCGACGCAATAAAGAAGAACGCGAAAAAGGCTATCGTGAACAAGCGTTAAAACTGTATCCGTGGATTTGCGGCCGTTGTACACGCGAATTTGATTTAAAAAATCTGCGTGAATTGACTGTCCATCACGTTGACCACAATCACGACAACAATCCCAGCGACGGCAGTAATTGGGAATTATTGTGCGTTTATTGCCACGACAATGAACATCAGCGCTTTGAAGAGCAAATTCGTTACGGTGGAAAATCGGCTTCGGAAGCCAAATCCGGCGGCGGTACCTTTAACCCGTTTGCCGATCTTAAAAGCCTGATGCAAAACAAATAATGCAAAAGTGCCGCTGGGCGTTGGCGAGTGCTAACGAAGCGCATTATCACGATACCGAATGGGGCGTTCCGCTTCATGATGATAGGCAATTATTTGAATTTCTGATTTTGGAAGGTGCGCAGGCCGGTTTAAGCTGGCGCACCATTCTCGATAAACGTCCTGCTTATCGACTAGCGTTTGATGATTTCGACCCCGCCATCGTTGCCTATTACGATGCTAAAAAATTACAAAGCTTGTTGGTGAATCCTAGTCTGGTGAGAAATAGACTAAAACTGCAATCAGCGATCATCAATGCCCAAGCCTTTCTCAAACTCCAACAGCAATTCGCCAGTTTTGATGCCTATCTTTGGCAATTTGTCGAAGGTAAACCGATTCAAAACCATTGGTTAACTCACCAGCAAATCCCCGCTTTTACGCCGATTTCCGAACAACTCAGTCGCGATTTACAACGACGTGGCTTTAAATTTGTCGGCAAAACCATTTGCTATGCCTATATGCAAGCGGTGGGAATGGTTAACGACCATACGGTCGATTGTTTTCGTTATCAACAGTTGGCAAGCGATTAGGTTTGAAATTTTGTAAAATTAATAAAAAACTTAATTTTCTTACTCCTTTGCCAAACCATCTTCGCCCAACTATTTCGCCTTGCTTGCTGCTTGTTATGCTCATGATGAGCAGTCAGGTGTTTGCTGCGCTGGAAACTATCGATTTTCAGATACGCTGGCATCATCAATTCCAATTTGCCGGCTATTACGCGGCCGTCGAAAAAGGTTTTTATCAAGAAGTCGGTTTAGATGTCAGGATTCATGAGGCAGGCCCTGGCGTAACCCCCATCGAAGAGGTATTGGCAGGACGCGCCCAATACGCCGAAGCCAATAGCGAACTGCTTTACGCCAGAATGCAAGGTAAGCCGGTGGTTGCTTTAGCAGCGATATTTCAACATTCACCCTCGGTATTGCTCTGCAGAAAAGACGCCAACATCAATTCGTCGCATGATTTGATTGGCAAGAAAGTCATGCTCAGTAGTAGTACCGATTCTGATTTTTTGGCGATGTTTTTACGAGAGGGTATTAAAGCTAACTCGATTGAGATTTTGCCTTCAAGCTTTGATTTTGAAGACTTAATCAGTGGCCGAGTCGATGCATTTAATTCCTACTTAACTAACGAACCTTTTTACATGATGCAAAAAGGGATTGATTATACCATTATCAATCCCAGTAATTACGGTATTGATTTTTATAGTGATATTTTGTTCACCAGTGAACAAGAGCTGATAGAAAATCCTGAACGTGTTGCCGCATTTCGCCAAGCCAGTTTAAAAGGCTGGCGTTATGCGATGGACAATCCTGATGAAATCATCGATTTATTAATCAATAAATACCAAGTCGAAAAATCACGCGCCCATTTGCAATTTGAAGCGGATGCTATGCGTAAATTGATTTTGCCCGATTTAGTTGAAATCGGACATATGAATCTTGGGCGTTGGCAGCGGATGGCGGATGCATTTATTGAAGCGGGAATGGGCGATAAAGATTTTTCGCTGGATGAGTTTATTTACCAGAGCGAATATTCGGTGGAACATATCGAAAAATTGAAACAAACCATCCTGATTGAAACTTTGCTGGGTGGCATCTTACTGTTATTGGGGGTGGT
>CAMCSF010000166.1 GCA_945877625.1 Methylomonas koyamae | reverse complement strand
TTAAACAGCATTGTCACCCTGTAGGGTACGCACCGCGTACCTTGAAGGCCATCATGTAACCAGCAGCCTGTGGTACGCAGTGCGTACCCTACATCTTTACCTTTGGCCAAATGTTTATAAAAACCTCAGGCCGAGATAAACTCGGCCTGATTGATGGCAATTGCTTATTCGGAACCCATCATTTTTCGGTCATGGCTTCTGAGACTCTTTGCAATGGTCTTAACAGATATTCCAATACGGTTTTGGTGCCGGTACGAATATCGACCGTCGTCACCATACCGGCAATAATCGGCATTTTCTGGCTTTGATAGTCGATTGCGCTGTGGTCGAGTTTGACGATAACGCGATAATGACCTTCTTCCAAAGCCACAGGATTACCGGGCTTTTGTTGGCGTTCGTCTTTTAAAGTGTCGGGACTAACGTGAACGATACTGCCTTCAATGCCGCCAAATTTTCCAAAATCATAGGCAGAGAATTTGACCATCGCGCGTTGTCCGACATGGACAAACCCAACATCAGCGGGTTTAATAAAGGCTTCAACCAATAATTCATCTCCCGCAGGGACGATTTCCATAATGTCTTGCCCTGCTTGCACCACCGCGCCGATGGTGGTGGTGCGAATGTTTTTAACCACCCCAGCCATTGGCGATTTAATTACGGTTTGTACCATCAAATCACGGCGGGCAATCGAGTTTTGATGGGTTTGCGCCAACTCTGAAGAAACCCGGGTTAATTCGTTACCGGCTTCGGTTCTAAAGCGGTTTTGGCGTTCGGAAATTTGATTTTGAATTTCGGTTTCTTGACGACGTAAACGCAATAATTCGACATTTGAAACCACGCCCTGCGCCACCATCGGCTCGGTCATGGCAATTTCTTTTTGCACCAAGCTTAAGGATTTATTCAAACTGCCTACCGCATCCTGCATGGCTTTCAGGCGCGAATGATAGATTTCAGTTTCGCGACTAATCACCGCCTGTTGATTTTTAATGCTGTCAGGAAACATCAGGCGTATGCCTAAGGATTCGGATTTTAAGCGCGCTTCCACCGCAACCAACGCCACCCATTTTTCGCGCACTTCGTTGTAACCTGCTTCCATTCGGGTTGGATCAATCTTGACTAGGGTTTGATCTCGCTCGACCAACTGGCCTTCCTCAACCGCAATTTCAACCACGGTGCCCATATCGCGGGCTTGTATCACCTGCTCGCGACTGGAGGGAATCACTTTGCCTTGGCCTTTGGTAATTTCGTCTAAATCAAAGTAGTAAGCCCAAACAAAGGCCGCTACGACGGTGAACATCACTGTGTATAGCAAACCGCGACCGGCGTACTGGGTATCATCGCCATGATGATGAGAATAATGAATCGCCATGCTTAAGCTCCTGCTTGATTATTGACCGAAATACCGGCAGACAATTTGGCTAACATGTCTGCTTTGCCGCCAATTGCGACCATACTGCCTCGGTCGACCACGCCAATTTGATCAGCCCACTCCAACAACTGGGTGCGGTGAGTCACCAATACCAAGGTTTTATCACTTAACCAACGACCCAAAACTTGAATAATCCGCGCTTCGGTATTGGGGTCCATTGCTGAGGTTGGTTCATCTAACAACACCACTCTTGGCGAACGTAGCATCAAGCGAGCAATCGCTATCAATTGCCGCTGACCTCCCGAAAGCCCGCCACCGGATTCGGATAAGGTCATATCCAAACCACGCGGATGTTGGTTCACTAAGTGATGTAGGTCTAATAGTTGCAGGACTTCGAGAATATGTTGATCGCTAATCCAAGCATCACCCAACACCAAATTTTCGCGCAGGGTGCCGAAAAATAGCTGGGTTTCTTGTCCTAAATAACCGATATGACGGCGTAACACGGCTGGATCAATTTGCTTGATTTCAATATCGTCTAAATACACCGCCCCCGCTTCTGGCGCATAAAAACCGGCTAACAGGCGTTGTAAGGTCGATTTACCACTACCCACTCGACCTAATAAGGCTAATTTTTGGCCGGGTTGTAAGCTGAGTGATAACTTATTGACCACGGGTATTTTGACTTCGCCCGGATAAGCAAAGCACAATTCTTCAGCGCGCAGCGAGCCTTTGACTGAATTAGGACTTAAATAATTACGCCCAGCCGCTCTGTCACGCGGCCGTTTCACCAAGCCATCTAAGGTTTGTAACGACATTTTGGCGTGTTGATAACGCACCGCCAAGCCCATCACACTACCTAACGGCCCTACTACCCGACCGGCTAAAATCACCGAAGCAATCAAAGCGCCCATGGTCATTTTGTTGTCGTGGATTAAATACACCCCCCAAACAATCATGGCAATGTTGACTACCTGCCCAAAGCTGGCCATTAGCCCTAGCATCAGGTTGGTTAGACTGCGGATTTTTTGATAGGTCTCGGCACCGAGTTCATGGGCTTCATCCCAGCGTTTTTGCAAAAAATGCTCGGCATTATTGGCTTTGACGGTTTCGAGATTGACTAAAGATTCGACCAAGACACTTTGACGTTCGGCGGATTCCTTCATGTTCTCTGCCATAAACCGCCCTAGCGGCACTTGCACCACCATCCCTAAAATAATAATTAACGGCACGGCAATCGCTGGCACCCAAGCCAAAGGCCCAGCAATCAGGGCGATGATGACAATAAACATCAAGGCAAACGGTAAATCGGTTAAGGTCACCATGCTACTGGAAGAAATAAAGTCGCGAAGTTGATCAAAGTCGCGCATGGCATTGGTAAACGAACCCACCGATGCAGGTCGATGTTCCAAGCTGATGGTCATCATTTCACGAAATAAGGTGGCGCTAATGGTTAAATCAGCGCGTTTGCCGCCAATATCAATCAAACGGGCTTTCATCCAGCGCAAAAAGAATTCCATTAAAACCGCAACCGAGGTGCCAATCGCCAAGGTCCAAAGCGTGTGATAAGCCTGAGTCGGAATCACGCGGTCGTAGACGTTCATCGAGAAAAATACTGAGGCTAATGTCAGTAAATTAGCCACGATAGTTGCTAACATCGATTCAATATAAAAGCCTTTAAAGCGCCATAAAGTGCCCCAAAACCAATTCAACGGTGAGTTACCCATCGGCACTAGGGTGCGGGCGTTACCTTGAATTAAGGGCTTAACCAATAACACTTCGTCATCGGCTAATTCATCGAGTTGATCCAAATCCATGCTGCATTCGCCCATCCCTGTTTCTGGCATTAACAAACGCGCGTTATCACCGTCTTTGGCTAATAATACAAAAGCTCGTCCATCTTTTAGATTGAGCAACGCGGGTAAAGCCACAGCTTGAACTTGTGAGGGTTTGCTACGAAACCAGTTAACAATAAACCCATGCCGACGCCCAATTTCGGCCATTTCACCACGATGGACTCGACCATGTTCATCGCGGGCAAAACCATGCGCAAGCGCGGCTGGGCCTATTTGTCTTTCATGTAAAGCCGCTAATAAACTGAAACAAATCACTAAAGGATCTTCAGTGACAACAGGTTGGGATTGAAAATCTATCGTTGTCATATAGGCTGGAATTTTTGAAAGTTTTTAGTTGGGTTTTGAACGCTGTGTTCTACTCAATTTGAAGAAACAACCCAGACTGCGCTGTGAGTGCATGTTGATTTTTCTTTAGCCAAACTTGAGCAACATCAATTCGGATAATGAATTAGCGCCCAATTTTCTATAAATGTTGGCTTTGTATTCTTTGATGGTGGAGGCGGCAAGCTGTAACTCGGCGACCAATTCGGGGATGCTGTAGCCTTTGGTCATCAGATCAAAGACCACCAGTTCCCGCGCGGTTAATTTAGTTTGCAAATCAAGCAGCCGCTGTTGTTTAGCCAGTTGTTGATCTAAATGTAAAAAGCCTTTACCAACAGCGTCTAACAGTTGCTGGGGTTCAAACGGCTTAAGCAGAAAATCAATCGGATTGTGCTTCATTGCTTGAACGCATTGCATAACCGAGCTTTCTGCTGTGATAAAAATGATGGGGATTAATTGGTTGCGATTGATTAATTCAGCTTGAAGGTCTACCCCAGAGAGACAGGGTAAACAGATGTCAGTCACTAAAATGGCCGGACTTTCTAGGTTTGTTTGTAAAAATTGCTCAGCGCGTGCAAAGGAATACACCGTGTAGTTTTCTAGCGTTAACAATAACTCCAAGCCGCTACGATAGGAATCGTCGTCTTCGATTAAACAGACTATGCGCTTCGATTCGGTGTCTGCTTGTTGATTTGGTTCTTGATCTAGTTCCTGGTCGTTTAATTCAGTAATGTTCACAATGCCGCCCTTTAACTTTTTTTCACGGATTGTCACAAAGATTGCAAACAATAAAAACCCGACTAAAGTAGGGTGTCGTCAAACATGAAGCGCACCATAAGGATTGATGACTGGCAATTCGATGACAAAAATTGCCCCAGCATCCGCTTGATGTTGGTAATAAATTTTGCCGTTTTGACGCTCAATGATGTATTTCGATAGCCAAAGACCTAAACCAAAGCCCTTGTCTTTTGAGGACTCAAGCAACTCAAATAAACGGTCATGTAGCTCTTTTTTCACGCCAGGACCCGTATCAGACACCGTTAGCACCAGTAACTTATCGACAATTTTTGTCTGAATAACAATCCGCTTAACTAGACTACTAGCCATTGCATCAATCGAATTCAGCACTAAATTCATTAAGACTTGCTGCATTTCACTTGGATTAAGCAAAACAGGTTGATCAGCATTGAGTTGATAGTCGATTTGAATCGCGTTTTGCCTAGTAATTGGTTCAAAAATAACCGCCATTTCTTCAATAAAACTATCCAAATTCACAGATTTTAAATCATTGGTACCTTGATAAAAAATGTTACGTAAGGTTTGAATAATTTTATAGGCTCGCTTATTGTCATTAATAATATTATCAACCACCTGCATAGATAATGGCGTTAATTCGCCTTTACTCAGTAGGCTTTGCAAAATTCTTGAGTTAATTTGTATCGCACCTAAAGGCTGATTAATTTCATGGGCTAAGGATGCCGATAAGGCACCGGTTTCAGCAATTTTTTTGGTTTTAATTAAACGATTAATTAATTTGTTTTTTTCCGCTAACAAATGTTCCTTTTCTTCTAGCAAAGCGCTAATCACTTGATTTTCTTTTGATGCAACTACGTTTGCGATAGAGATTTGCTCTACCCAATAAGCGGCAATCGACATATAAGACAAGACATTAAGTGCAAGTTGTAAAGCAAGAAACACAATGAGAATCGCTGGCACTTGTTGATAATCAATCTGCACAGGCATTGGCATCGCCAGCGAAAACCAAGTTCTCAAACTAGAAATGATTAACTCAAGTAGCGTTGCAAAAATTAACACCCTTATTTGAATTGAATTGATGCTTGATCTAGCGGCATTTAGTTCAATTAACTGCCAAATAAACAAAATAAAACTAAAAAAACTAACAATAGCGGTTCGTTCCTGAAAGCTACTAACAATCCGCATATGATCAAAAACAATACAGAATATGACTATCAGCACACCAAAAATAATGAGTAAAGATTTTTGTATCTTTTTTGTAAACTCACGACAAAACAGACCCTGAAAAATACCAGCCATCAAAAATAGACCATTCGCCAAAGTCACAATAAACAATCCAACAGCGTTTGAATCTAATAAGGAAAGAGCAAATAACAATATTGCTAACAGATTAGAGCCAAGCGATAACCCCCAATAAATACTGGGCTTTATATTGACATCACTTTTCCTGATTAGCAAGATAACTCAGCCATCAACCCTAGATGAGAGTAAACTGGGCTAAACGTGAAAATTCAAGAGGTTAGCCGCCATGTCAATGAATCGTATTCAATTTCAACACGGCATATCCTTGCCGGAATTTTTAAAACAGTA
>CAMCSF010000165.1 GCA_945877625.1 Methylomonas koyamae | reverse complement strand
TCAGTCATAGTTCTCTGTCGCTTGATTAGTTATTCTTATAAAGGCAGCCATTTTCGCTGCATCCTTAACGCCTTTGCCAGCTTCAACACCACTGCTGACATCTAATGCATAGGGTTTCACTTGCCGAATTGCTTGCGCCGCATTGTCAGCCGCTAAACCACCCGCCAATATAATCGGTAATTGACAATTTTGTGGGATTAATTCCCAGTCAAAACCACTACCGCTACCGCCTTGTATATTAGGATGATACGCATCCAATAACAAAGCCGAAGCATCATAGAAGCTATGTTCTAATTCGCTTACATCGGTTTCAGGCTTCATGCGTATCGCTTTAATATAAGGTTTGTTATACAAACGACACTCATCCGGCTGTTCTTCTCCATGAAACTGCAAGCAATCAATCGGCACCTGCTGTAAAACCTGCTCAATGAATGCTTTATCAGCATTCACAAACAAAGCTACCACGCTCACAAAAGCCGGCAAGGCTTTAGCAATTTTTGCTGCAGTTTCAATGCTTACGTTGCGAGGACTGGGCGGATAAAACACCAAACCAATCGCATCAACCCCCAAATATGCCGCTTCAAGTGCATCGTCAACCTGAGTAAAGCCGCAAATTTTAACGCGGGTACGCATTGTTTAGTCCCTTAAAAAAAGTCGGGTAGGATACCACAGCAAGATTAAATATTTTTCTGACAATCAATCAGCATGAGCGTCATGAGCTTGGTCATGGTTATGATCATGCTCATGCGCGGCATTGATTTCGGTTTGTTCAGCCGCCACCGCTTCGACAGCAACCCCGTATTTGTAAACCATTAAGCCACCCAAATCAGCGGCAAACAGGATAAAAATCGACAATAAACCCGCCACAAACAAAAACACAGCATTTGCCGCCCCCTGCAAAGCCGATTTAGCAAAAAACCGCCAAATTGATAGACCACTTGCCAAACTGAATATCGTAATCCCTAAATGTTCATGGGTTTCCATAATTTCATGGACATTATCAGCGTGCGGAATCGATGAGGCCGCGATTAAACCCGTTGCGATGGTAATCCCAGCAAAAACAGTGCCTAAATATAAAAACCAATCAGCGACTTTGTGTAATCCAGGGTTTTTAATCAACGTTGCTAACAAATCGATCACAAAAAACAGTGTTAGCAAAACAATCGGAAAATGCACAAATAGTGGATGCAGATTTTGCAATGCCGCCACACCGGGCAATATTTCTAGCGATGCTTGTTTAGGTGACAAACTGGCTAAATGCTCAAGCCTTGTCAAAAAATGTCCCAATAGGTCGATGATACCGATAATGGCATCGCCACCCCCATGAACCGAAAACAATAGGTTTCCACCTAAATCCAATAGCATATTTCTCCCCGAATAATGTCTGTCAATTTATTGAATGGCTAGATTAGTAGCCGTATTTAATGCTTCGCTATGAGTTTCTAAAAACTCACTGCCGCGTTGACGAATAAAAATGGCGTTGATTTTTTCGGCATTAGCCAACTTAATGCCGTCTTGTTGCCCCAAACACAGCAAGGCGGTTGACCACGCATCAGCTACAGTTGGATTTTCATTCAGCACGGTGACCGCGACTAAATCATGGGTTACCGGCTTACCAGTGCGAGCATCAAGGATATGGCTGTAACGCTGGCCATTGCTTTCGTAATAATGGCGATAAGTACCCGAAGCCATCACAGACATCGGCGCGTCTTTCGGCATCGTCACCACTTTATGGATTTTACGTTCGCCAGGCAGTGGCTTTTCAACCGCCACTCGCCAAGCTAAACCATCTGGTTTATGGCCATTGGTTTTTAATTCGCCACCAATTTCAACCAAATAGTTAGTAATCCCCTGCTGTTCTAATGCTTCGCTGACTTTACCCACCGTATAGCCCTGCCCTACTGCCGACAAATCAACTCGCACATCGGCTTGGATTTTCTGCAAATGAGTATCATCGACTATTTCAATTTTATTCATACCGACTTGCGCCAAGGTTTGCTGTAAAGCCTCGGCGCTAGGAATGGTTAATGCTTCGCCTTTGAAGCCCCATAAGTCAAACAAGGGTTTAACGGTTAAATCAAAACAACCGCTGCTTAATTGATGAACAGATTGTACTAAACGCACTAAGCCAATAATTTCGCTGCCAACTTGTTGGCTTTTTGTCGATTGATTGGCATTGAATACTTCAATCACTGAATCAGGACGATAATTGGATAAGTTTTTATCAATATCCTCGAAAGTGGTTTTAATGGCCGCATCAACCATTTGATTATCAACTGGCTCATTGGACCAGTAAGTAATGTGGTAGGTTGTACCTTGAGCCATCCCTTCCAATTTTTGCGTTTGTGGCTGCGATGGCGAACAAGCCACCAAAAAACCACAAAATAGCACAACCGCCTTAACCCGCATTGTTTAACTCCAAAATTTTTGCCTTTAATCATTCAAAAAACAGAAACGGATTAACCCTTTTTCATAATCCGTGCTTTATCGCGTTGCCAATCTTTGTCCTTAGCGGTGGCGCGCTTGTCATGTAATTTCTTGCCTTTTGCTAAACCAATTTTTAATTTAGCGCGGCCTTTAATCCAATACATAGAAAGTGGGATCAAGGTAAAGCCTTTACGTTCCACCGAACCAATCAATTTATTCAGCTCACGACGATGTAACAACAATTTCTTGCGACGCACCGCATCAGGATTAACGTGAGTCGAAGCTGATAGCAGTGCCGAAATATGCGCACCACATAACCAAGCTTCACCGCGTCGAATATCAACATAACTTTCTTTCAATTGAATACGGCCATCGCGCAGACTTTTGACTTCCCAGCCTTCCAAAACCAGCCCGGCTTCAAATTGTTCTTCGATGAAATATTCGTGAGTTGCCTGTCGATTAACCGCAATGGTGTTATCGCCAGCTTTATTGGCTTTACTAGATTTTTTGGTTGCCATGAGGTCTTAAAGATTTTTTTAGACTGACTGAATACGTGATTTTTGATATTTTACCCGTACACCCACTAAATAACGACTTAAAAAACACATAAGGCTCAAGACATGACCGATAAAACCCAATCTATTCACGGCCAGTGGTCTTCCCGCTTTGCCTTTATTCTGGCTGCTACCGGGTCAGCGGTTGGCTTGGGTAATATTTGGAAATTCCCTTACATCACCGGCGAAAATGGTGGTGGTGCCTTTGTGTTAGTTTACTTAATCTGTGTTTTATTGATTGGCATCCCCATTATGATTGCCGAGATTATGCTGGGTAGACAAGGTCAAAAAAACCCAATCGACACCATGCAAACCTTAGCCAGCCAATCCAAAGCCGATCCGCGCTGGCAATATTTAGGCTGGATGGGCATCATCGCTGGCTTTTTAATTCTGGCTTATTACAGTGTTATTGCTGGCTGGTCTATGGCCTACGTCACAAAAGGCTTTTTTGGCAGTTTTTCGGGCGCCGATGCAACGGCTATCAAAGCAATATTTGATAACTTAATGGCCAGCCCGATTCAACAAATTTTCTGGCATAGCGTTTTTATGGCAACGACTATGCAAGTGGTGATGCGCGGTGTTCAAGGCGGTTTGGAGAAAACCGTGCGCTTTTTAATGCCGGCTTTATTTGTGATTTTATTTTTATTGATAGCCTATGCCATGTCTTCGGGCGCTTATCAACAAGGCATCCACTTTTTATTCAATCCTGATTTCAGCAAAATTAACAGCGACGCAGTTTTAACCGCTATGGGTCACGCTTTTTTCACCCTCAGCTTAGGCATGGGGGCGATTATGGTTTATGGCTCTTATTTGCCGAAAGACGTTTCTATTGCTAAAACCACCTTTATCATCGCTGGTGCCGACACCCTTGTCGCCTTATTGGCTGGCATCGCGATTTTTCCATTAGTGTTTGCCAATCATTTAGAAGCCAGCGCTGGCCCCGGCTTAATTTTCCAAACTCTACCGTTAGCATTTGGTCACATGACCGGCGGTTGGTTGTTTGGTTTGCTGTTTTTTATCTTATTGTTTTTCGCCGCCCTCACCTCTTCAATTTCCTTAATAGAACCCGCTGTTGCTTGGTTGATCGAAAACAAAAATATCGACAGAAAACAAGCCTGCATTTGGTCGGGTTCAGCTTGCTGGGTATTAGGTGTTGGCGTGGTGTTGTCGTTTAATGCTTGGTCTGATTTCAAGCTATTCGGTAAAAATTTGTTTGAATTGCTTGATTACTTAACCGCGAATTTAATGTTGCCATTAGGTGGTTTAGGCTTAGCGGTTTTTGCCGGTTGGGTATTAAGCCAACAAGATTCACAACAAGAATTGGCTTTACCTGAACAAGGCTTTCAAGCTTGGCAGTTATTGATTAAATACGTTGCACCTGGCGCAGTTTTCCTAGTGTTCTTGCACGTTGTGGGAGTGCTTTAATGATGACTGTGGTTCAAAAAAGCGCCTTGGTTAAGTTTTCAGCGCAACAAATGTTCGACATTGTTGATGACATTGAAGCCTATCCGCAATTCTTGCCTTGGTGCGCTGGCAGTCGGATTTTGAAACGTGAAGGTGACATCGTCGAAGGCGAAATTCAAATTGCTAAAGCCGGTTTTCATAAATCATTCGCTACTCGTAATCGCATCGATGAGGGCGGCAAAATTTATATGAGTTTGCTCGATGGCCCCTTTTCTTCGCTAGAAGGTGTTTGGACATTTATGCCGTTACGCGAAGATGCCAGCAAAATCTCGCTGGACTTGGAATTTGAAATCGCTGGCACCTTGGCTTCACTGGCATTCGGGCCAGTTTTTAACCAAATCTGTAACACTATGGTCACTTCATTTACCCAACGGGCAAAATCGCTTTATGGCAGCTGAATTGATTGCTATTGAAGTGGCTTATGCAACAGCCAAATTACAAACCGTCTTAAATTTAACCGTTTCCAGTGAAAGCACGGTTGAACAAGCGATTATCGAATCAGGCATCTTGAAACAATGGCCGGAAATCGATTTGCAGAAAAACAAGGTGGGAATTTTTGGACAACTTTGTGAGCTGGATAAAGTTTTGAATGCAGGCGATAGAGTTGAAATCTATCGCCCACTTCAAAAAGATCCGATGGAAGCTCGCCGACAAAAAGCGAAAATCAAGCGTTAAATCATTCAGGCTCTTCGATAAATCGAAGAGCCTATTACTTTCCTTAATCTTTTTTGCGCTTAACCGATGTTGAGCTCATCCGTTTTTTGCTTTTATCTTTTTTGACCAAACTAGGATCATATTTAGAAATATTCAGCGGCTTACCGACAACACGGACTTTTTTCAAAGCTTGGAATAAGTCTTTCGGCATACCAGCAGGCAATTCAACCGTGCTGTAGTTTTCTTCAATTTTGATCCGCGCAATGTGATCGCCATCAATACCGGTTTCGTTAGCAATCGCACCAACGATATTGCCCGGTTTCACGCCATCACTGTGGCCTACTTCGATACGGAACATTTCCATTTCAACCGCAGCAGAACGACCTTTCTCACGTTTTGGGCCACGCTCTCTTTCACCACCACGTCTATCATCGCTACGTTCGCGGTCGCTATCTTTACGCGGCTTTTTGCTTGGTTCTTTTAACAATAACGGTGTGTCACCTTGCATCAATTTCGCTAACGCTGCAGCAATATCAAGCGCTGGCACATCATGTTCAACTTGATACTGATTGATTAACTGGCTATAAAAGCTTAATTCTTCAGCCGCTAACGTATCAGTAATTCGTTGTTTAAATTTATTGATACGGGTGTTGTTGATGAACTCGGTTGAAGGCAATTGCATTTCTTCAACTTTTTGTTTGGTGGCTTGCTCGATATTGGCTAACAAACGTTTTTCGCGTGGCGAAACAAACAAAATCGCATCACCGGTACGACCGGCACGGCCAGTACGACCA
>CAMCSF010000164.1 GCA_945877625.1 Methylomonas koyamae | reverse complement strand
TGTTCATCAATAAACACAATCAACTTGCCACCGCGCGCGCTGACTTCGTGCAGATTGGATTTGAGTTTTTCCAGCAAGCTGTTGTTGGGCACGATAGCAATCACCGGCATATTGGCGTCGATGAGCGCTAATGGCCCGTGTTTTAGCTCACCGGCTGGGTAGGCTTCGGCGTGGATGTAGGAAATTTCTTTTAGCTTCAATGCACCTTCCATCGCTACCGGATATTGGGTGCCTCGGCCTAAGAACAAAGCGTGTTGGGCGCTGGTTAATGAAAGGGCGGTGGTTTCTATTTGCTGAGCCAATAACAACACTTGGTCGATTTTACTGGGCAGGGAAAACAGCTCATCGGTGATTTGTTGTTCGCTGTCTTGATCCAAGCCGAAATGTTTACCGACTGCCAATACCAACATCATCAAGCCGACTAATTGAGTGGTGAAGGCTTTGGTGGAGGCGACGCCAATTTCGGGGCCGGCGTGGGTCAGCAAGACTAAATCTGATTCTCTGACTATCGAGCTTTCGGGGACATTACAAATCGCCAAGGCGTATTTGGCACCGAGTTTTTTGGCTTCTTGTAAGGCCGCCAAGGTGTCGGCAGTTTCGCCAGATTGGGAGATGGTGACGATTAGCGTGTCGGGGCTAATCATCGGCTGCCGATAGCGAAACTCACTGGCCACTTCGATGCGGCAGGGCACTTTGGCAATTTTTTCTAGCCAATAGCTGGCGATTAATCCGGCGTGATAACTGGTGCCACAGGCGATGATTTGCACTGATTTAATCTGTTTGAACACTTCATAAGCTTGATGTCCAAAGCTGGTGGCTTGCAGTTGATGTTGGATAAAACGACCGGCTAGGGTGGATTGAATCGCTTGTGGTTGTTCGTAGATTTCTTTCAGCATGTAATGTGGAAAATCGCCTTTGCTGACTGAATCGGCTTTTAGCTGGCTGTGTTTAATCGGACGGCTGACGATTTGGCCTTGGCCGTTATAAATCAGTAAATTGTCTTTGGTAATGGCAGCGATGTCGTTGTCTTCCAAGAAGATAAAACGCTGAGTCACCGGCAACAGCGCGGCGACATCGGAGGCGATGAAGTATTCGCCTTTGCCGACGCCAATCACCAACGGGCTACCTTTGCGACAGACCACTAAAGTGTCCGGATCATCGCGGCTAATCACGCCCAGTGCATAAGCACCGTGGAGTTTTTTGACCGTGGCTTGTAGCGCTTCGACCAAATTGGGGGTGGTTTGTAGCTCTTCGTGGAGTTGGTGGACTATCACTTCGGTGTCGGTTTCTGAGGTAAATTGATAACCACGGCGAATTTGCGCAGCGCGGAGGGCTTCGTGGTTTTCAATAATGCCGTTATGCACCACCGCGACTTTGTCGCAGCTGATATGCGGGTGAGCGTTGTCGGTGCTCGGTCTGCCGTGTGTCGCCCAGCGGGTATGCGCAATACCGAGTTTGCCTTGTAAGGGGTAAATTTTTAGCAACGCTTCTAAGCCGCATACTTTGCCGACTTGTCGTTGTCGTTGTAGCTCGCCATGTTCAACCACCGCAAGTCCCGCCGAATCGTAACCACGGTATTCTGAACGTTTTAAGCCTTCTAATAAAAAAGGCACTACATTGCCTTGACCAATCGCGCCAATGATTCCGCACATAATCTGTCTCCTTGCTAAATGATGGTTATCGGTTAATGCGCCGACCGACCATTAATGATTGAAAGGTTAAAAAACCGGTATGACATAAAGCGGGCCTTGGTGCGAAAACGCATATTAATCAACTCGCTCTAGGGCACAGTTTATTGTTGGCGAGCAGGGGATTCAGTACGCTAACGCACGTTGAGGATTAATGATGCGAGGCAATAAAAAACCCGCTAAGCCCAGTGGCTTGCGGGTTTTTAGGGGCGGGTTGCAGACTGTCAACCCACGATTTACTGGAAAAACTTAACTCGCTTTACCAGCTTCTGTTGCTGCTGGTACTTCAATCAAGCTGCCAGTTTTTACATCGTAAACATAACCATAAACGGGAATATCGCTTGGCACTAATGAGTTAGCTTTGATGCGTTTTACGTCTTCTAATACGCTTTCAGCTTGGTCTTTAATAGTTAACCAGTTGATGTATTTGCCATCGGTTGAACCTGGGCCAGCGTTGTTGTCGTGCCAGCCTGTGGCGTCAACGCTAGAGGTTTTTAAGCTGCTGGCTAATAAGTCGCTCATGATGTCGTTGGTGAATGTTTCCATACCGCAATCGGTGTGGTGAATCACGAACCATTCTTTAGTGCCCAATAATTTATAAGAAATCACCAACGAACGAATCGCGTCATCGCTGGCACGGCCACCAGCGTTACGGATAACGTGAGCATCGCCTTCTGATAAACCGGCGTATTTAGCAGGATCTAAACGAGCATCCATACAAGTCAAAATTGCAAATTGGCGCGCAGGTGGCATAGCCAAGTCGCCTTTGGTGAAGTTGGCAACGTAACCACGGTTAGCGAGTAGTACTTCGTTTAAGATTTTGCTCATAAGGACCTCTGTTGGTTAAAAAAACGCCTGATTTTATACAGTAAAAGCAGACGGTGTAACGACTATCTCCGCCGCGCATTGTAGCGATGTGTTTATTTAGTTTAAAGAATAATATAGGTTTATAGAATATAAACTTTGAGTTTAAAGTAATGGGTGTTGGTCGCTAGATTGTATTGAAGATGATGTATATTGACGTTATGGAACAAAACACGGAGTCTTTACTCAATGCGCAAAACTCGGAATTGGCTGATATTCACCATTGTATTGCTGGTTGCAATCGCTTGGTTTTTATGGTGGCAATGGCCGCGAAAGGTCACGGTTGTTACTGTCAGTCGTGGCCCTGCGGTTGAAGCAATTTACGCAACTGGCACCGTCGAACCTTCTGTGACTTTACCGATTGCCTCTCGCCAAGCCGGACATTTGTTGCAATTGGCGATTGATGAAGGCCAAACCGTCCATAAAGGCCAATTGCTGGCGAGATTAAACGACAGCGATTTAACCAGCACAGTGACTGAACTGGCGGTTCGCGCTAATTTTGCCCGCCAATATTTTGAACGGCTACAAACTTTAGGCCAGCGTAATCTGGTTGCCAAACTCGATATTGACCGCGCCAAAGCCGATTTAGATGCCGCCGTTGCCAGCGTTAATCGCGCTAATGCCTTACGCGATTTTATGACCTTAACCGCGCCTGCTGATGGCTTAATCATCAAGCGTGACGGTGAAATTGGTCAATTTATTCCCGCCGGTCAGCCGATTTTTTATCTGTCTTGCTGTGCGCCTTTGAGAATCACCGCCCAAGTCGATGAAGAAGATATTGCTCAAGTGCGCGTCGGGCAAGCGGTGGTGTTACGCAGTGATGCTTTGCCTAAGCAAGTGTTTGATGGCGTGGTCAGCGAAATTACCCCAAAAGGCGATCCGGTGGCGCGTAGTTATCGGGTGCGGATTGGTTTGACCGATCCTGGCCAATTACAAATTGGGATGACCGTCGATGCTAATTTGATTGTCGAAAAACGCGATGAGGTTTTGTTAGTGCCGACATTCGCTATTGATAACAACACGGTTTGGCTTGTGACCGATAATCAGCTCCACAAACAAGCGGTAGTGACTGGTATCACTAGCGCCGAGCGTACCGAAATTGTCAGTGGTCTAGCGGCAGACAGCCAGATTGTCACTACCTTATCCGCTAATTTACGCGAAGGTCAAACGGTTCGAATCCAGAGTAGCCAACCCTAATGCCGATTCAACTGCAAATTGCCTTAACCCATTTAACCAGTCGCAAGCGGCAAACTTTGGTGTCTTTGTCGGGGGTGGTGTTGGGCGTGGCGTTTTTCTTGGCGGTGTCGGCGTTAATGCGTGGCTCCGAGAATGATTTCATCAAACGCTTGGTCGATAACAGTCCGCACATCACCATTTATGACGAATATCGCCATCCACAAATCCAGCCCGCGCAATTACGTTGGACCGACGGTGCGGTGCATATTCAGCATTTAACCCCTAAAACCGAAGTGCGCGGGATTCGTAGCTATCGCGAAAAACTGGCGTTAATCGAAACCTTGCCCGGCTTACGGATTGCACCGGTTTTGATTGGGCCGGTGGTGCTGAGTTTTGCTGGGCGCGAACAAGCGGGCAGTTTGTCGGGGATTATTCCCAGTAAGATGAAAACCGTTTCCACCATTCAAGAAAAAATGCAGCAAGGTAGTTTAGACGCGCTGACCGCCAATCCCAATGGCATCATTATTGGTCGCGGCTTATCAGATAAATTCCAAATTGGCTTAGGGCGCAATATCAGTGTCGCCACCCAAAGCGGTTCGCGGGTGATGAAAGTGGTTGGCATTTTTCGCACGGGTAATGCGATTTATGATGAAAGCCAAAGCTTTGCGAATTTAAAACGCGCACAAGTGATGTTTGACAGGCCGAATCGGATTAACCGTTTCATTATCCAACTCGATGACCCTTATCAAGCTCGCGACATCGCTCATCGCATCGAAACCGCCATTGCCTATAAAGCCACCTCTTGGACAGAAGCTTCGGAAGATATTTTAAGTTTGCTAACCGTCCGCAATATCATCATGTTCAGCGTGGTGTTGGCGATTTTAATTGTCGCTTCATTTGGCATTTACAACACCTTATCGACGATTGTGATCGAGAAAACTCGCGATATTGCCATCCTGAAATCAATGGGTTTTCACGCCAACGATATACGGCTGATTTTCTTGTTTGAAGGCAGTATTATCGGCGCTATCGGCAGTGTATTTGGGCTGTTGCTGGGCGCGGGGTTAATGCACATCTTGTCTACTATTGAAGTCAAACCACCAGGGGTTACCGAAAAAGCCTTTTTGCCGATTTGGTGGGGGATAGAGCAATTTGAACTGGCGGTTTTATTCGCGTTGTCGTCTTGTATCTTAGCGGCTTATTTGCCAGCTAGACGGGCCGGTAAAGTGCATCCGGTGGAAATTTTGCGGGGGGCTTAGGTGAGTATTTTAAAAGCCGAAAACTTAGTTCGCCGTTTAGCTGGTGAAATGCCGGTGACACTGGTTGACGATATTAGCCTAGAGATTCAGGCAGGCGAGTTTGTTTGTATCATGGGGCCGTCGGGTTCTGGTAAATCGTCGTTGCTGTATTTATTAGGCTTATTGGATGTCGCGACAAGCGGCCAGATTTGGCTGGATAACGAAAATGTCTCGCGGCTGAATGAAGAGCAATTAGCCAATCGTCGTCTGGAAAAACTCGGCTTTGTGTTTCAGTTTCATTTTTTGCTGGCGGAATTTACCGTGTTAGCCAATGTTACGCTGCCGATGCGTCGCTTGGGGCGATTAAACGAAGCCAAGATTAATCAACGCGGCATGGCTTTATTAGAGAGCTTGGGCGTTGCTAATCAAAGCCATAAATACCCGCATCAACTTTCTGGTGGCCAAAGGCAACGTGTGGCAATTGCCCGCGCTTTAGCGAATGACCCTTTAGTGATTCTAGCTGACGAACCGACCGGTAATCTCGACACGGCTTCTGGTGCGCTGGTTCAGCAAATTCTCCGCGATTTAGCCCATCAAACTGGTAAAGCGGTGGTGGCGGTGACCCATGATCCGGTTTTTGCCAGTTCAGCAGATCGGCGAATTATGTTGATTGATGGCAAAATTAACCCTGATTTGTCGTGATGATGATCTACTTATAAGGATTCGCGTTGCGAGGTTTATTTAGATGTCGGTTTCACGAAAGACATCCGTGTTTTTCGCCCTAAAGGGTAAATGCCAATCGGCTATCCTGCCGATTGGTCGCACCGACAGGCGAGTTACTTTTCTTTGTTTGGGCAAAGAAAAGTAACCAAAAGAAAGCCCACCCGACTGCCGCTTGAATCCTGCGCTCCGAAGCTTTTGCTGGGGGTTGGCAAA
>CAMCSF010000163.1 GCA_945877625.1 Methylomonas koyamae | reverse complement strand
TTTAGGCATTTAACCATTCTCGTCATAATTATCCTCTGGGTAATATTGTCAGCAAACGCTTAATCGGCGTCGGCAAACCTAATAAATCAATGTCGCTGGCTTTATACCAAAGCGCGGAATCGGCTTCCATCACATTGTTTATAGGGTTTTCCAATTTTGCCAGAATCGGCGTATAGCTAAGGTGATAATGCGAAAAGCTGTGCCGCTCAGCTGGCAAAATTTGTTGATGACTAATTTGGTAGCCATATTGAGCAGACCACGCATCTAAAGCCGGCAAATCAGCAAATTCAGGCAAACTCCACAAGCCACCCCAAATTCCGCTTGGTGGCCGTTTTTCCAGTAACACCTGATCTTGTTGATCGATTAAAACCAAAAAATAAATCGCTTTCGTCGGTAACGACTTTTTCGGTTTAGATTGCGGTAATTGCCCAACCAAACCCTGTTGCTTTGCTAAACAAGCCTCAGTCACCGGACAAATTTCGCACTTAGGTTTGCTGCGAGTACACAGCGTCGCCCCCAAATCCATCATCGCTTGGGTGTAATCACCGGTGCGTTGTTGTGGCGTATAACGCTGGCTAATCTCCCAAAGCTGAGCCGCCACTTTGGTTTCCCCCGGCCAACCCATCACCGCCTGAAATCGCGCCAACACCCGTTTCACATTGCCATCTAAAATCGGTTGGCTTTGACCGCAAGCAATACTCAAAATCGCCCCTGCGGTTGAACGGCCAATCCCCGGTAAATCACTCAAGGCTTCAACCGTTTGCGGAAACTGACCGCCATTAGCAGCAATGATTTGCGCAGTTTTGTGTAAATTTCTAGCCCGAGCGTAATAACCCAACCCCGACCAATGTTGTAAAACCTCGTCAACATCAGCCCCAGCCAAGCTTTGTACGGTTGGAAAACGGCTAATAAAGCGATTGAAATAAGCGATTACGCTCACAACTTGAGTTTGTTGCAGCATCACTTCGGATAACCAAACCCGATAAGGGTTTATGTCTTGTTGCCAAGGTAGGTCTTTTCGACCGTGTTGATCGAACCACGCGAGGATTTGGATTTGGAATTGGCTAGGTGACATAAAATTTACGGCATTCTTGAAAATAGTAGGTGTGTTGAAAAATCATAGAAGTGTATCTGTTTAAGGGGTTATACCGTGTAACCATTCCCCAAACTTCGGCTCAATCCCCTTCTGCCCTGCATCGCCAAACTCAAACGGCACCGATACCAATTCCATCCCTTGATTAATCTGCACCGCAAAATGTAAATGTGGGCCGGAGCTGTAGCCGGTGTTGCCGGAATAAGCGATCAATTGCCCCGCTGCGACCGACATACCGGCTTTAACTTGGGCTTTTTCGAGCGCCAAATGGGCGTAGACCGCCATTGAGCTGTCGTCGTGCAAGATGCGGATGCTGTTGGCTTTGCTGGCGAGGTCGGTTTGTTTGCCGTGATCGCTGTAGCTGTCTTTGACATCAATCACTATCCCAGCCCGTGCCGCATAAACGGCTGTATCTAAAGGCATGGATATATCCACGGCATAACGATTTTGGGCGTCGGTGTGGCTGAATTTGCCGTCGAAAGCTTGGCTTATCCGAAATCTGGCTTTGGGGGCAATCGGTGGTTGGTAAAGATATTGACTGTGATAGTTGCTTAATGGTCGGCCAAAAATATAGCGATAGCTGAGGCTGAATTGGCTGCTTTTGCGGGGTTGGTCGGGGGTGACTTTAAATAAGGCTGGCGAATCGCCGCTGGCGACGACAAAGCGATGAGGTAAATCGGGTTCGGCGCTGATGTTGTCGTGTTTGCCCCAATCAATCTGAACTTCTAACGGACAAGGATAAAGGTTGCGAATGAAAAATTCGGGTCGGGTTTTATCGCCAGTTTGTAGTAATAAAACCGGTTTAGGCGAGCTGGTGGTTTCCGCTGTTACGCTAAAAGTAAGCAGTAACAGCGAAATTAACAGCGTTAACCGCACAATCGGCAAGCTGGTAGATTATTTGCGAGTTGAGTTAAAGGTATAAGAACGCACGATGCCTTGTGGGTCGAAGCGAATCAATAAATCTTGTGAGTCGTTGCCGCCAAATAAGGCGTATTTGTAAATGCCGTAAGTCCAAGTTGGACGACCGTCTTCCATGCCTGTGCGCCAAGGTGTGCCAAATAATTCGGTGATTTCTTGGCGTTTGGTTTGGCCGATTTTGATTTCTGCAACGCGGTGGGCGGCAAACTCTTGGCCGACTGTTACGCAACCGGTTAATTGGCTTGCTGCAACGCTGCCAAACACTAGGATTGCGCTAAGTTTTGCCGCTTTTAAGTAAGATTGAGTAAGCGAATTTTTCATTGATAATGCCTGTAGGGAAGTGGTTTGTGACATAGTAGCTTAAACTTGGCTATCTTAGCCGCTTATAAGCTCTAATCCAAACCTGATTTTATGTTATCCATGCCTAGTATTCATCCTCTCGATAAATTGCATTTTGATAATCGCTTTATTCAACAATTACCGGGTGATTCAGAAACTGAGAATTATCGCCGCCAAGTTTACAAGGCTTGTTATTCATTGGTGTCACCCAGCTCAGTTTCGGCGCCACAGTTAGTGGCTTATTCATCTGAGCTCGCCGCAGAATTGGGGGTGGCTGACGACATTTGTGAGTCCGATGATTTTAAACAGGTGTTTGTTGGTAATCGTTTGGCAGTTGGTATGCAGCCTTATGCCATGTGTTACGGCGGTCATCAGTTTGGGCAATGGGCGGGGCAATTAGGCGATGGACGAGCGATTAACTTGGGTGAGGTGCTTGGGCAAAATGGTCAGCGCTTGGCTTTGCAATTAAAAGGCGCGGGTGCAACCCCCTATTCTCGTGGTGCTGATGGTTTGGCGGTATTACGTTCCTCGGTACGGGAGTTTTTGTGCAGCGAAGCTATGCATCATTTAGGCGTGCCGACCACTCGGGCTTTAAGTTTGGTGTTGACCGGTGAACAGGTGTTGCGGGATATGTTTTATGACGGTCATCCGCAGTTGGAATTGGGCGCGGTGGTTTGTCGGGTTGCGCCGTCGTTTGTGCGATTTGGTAGTTTTCAGATTTTTAGTTCGCGACAAGATTTGGCTACATTAAAAACCTTGGTCGATTTCACGATACGCAATGATTTTCCGCATTTGGGTGAACCGTCAATTGATGTTTATCTGCAATGGTTTGAAGAGGTTTGTCGCAAAACCGCTGAAATGGTCGCGCATTGGCAGCGGGTGGGTTTCGTGCATGGGGTGATGAATACCGACAATATGTCGATTTTGGGCTTAACCATTGATTATGGTCCGTATGGTTGGTTGGAAAATTATGATCCCGATTGGACACCGAACACCACCGATGCCAACGGTCGTCGCTATCGATTTGGAAATCAACCCAAAATTGCGTATTGGAATTTAGTGCAATTGGCGAATGCGATTTATCCGTTGATTGAGCAAGTCGAACCGTTGCAGCAAGCGTTACAGGTTTATAGCAGCCAATTTGAGCAAGCATGGCAAACCCATATGGCTAATAAATTGGGCTTGCTGAGTTTTAATCCACAAACTGACGATAGCTTGGTGGCGGATTTGTTAAGTCTGTTAAAAATCGCTGAAACCGATATGACTTTGTTTTATCGCGGTTTGGCGGATTTGGATTTGGATGATGCGGCGGCCAGTTTTGAGGCGCTTTTGCAGACCAGTAGCTATGCACCGCTCAATGCGGAAGTCAAAATAATCGCCGAATCTTGGCTCAGGGGTTATTTACAGCGGCTTAAAGTCGATGGGCGTCCTCATCAACAGCGACGGGCGGCGATGAATGCGGTCAATCCCAAGTATGTGTTGCGAAACTATTTGGCTCAACTGGCGATTGATCAAGCAGAGAATGGCGATTTTAGCGGTGTGCGTGAATTATTAAACGTATTACGCCGGCCTTATGATGAACAAGAAGCTAAGCAACAATTTGCTGAAAAACGCCCTGATTGGGCTAAACAGCGGGCGGGATGTTCGATGTTGTCTTGCAGTTCATAGCGTTGTTAATCGATAAATTGGTGATTTTTGCTTAATGAAAGCGGTATAAATCGGAAAAAAACATGCTGAAAGCGGGCTTTTCGGGTATCCTTTTTACGGATAGTCCAACGATTTTTCCCAGGCCTCGTAATGAATAACAGCTTAAACACCGACGTTAACGGATTACACGATATTGACCCTGAAGAAACCCGCGAGTGGATGGAAGCGCTCGAATCGGTTATCGAAAAAGAAGGTAGCGATCGCGCTAGTTTTCTGATTGAAAAATTAGTGAGTACCGCCAGACAATCTGGCTTAGATATTCCTTTCAGTGCCACCACTCCTTACGTCAATAGCGTTACCATCGACAAACAGCCAAAATTCCCCGGTAATACCGATTTGGAACGCACCGTGCGTTCTTATGTGCGCTGGAATGCGATGATGATGGTGTTGCGTGCCAATAAATACACCAACGTTGGTGGCCATATCGCCAGTTTCGCCTCTGCGGTGACTTTGTACGATGTTGGTCAAAATCATTTCTGGAGCGCCCCTTCTGAAAAACACGGCGGCGATTTAATTTTCTCTCAAGGTCATTCTTCGCCAGGTATTTACGCCCACGCCTTTTTATTAGGCCGTTTGAGCGATGATCAAATGGATAGCTTCCGCCAAGAAGTCGGTGGCAAAGGTTTATCGTCTTATCCGCATCCTTGGTTGATGCCTGATTTTTGGCAGTTCCCCACCGTTTCTATGGGTTTAGGCCCAATCATGGCGATTTACCAAGCCCGTTTCATGCGTTATATGCAAGATCGTGGTTTCGCTAATACCGATGGTCGTAAAGTTTGGGCGTTTTTGGGTGACGGTGAAACCGATGAGCCAGAAACTTTGGGCGCGATTGGTATGGCTGGTCGTGAGAAATTAGACAATCTGATTTTCGTGGTTAACTGCAACTTACAGCGCTTAGATGGCCCTGTTCGCGGTAACGGCAAAATCATCCAAGAATTAGAAGGCAATTTCCGCGGTGCGAACTGGAACGTCATCAAAGTGATTTGGGGTCGTCGTTGGGATGCATTGTTAGCGCGTGATAAAAACGGTTTGGTGGTTAAACGTATGATGGAATGCGTTGACGGTGATTATCAAACCTTCAAATCTAAAGATGGCGCCTATGTTCGCGAGCGTTTCTTTAATACGCCTGAGTTGCAAGAGTTAGTTAAAGACTATACCGATCGTGATATTTGGGAATTAAACCGTGGCGGCCATGACCCGATTAAAGTCTTTGCGGCGTTTAATGCAGCGGTAAATCATAAAAATCAACCGACCGTGGTTTTGGCGAAAACCATTAAAGGTTACGGCATGGGTGATTCCGGCCAAGCGCAAAATACCAGTCACCAACAGAAAAAAATGAGCATGGAATCAATCAAATTGATTCGTGATCGTTATCAATTGCCTGTGACTGACGAAGAATTGGTTAATCTGCCTTACATTCGTTTCCCAGAAGATTCAGAAGAATTGAAATACATGCGTCAGCGTCGTGTTGATTTGGGTGGTTATTTGCCCGCCAGACGCGCTAAGTCTTACCCATTAGAAATCCCTGCTTTGACAGCGTTTAAAGCGATGTTGGAAGGCACTGGCGAAGGCCATGAAATCTCCACCACGATGGCTTTTGTGCGGATTTTGAACATTCTGGTTAAAGACAAACAAATCGGTAAACGCATTGTGCCGATTGTGCCTGATGAATCGCGTACTTTTGGTATGGAAGGCATGTTCAGACAGCTGGGTATCTGGTCGCAAGTCGGTCAGCTTTATACCCCGCAAGACGCTGAACAGTTGATGTTCTACAAAGAAGACAAGCACGGTCAGGTTTTACAAGAAGGGATTAACGAAGCAGGTGGTTTGTGTGACTGGATTGCCGCTGGTACAGCCTATTCAACACACGGTGTACCGATGATTCCGTTCTTCATCTATTA
>CAMCSF010000162.1 GCA_945877625.1 Methylomonas koyamae | reverse complement strand
CATGACTCACTTCACCATCCAACATCGCTGAAATACCCGTCGCTGTCGCCGCTCCAAATGTGCTGATCAGGTAATCCGTGTATAACTCTAATTCTGCTTTTTTCATCCTTTTATAATATCGGATTCAACTGTGACTGCGTAACATCAGTGACTAACTCAGGTTGCTTAAACAGTTTTAACCAAAGCTTGGCGGTTTTTGCCTGTTGATCTGACAACAGGCTTATTAATTGATTAGCGGTTTGTGGATTGTTGGCGGTTATTTGTTGTTGAAATTTTTGCCAAGCTAATTGGCTATCAAAACTGCTGGACTGTTTTAATAAGCCAAACAAAGCATCGCAAGTTTCCGAATCAGGATCAGTTTGTAGCCATAACTGTTTGGCGCGATCCAAAGCGGTTTGTGGTTGATTGCTGTGATATTGCGCTAAGGCAAATAAGCATTGTGTTTCTGGAGAATTGCTCGGGTATTGATGGCTAAGCACTAGGTCCCAGCGATGCTGTTTTGCCAATGATAGTAACCATTTGCTCAGCAACTGTTGCGCATAACGACTGTCAGCATATTCACTCAGATACTGTTCAATGCTTGCTTGATCATCGAGATGGTTTTTTAGCCATTGATAATGCAAAAAAGGGTAGAGTGGGTAGTCTTTTAAGCTGGCGGCTAAGATTAGATAGTCTTCATTTCGGCCTTGAGCGATATAACGCTCGGCTTGTAAAAACGCCTGACGTTGTGCAATTTGATTTTGACTGGCATCCTCACTGGCGAAACCATAGCGACTGAACAAGCCACCCAGCACTAGGAATCCGATTAATATCCGGTTAGCTAATTTGTCTGGCATGGCGTTGCCTCACCTATAAAGTAAAAATAATTGAACCACTTTATAATAAACAAAGCCCAATTTAGCTATCTTATCCCTTTGAAAAAAAAACACACGCTTAGCCAAGCCAAATATTCTTGGCGATACATTATTCAAATTGCCTTAACGCATAAAAAACAACTGATTATCGGAAATTTGATTGCGTTTCTGGCCACCGCCGCCAGCGTTCCGGTACCGTTGTTGATGCCGTTATTGGTGGATGAAGTGTTGCTGAATCATCCCAGCCTAGTCCTGAATACCATCAATCCTTGGTTACCGATCGAATGGCAGCAGCCAATGTTTTACATTGGTGGCGTGTTGGTGGTGAGTTTGTTGCTAAGGCTGGCGACTTTGGTACTCAACATCATTCAAACCCGCCAATTTTCCAATATCGCCAAAGAGGTAGTGTTCAGAATCCGCGCTGATTTAATTGGCCAGTTGCAAACCATCTCGATGTCCGAATACGAAAGCTTAGGCAGCGGCACCGTGGCGGCGCACATGGTGACCGATTTAGATACTTTGGATAATTTCATCGGCTCAACCATCAGCAAATTGATTGTCGCTTGTTTCACCGTACTGGGTACGGCGCTGATTTTATTGTGGATGAATTGGCAATTGGGCTTGTTTATTATCGTTTTAAATCCGGTGGTGATTTATCTAGCCAAAGCGATAGGCTCAAAAGTCAAAGATTTAAAAATCAACGAAAACAAAGCTTATAGCGTTTTCCAACAAGCACTCAGCGAAACTTTAGAAGCCATTCACCAAATTCGTGCCAGTAACCGCGAACAGCATTATTGCCAACAACTGATCAACAGCGCCCAAGCGGTGAAAGATCATTCAACCATTTTTGCTTGGAAAAGTGATGCTGCAGTGCGGATGAGTTTCTTAACCTTTTTGTTTGGTTTCGACATTTTCCGCGCCACCGCGATGCTGATGGTGTTGTATTCGGATTTAACCATTGGCGAAATGTTGGCGGTGTTTGGCTATTTATGGTTCATGATGGCGCCGGTACAAGAGATTTTGAGTATCCAACAAGCTTTTTATGCCGCGCGTGGGGCGTTAAATCGGGTTAATCAACTAACGACTTTGCAACGTGAGCCGCAATATCCGCATCATCGCAATCCGTTTTTAAATAAAAAAACCGTTGCTGTTAGCGTTAAAAACCTGCATTTCAGTTATAACGATGAGCCGGTTTTGAATGGCATCAATTTGCGGATTAAAGCCGGTGAAAAAATCGCTTTAGTCGGTGCCAGTGGCGGCGGTAAATCGACCTTGGCGCAAGCCTTGATTGGTTTATATCCAGCCAATCAAGGCATGATTTATTTTAATGACACGCCAATTAATGAAATCGGTTTGGATGTAGTGCGTGAGCATGTGGCGACCGTGTTGCAAAATCCGGCTTTATTAAATGCCAGTATTCGCGCCAATCTGACTTTAGGCCGAGAGATTGATGACCGCGAGTTGTGGGAAGCGCTGGAATTAGCGCAATTAAAATCAACCGTACTGGAAATGGAACTGGGCTTAGATACCGTGGTCGGACGACAAGGGGTCAGGTTATCCGGTGGTCAACGCCAGCGTTTAGCCATTGCACGGATGATAGTCAGCAAGCCGTCGGTAGTGATTTTAGATGAAGCCACTTCCGCATTAGATACCGAAACCGAATACAAACTGCATCAAGCCTTAAACAGCTTTTTGCAAGGCCGAACCACTTTAATTATTGCCCATCGACTAAGCGCGGTTAAACAAGCCGATCACGTTTATGTGTTTGAGCAGGGGCAAATCTGCGAACAAGGCAGCCACGAAACCTTGATTCAAAAAAATGGCTTATATTCCAAACTTTACCGAGATTACGCATAGTGACCGACATTTACGATTTACACAGCCATTCCCTCGCTTCTGATGGCGCACTTTCACCAACCGAATTAGTGAAACGTGCCCATGAAAAAGGCGTCACGGTTTTAGCCTTGACCGACCATGACACCACCAACGGTTTAGCTGAAGCGCAACAAACCGCAGCAGGATTGGGAATGCGCTTAATCAATGGCATTGAATTATCCGCCAGTCATTTGAATCAATGCTTGCATATCGTTGGTTTGAATATCGATCCTGATAATCTGACTTTGAGCGAAGGCATTGCCCAGCAACAAAGTATTCGTGATTTGCGAGCTAAACAAATTGCCGAAAAATTGGAAAAAAAGAAGATTTTTGGCGCTTATGAATTTGTCACCCAAGCGGCTGGTAATGGTGAAATTACCCGTTCGCACTTTGCCGATTTTTTATTAACCCATCAGCATGTAACCACTCAGCAAGAAGCGTTTGACCGCTATTTAAGCAAAGGTCAACCGGCATTCGTGCCGACGATTTGGGCTAGTTTGGAAGAGACGGTGGCTTGGATTAAAGCCGCAGGAGGCGTGGCGGTTTTAGCCCATCCCATGCGCTATAAACTCAGCGTGAAATGGATGAACCGCGCACTGGCGGTATTTAAACAAGCTGGTGGCGAGGGAATTGAAGTGGTCACAGGTCGAGCTAGTCTAGAAGAAATCCGTATCAGTCAACAATTTGCCGAAAAACACCAGCTTTACGCTTCGGCGGGTTCAGACTTTCACGCCCCCGATAATCTGTATTTGGAACTCGGACGTTTAGCGGCTATGCCAGTGGGTTTAAAGCCGGTTTGGCAATTATTTTAATTGGTCTGTATTAAATCAAAACCAATCTCTTGTGCTAATTGATTTTGTTTGTTTTCGCTGATATTCAGCAGAATAGTTTTGGCGTCTATTGAGGCGGATAAAGAAATCAATTGTTGTAGTTTCTCTTTGATTTTAAGTTCATAAAATTTATCAGAATCGGTTGCAAATAAGCCGACAAAATCCGGTGATGATTTAACAATTAAATCAAATGTCGATTTATCGAGGTTGTGATAATCAAATTTCAAAGCGATTCGATAGCCGCGACGTTGATAATTAGCCAAGCCTTTTAACAAGGAATGATAAAACCGCGAATAAAGACCGTTGATGGTCATGGCAATCGCGACATTATCGGTTTGCAAACCGCATTGGCCGATGACTTCTTCAAAATAGGCGCCGTGGTCAGTCTTAACGCCGAGAATATGTCTAGGGTCGACATCTAAAAACAATAATTCATCCCGATGCGATTGCGGTAGATAGTTCAGCATGTGCACGGTTCTGGTTAAGCGATCAAAGTTGATAATTGACTCTGATGAGTTGTGAGTTTGCTTTTGTGGGTCAAGTAGATTGTCTAATTCTGTGGTTTGCAGTATCGGTGCGTGATTAGCGCTGACTTTCAATTGTGCGGCATGACCAATGATGGTTTGGTGATTATCGCTAGTTCTAATTGGATTTAATTGGGTGCCGACTCGAATCGGGCCAAATAAACCATCGACTTTGTCATTGTTTAATATAAACGGTCTAAAGCCTGCATTATGTTCATGCTCTAATCGGTCATTAAAATATTCAACTAATTGTTGGAGAGGCATATTGATCAATCCTGTCTAAATTCATTATTGGGCAATCGGCTTGTGTTTGGCGAGGGTTTAAAAAAGGCGGGAGATTATCCCGCCATAAAAGACGTCCTTGATGCTAGGAGGAGGTTAGCATTGTCCTTAGTTCGCGCATAACAGCCATGAAATGCCGTTGGATATAGATTAATAAAAATTCTTTATTTTATGAAACGATAAAAATTAATTTTTATATCGATTTATAAGATAATAAGTTAAGACTTGATTAATCTGATTAGTAAACTTGACAAAAACCGCAAAAAACAAGTACTTTTAATTAAACGCTGACTGGACAACCGGAGGCCAATGCATCTTTGACGATGCATTGGCCTTTTTTTTGGCCTAAAGAAAAGGGTAAAGCAATAAAAATGTTAAGGATCGAAGCATGACAGTGGTTGGAAACCAATACGATTGGGGTATCGAAGCCCTAGTCAGTGAATTACGCGACATCAGACATCAATCACTGGAACAACGCCAACGCCGTCATCAACCACCCAAATTACCGGTAATTACCAGCCACTTGCCAACTAACAACGTGCCGCAAATTGATGATGGTGCTTTGTCGGCACTGGCTCAACGTGGTTTTGGTTCACCGAACCAGTCGGAGCTAAAAAGCGTTTTGAACCGTGCGCCAGCGTTTACCTCAAGTTTGCCAACGGCTGATTCAGCGGGTTCATCGTTTTATTTTCTTGACGGTGTCACCAGCTTAAACAGTAAAGCGCAATTGCCGGGTTTGGCAGCACCGAAAGCAGGGTTTGATGTTCATGCCGTGCGTCGCGATTTTCCAATTTTGAAAGAGCGGGTTAACGGTCATCAGTTGGCTTGGTTGGACAATGCGGCGACCACCCAAAAGCCACAAGTGGTGATTGATCGGATTTCCGAGTTTTATCAACACGAAAACTCCAATATTCACCGTGCAGCCCATGAGTTAGCGGCAAGAGCCACTGATGCTTATGAAGGTGCGCGTAATATTGTCACTCGCTTTATCAATGCGCCATCAGCCAACGAAGTGATTTTCGTTCGTGGCGCTACCGAAGCGATCAATTTAGTGGCGAAAAGCTGGGGTCGGCAAAACATTACTGAAGGCGACGAGATTATTGTCAGCTGGTTGGAACATCACGCCAATATCGTGCCTTGGCAACAATTGTGTGCTGAAACCGGTGCGGTATTGCGAGTGATTCCGGTCGATGATGATGGTCAGGTGATTTTGGCGGAGTTCCAAAAGCTGTTAAATCCACGCACTAAGCTGGTGTCATTTACCCAAGTATCCAATGCTTTGGGAACCGTAACACCGGCGCAGGAAATGATAGCGATGGCGCATCGTGCTGGCGCTAAAGTCTTGCTGGATGGCGCGCAATCGGTTTCGCATTTGCGAGTCGATGTGCAAGCCTTAGATTGCGATTGGTTTGTGTTTTCAGGCCACAAAATCTTTGGGCCAACTGGGATTGGCGTCGTCTATGGCAAAGCCGAAGTCCTAGCAGCGACCCAGCCTTGGCAGGGTGGCGGCAATATGATTGAAGACGTGACTTTCGAGAAAACCGTCTATCAACCAGCACCGGCTAAATTTGAAGCGGGTACTGGCAATATTGCTGATGCGGTCGGTC
>CAMCSF010000161.1 GCA_945877625.1 Methylomonas koyamae | reverse complement strand
GATAAGGTCGCGCCGACCAATTTCGAGATATACACCTCATCACGGCGATGATGCAGTTCTAAGCGAATCGTATTGCCAGTAATAAAGGTCACTGCAAACCCCAGTAATACACTCACTAAAAACACCGCACGACTGGCAATGACCATGATGGTTTGCATCCGCTCTATCCATTGCATATCGACTTGGACGAAATCGACTTGTGGCAGTTGTTTAAACTCGGCCATCAATTTTTCAATGTCTTCGTTGCTATCTAGGCTGTTTTTGGGCTGAACTTGAATCACGCTAGGCAAAGGATTGGTATCTAATGCGGTCAAGGCTTCGCCAAAACCACTATTGGCTTTGAACTCTTCCATCGCTTGTTTTTTGGTGATGAATTTCACCGCTTCGCTGCTGGGATGTTGCTTGAGTTGATCAGCCAGTTTTTGTCCAGTGGAATCCGTGATGTTGTCTTTTAAAAACAGCGACATTTGATTGCTGGCTTCTAAATTGCCGGTCAGTTGCTGGATATTGCCAACCACAATATAAAAGCCACCGGCTAATGAAATCGCCACAGCAAGGACCAAAATCGTCATTGCCGAAGTGAATGGCGTGCGAGTCAATCGGCCTAAACTAGAAAATAAGCCATGGGCATGATTGAGCAAATAGGCTTCGAATTTTTCGACCAGTTTGTCTTTCAAGCTTTGGTGATGTTTGCGGATTGTTTTCGGTTTTTTCATCGGTTAACTCGCAGTCAAACGGCCTTTATCCAAGGTTAATACTCGATATCCAAGCTGATGAACCAACTCAATATCGTGGGTAGCGATTAGCACCGAAGTACCGTTGTATTTAAACTCTTCAAACATATGCATCACTTCTGCCGACAAATCTGGATCAAGGTTACCGGTTGGCTCGTCAGCTAGAATTAATTTCGGTTTGTTAACAATCGCTCGGGCAATACCGACTCGTTGTTGCTCACCACCCGATAAATGCAGCGGGTATTTTTTTTCTTTGCCTAATAAACTGACTTTATCCAGCGAGGCCCTCACCCGCCGCGACACTTCTTGATGATTAACCCCAGAAACAATCAGCGGCAAAGCCACGTTATCGAACACAGTTCTATCATTTAGCAATTTATAGTCTTGGAAAATCAGACCCAAATTGCGGCGCAAATAAGGGATTTTTCGATCACTGATGCGGCTGATATTTTGGCCATCAAGCATGATAGTGCCGTTAGTGCATTGCTCCATCATCGCAATTAATTTCAACAAAGTACTTTTACCCGCCCCTGAACGACCTGTTAAAAAAGCCATTTCACCTTTGCTTAAATCAAAATTGACATCGGTTAAGGCTTCACCGGCATCGGGATAGCGTTTGTAAACATGTTCGAATCTGAGCATGGCGTTAGTCTTTTACAAATAAAGCATCAACAAAAGTACGAGCGTCAAAATCTTGTAAATCCTCAATCGCTTCACCAACACCAATAAAGCGAATCGGAATGTGCAATTGATTGGCTAAAGCAAAAATCACCCCGCCTTTTGCGGTGCCGTCTAATTTGGTTAAAGCGATGCCGGTTAATTGCACGGTTTCGTTGAATAATCGTGCTTGCGATAAAGCATTTTGACCGGTGCCAGCATCCAAAACCAATAACACTTCATGCGGTGCAGACTGGTCTAATTTACCCATGATGCGTTTGATTTTTTTCAACTCATCCATCAAATTCGATTTGGTGTGTAAGCGACCCGCTGTATCGGCAATCAACACATCAACGCCTTTTGCTCTAGCAGATTCCAAAGCATCAAAGATTACCGAGGCAGAATCTGCACCAGTGTGCTGGGCAACGACATGAACATTGTTACGTTCACCCCAAGTTTGCAATTGCTCGACTGCCGCCGCACGGAAAGTATCACCCGCTGCCAACATCACACTGTGACCTTGAGCTTGTAAGCGATTAGCTAATTTACCGATAGAAGTGGTTTTACCTGCACCGTTAACACCCACCACTAAAATCACATAAGGCGAGTCTTGTTTGGGGATGATTAGCGGTTGGCTGCAAGGTTGCAGCATTTGATATAAGTTTTCTTTTAAAGCTTGATGTAAGGCTTCGCCATCACGCAATTGCTCGCGCTCCAAACTGCTAGTTAATTGATCGATAATCGCGGTGGTGGTTTCGATACCAATATCGGCCATTAACAAGCTGGTTTCGATTTCGTCTAATAAATCACGGGTAACCGACTTTTGACCCGACAGCAAATTACCTAAGATACCGCTTAAGCCACTGCGGGTTTTCTTTAACTGGCCACTTAATCGCTTTGACTTATCATCAATTGGTTGCGGTTTGGCAGATGGTTCTAGCTGAGTGTCTACACTTGGTTGGCGATATTTACTGAATAAATAAATCGCCAATAGTGGCAACATCAATAACGCCGCAAACAGGTTGTGCGCTAAGGTTAAAAACAGCGGTAATGATTGTTTAACGCTGAAAATGCCTAGGCCAATTTCGATTAATAAAAATAAACTTAGTAAATTACCCGCAGTACGCACTTGTTTTGGCGCGTCTTCATTGGTTGCACTGAACATGACCGCGCTAAGCACGATAAACACCACTAGCGAGGAAACTCGATGTAGCGCATGAATTATTAATCGAGCCGCTTCCGGTAATACCGAGCTATCGCCAGTTAATAAGCCATTGAATAAATCAAACGCGGCGGCGTAATCACCTTCTGGTAACCAGACACCGTTGCAACGTGGGAAATCGCTACAAGCCAAACCAGCAAAATTACTACCGACCCAAGCCCCTAAAACCACTTGTAATACTAAGACTAGCATCGCAAACAGCGTAAACACGGCTAAACCGGATCGTTGCGATTGTGCCGCTAAATTCGGGCTAAAACGCAGATAGCTCCAACTGAAAGTCCAAAAGGTCACAAAGCCCATTAATAGATGCGCGGTGACGACAATCGGCATTAATTGCAGATTGATGGTACTGATGCCTAAAGCGACTTGTGAAGCGACTAAAATCAATAACAGAAAATTTAAGCCTAATGCCGTCGCGCGTTGTTGCACTCGCCAAGCAAATGGCAATAGCACTAAAGCCAAAACGCCTAAACCAGAGGCTAAATGACGATGCCCCTGCTCTATCCAATAATTGGCGGTTTGTGATTCGGCATCTGCGGCTAGGTTGACAATACTTTTGCCATAACAGGCTGGCCAATCTTCACAACCCAAACCTGCGTTTGTTAATTTAACGTAACTGCCGATGGCGATTACTAACAGCGCCAACATTGCACCGAGTAAACTTAATTTTCTGAACATATTTTTTAACCGATTTGTGAGATGCGTAATAACTTGCTTAAGTCATTTCTAACTTTGTAAGGATCAAAACCTGGCGCATATTTCATCATCAGGTTGCCCAGTGGATCCATCAGTAGCAACCAACCCTCTTGGGCTGGACTGCTGGTAATTTGATTAATGTTTTCTTGCAAAGCCGCTGACGGCACGATTTTCAATAATCGCGCGTCTTCTTGCCATTCTTTAGGTAATAACCCTAATTGCGCTTGGCTGGGCATAAACACAGCGCGTCTAAGCCGAGCAATATCTTTACCAACCATCAAACTGACTTGGCGACTGGCGTATAAAGCATCAGCACAAACTTTGTCGCATTGCTGATTGATGATATTGACCATCACCCAATGGCCTTTGAGTTCTTTCAAGTTTTCAGTGGTGAAACTATCGGCACCCGAGAATTGCTCGGTTTCGGTGGTAGTCGGAGGCGTAATTAATTCGCCATTGTTAGTGCCTAATTTAACGGTATCGGGGTTAGCGGCAAGGTACCAAGCTATCCCAAATGGAATAATCGACATCGCAAACACCACGATGATGGTGAGGCGATTTTTTTTATGCTGAGTGTTCACGGCGTTTTCTTGTACTAATCCAAATAAATAGACCGGTTAAGGTCGCGGCTAATCCGAACCATTGTACTGCATAGGCTTGATGTTTTTCAGGCGGGATTGTCGCTTGAGTGTGCCAATGTCTGACAAAACCTGCTGTTTGATCATCATCCAACTCAATTTGAAAGTCATAAACTGGATAAGCTAATTTGGCTGATAGCACTTGGCTATCGACAAATTGCACCACCGCCGGCCAAGTTTCGGTCGGAATTTCACCACCAGCCAATTTATAACCAACCGAGGGAAATTGATTAATTCTGCCTTTGATTGCGACGACTTCGCTTCCGGTTGAGACATCTGGCAATTGTTGACGATTAGCGGTTAGAGGCACCCAGCCCCGATTCACCAGCACGGCTTGCTGTTGCTTATCTAATATAAACGGGGTCAATACAAAATATCCGGCTTTGCCATCAACGATTTGATTGTCGATTAAAAATGAATGCGCCGCATCATAATGACCGGTGATTTCAGCCGCTTGATAGCGCGCACCACTTGCTGATTGATTGAGATTGATACTAGACGCTTGCTGACCGACTTGCTGTTGCGCCAAAAACTCGCGTTTTTGTTCAGCGCGATTTAATTGCCAACAGCCCAAACTAATCAAGCCGCTAAACAACAGCAAATAAAGGCTAAATGCCCATAGTTTGGTTCTAAATTCAAAACCTAAAACTTCAATTTTCATTTTCTATTCACATTTGGTGTAAACCCAAGCTTGGCAATAGCTGCTTAATCATTGAGAATTAGCCTTCTCTTCTTGTTAAACAAAAACCATGCTTATAAAAACTATCGCTATCGTTGCTTTTATCGCCATTATTGCCAGCCTTGGCACCGCCCTTTTCAATCTTGTTCGCAGTAAAGACCCTGAGCATTCTCGCAAAACGCTACGCGCGCTGACGGTTCGTATCAGCCTATCTTTGCTGTTACTAATCGGTTTGATTGTGGCTTATAGCACCGGCCTTTTTCAACCCCAAGGTATCGGCGCTCGTATCGAACAAATTCATGCCAAACAAGCACAAGCTAACCAAGAAACCCCAACCGCAACTGTCCAGTAGACAAAAAAAAAGCGCGTACCCTTTAAAGTACGCGCTTTTTTATCAATCAATTTCGTTTACAACAAGTAAACGAAAATAAACAAGCCTAACCAAACTACGTCAACAAAGTGCCAGTACCAAGCAGCGGCTTCAAACGCAAAGTGGTTTTCTGGGCTGAAATGACCTTTCCAGCTTCTGAACAACACCACTGACAAGATAATCGCACCCACGCAAACGTGAAAACCGTGGAAACCAGTCAACATAAAGAACGTTGAACCGTAAATACCAGAACCTAAAGTTAAGCCCATTTCGCTATAAGCTTCATGATATTCCATCGCTTGGCAAGCAACGAAAATAAAGCCCAAAGCAACAGTTGCCGCTAAGCCTTTAATCAATTGTTGACGATTTTTAGCCAACAAACCATGATGCGCCCATGTGCAGGTTACACCACTGGTTAATAGCAACAAGGTATTCAATAATGGCAAACCAAATGCGCCCATAGGCTCAAAGTGACCACCGACATTACCTGGACCATTAGTAGGCCAAATTGCTTCGAAGGCTGGCCACAAGGTTGTATGAGTAGAACGGCCGGGACCGGTTAACTCGATTTCACCTAAAGCGGGAATCGAAATGTTACGGGCATACCATAAAGCACCAAAGAATACGGCAAAGAACATCACTTCTGAGAAGATGAACCACATCATGCCCATACGGTATGAAATACCAACACCGTGGTTGTACATACCTGATTCACTTTCGGTTGCTTGTAATGAAAACCAAGCACCCAGCATCAAAATAAACACACTGAAACCGGTTAGCATCATGCCAGAACCGATGGATGAACCGTTTAAATAGTTGGCAAAACCAGCCAGCATAATCATTAAGCCACCGGTTGCTAGTACCGGCCATACCGCCTTATGCGGAATGTAATAAGCTGTGTTTGTAGACATGACCTTAACCCCTGTTAATTTTCTATGATGTTAGTTCTATCAAAAAATGTATAAGACAATGTAATG
>CAMCSF010000160.1 GCA_945877625.1 Methylomonas koyamae | reverse complement strand
GATTCTCGTCTAAGAATCAATGCTTCACCAAAAATTAAATTCATGCACGGCAGCAAATTCCGTCCTTGGATTATCCCAGTGGGTTTAGACCTAAACATTTTGGGCGTTCCATCTAACGCAGTTTCTGTATTGAACGCTGGCATGCAATTCGGTGCTGGTGCTGAATACGACATCTTCAGAGGCATCGTATTAGGTACTGACGTTCGTTACCACTACTCAACCAGCAAACTGGACGGTACAGCTACCGACGGTTTCACATCTGGCGGTTATGTTGGTTTCAAATTCTAATTTGTAACCCTCATCGCTCGACAAAAAGGGAAGGCCAAAAGCCTTCCCTTTTTTTATGTTTAAAATCAGATGGCATATTGCTTTTTCGCAGAAAAATAAACCAGACTTAGTCCAGTTTAACAAGGAGAAGGCGATGCAAACTATCAATATCCATAAAGCCAAAACTCAATTTTCACGTTTTATAGATCAAGCAGCCGCTGGCGAAGATATTATTATCGCTCGTGCTGGCAAACCAATTGCCCGCTTAACATCTCTCGAAGCTCAATCATTGCAACCTCGCATACTAGGCTTAGGTAAAACTCGCTTCACCATGCCTCAAGATTTTGATCATCTCTATGCCGATGAGATTCAAAATATGTTTGAGCAAGGAGAACCCCTTGTCTAAACGCACTTATCTGCTGGATACCAATATTTTGCTAACGGCGGTAATTGCACCAGAAATGCTACCAATTGAGATACAAAATATATTAATAGATAGTCGCAATAGGATCTTTTTTAGCTCGGCCAGCATTTGGGAAATAGCGATTAAACGCTCGTTGAACAAGGGCAACTTTGATTTTTTACCCGAAGATATATACCAACTTGCATTACAAACTGGCTTTTCTGAGCTGCCAATCCAATCAACTGATTGTTACGGCGTAGTAGAAATGCCTTGGCATCATAGAGATCCATTTGATCGCCTATTAATTGCCCAAACCAAATCAATCCCCGCTTACTTCTTGACTACTGATCATGTGTTAAGCCAATATTCTGATTTAGTCATCCATCTTACATTGAAGAAGACATGATGCATTGGTCAGTCTGGAGGGAGGGACGTTCGGTAGGTTGGGTTAGGCGTTAGCCGTTAGCCGTAACCCAACACGTTGGCCTTCGATTGTTGGGTTACGATCTATCGAGCGAACCCAACCTACAGACTTTGGAAGGTTTTAGCTAAAAAATTGTTTCATAATTACGAGAATGATATTTTTTGACCATCATCGCTCGACAAAAAGGGAAGCCCAAAAACCTTCCCTTTTTTATGTTCAAAACCCAGTGTTATACTCACACCACTTAAAAAATCACTAGATTGTTATGCATAATCCCACTGAGACCGAAACATCAAAACAATCAAGAATTGCTGACTTATTATTAAAGATATTAGTCCAAAGTGAATGCCAAATTGAACAAGGACAAGTGATCAAACAAGACACTATATTCAAAGAGCTAGAAACTGAGTTTTTGGATGATGACAAAATCAATTAATCTCGCAAAAATCCAAAAAAGGTCGAAATCATGCCAACCTGCTGGATAATCGCTGGCCCTAATGGTGCTGGAAAAACAACGTTTGCTTTGGAATACTTACCTAAAATCGTTCACTGCAATCGCTACATCAATGCCGATTTAATTGCGGCAGGTTTATCACCATTGGCACCAGAGCGTCAGTTACTCTCTGCAAGCAGAATTTTCCTTAACGAAATTGAAACCAGTATTGTTAAGGGGGAGAACTTTGCATTTGAAACAACTTTAGCCGGACAGAGTTATCTAAACCTAGTTAGCCGTTTGCGCTCACAAAATTGGCGGGTAGAACTGATTTATTTAGCTTTACCATCGATTGAAACATCGAAAGCTCGTGTTGCAGAGCGAGTAGCTCATGGTGGTCACAATATTCCTACGATGGCTATTGAGCGGCGATTTGCTCGTAGCTTAACCAATTTGTTGGATAAATTTAGTTTTGCCGTAGACAATTGCTCATGCTTTATGAATTTCAACGAGGAACCTGTTTTGGTTTTTGAACAGCAAGGAACTCATAGAAACATCATCCACACTGATTTTTATACCCACTTATTGTTAGAAGCTAAATCATGAATCTTGTTAAAAATACTGCATCAGAACAAAGCCTTATTATTCAATCTGCATTAAAACAAGCGGTCAGTAACGCATTGGAAAAAAAACGCCGATTAGGTCAATACGCGGTGGTATGGGAAAACAATCAGTTGTCATACAAAGGCAATGACGCCCCAGAAGTGACTCCCAATAAATAACAGCAAAAGAAATAGCATTGCAATAACCATGAACCCCCTTTACCCCGAAATCACCCCATTCCACAGCTTCTTTTTAACCACGACCAGCAATCACCGCGTTTACGTCGAACAATCCGGCAATCCAGCCGGCATTCCGGTGATTTTTCTCCACGGAGGCCCTTGTTCTGGCACCAAGCCTGATCATCGCCGATTTTTTAACCCTGAGCGTTATCAGATTATTTTGATGGATCAACGCGGCTGCGGTTTATCGACGCCGTTTGGCGAGCTGCAACACAACACCACCCAAGATTTAATCGCTGACATGGAGCAAATCCGTCAGCAATTAGGGATTCAGCAATGGCTGTTATTTGGTGGTTCGTGGGGCGGGACTTTGGCTTTGTTATATGCGCAACAATATCCACAAACTGTTTCGGCGATAATTCTGCGCGGGGTATTTTTGGCGCGACAAGCGGATATGGATTGGTTTTTGCACCCTGATAACGGTGTTAGCCGGATTTATCCGCAACGCTGGCAGGCGTTACAGGCTTGTTTAGCCGATTCTCCTGAAAATACTTTAACGCGGCTCTGTGAGCGTGTATTTGGCGAAAATCGGGTTTTAGCCGAGCAAGCGGCGCAACAATGGCAGGCTTGGGGCGGACAAGTGGCATTGGGCAATGATTTTCAATATAGCGAATACCCAGTTAGCGAACGCGATATTTTGCAGGTACAAATGGAGCTGCATTATGCCAAGCAGGGTTATTTCATCGATGAAAACCAAATTCTGGAAAATTGCGGCATATTGCAAACCATTCCGACCATTATTATTCATGGCCAACAAGATTTGACCTGTCCATTAGAAGCCGGCTGGCGTTTGCATCAGGCTTTGCCACAAGCGGAATATGTGGTGTTGCCTAATTCGGGGCATATTGCCAAGGGTGATGAGATGATTGATGCCTTGGTCACCGCGACCGATAAAATGGCTTTGATTTTGTAGCTTGTTACCTGCACTGTATTGTTTTTCAAGGATTATTATGAACACCAAAAAACGCTTAATTATCGCCATGACCGGTGCCACCGGCGCGATTTACGGCGTGCGTATGCTACAAATTTTGCAAACCTTGCCGGAATGGGAGTCGCATTTAGTGATTTCCAGCGCAGGCTTGGTTAATCTGAAATACGAACTAGAGATGGATAAGGCTGAGCTGTATGCTTTGGCGGATGTTACTCACGGCATTAACGATATTGCTTCGCCGATTGCTAGTGGTTCGTTTAAAACTGAAGGTGTGGTGGTCGCGCCCTGTTCGATGAAAACCTTGGCAGCGATTGCGCATGGTTTTGGTGATAATTTAATCTCCCGTTCGGCTGACGTCGCTTTAAAAGAACGCCGCAAAACTGTGTTAATTCCCCGTGAAACACCGCTAAATTTGGCGCATATTCGCAATATGGCCGCTGTTACCGAAATGGGCGGGATTATTTATCCGCCTATGCCAGCGTTTTACAACAAAACCGATTCGATGCGAGCGATGGTTGATGAAGGGGTTGGGCGGATTTTAGATATGTATGGGATTAGTGTTGAGGGGCTTTATAAGCCTTGGATGGGTTTGGATAATTAAGTCGTTAATAAATCGTTAAGACTTCGTGCTTACTCTATGTTCGCAGTCTAATTATTTATTTGAGGAATTATCAAAATGTTAAACAAAACTATTATTTTAAGCACCTTGTTGATTGCTTCTAGCGCTGTTATGGCTGAAAACACTTTATTAGAAGCCGCTGGCAAACAATTGGTTAAAGATGCTGCGACAACCGCTATTCCTGGGGCTGCAAAAACTATCGAGGCGACTAATCAAGCGATTGATGCGGCAAAAGGCGTTGCTAATGCACCTGCCGCGGTAAAAACACAAGCTACTGACGCGCTAAAAAATGCCGCCGAAGAAAAATTAAAACAAGCCGCACCACAAGAATTGAAACAAACTGCAGAAGCATTAAAAACCGTAAAACAGCTAAAAGAGGCGCCAAAATCGACTGGTGAAGCTGTCAAAAATGTTAAAGCAAAAGCGAAGCAAAAAGCGGCCGAAAAAGCAGTCGAATTATTGCGTTAATTCTAACGCTATCCCAGTACTGGCGGGGGCTAACAGGTCCCCCGTTAGTGATCAAAATTACCGAAAATCGATATAAATCAAGCCCTTGGATTTTTCAAAAAACTGTAAAAAACGCAGTTTTTGGTTGCCTTGGCTAATTTTCTCGGGTAACCTGCATTCTTCACAGCCAAGAGACATTAACCAATAATGGGAGGTAGCTGATGAAAAAACGCCAATGGTTGGCGCAAATATCGTTAATGATTTTGTTAACTTTATTTGGTTCCGAGACCTTTGCAAAAACGGCGAAGCACCCTGTCATGACAGACAAAAAAGTTGGGGTTGCTTCTTATTTTAACGATAAATTTCATGGCCAACGCACAGCAAGTGGCGAACGCTATGATAAAAATGCTTTAACTGCTGCTCATGCGAATTTGCCGTTTGGCACCATGATTAAAGTAGTTAATTTAAAAAACCATCACTCGGTTAACTTACGAGTGAATTCAAGACCGCATGCTAAAAATAAACGCATGTTGGATGTTTCAAAACAAGCCGCTAAACAGCTGGGTTTTCTCAGGTCTGGGCTTGCCAAAGTTGAAATTATTGTTTTACAACTTGGCAATGCTTAAATAGGTGGCGTTGATGCCCTTAGCGACGACTTTTGTGGTTTCGTCGCTAAGGCCATCGACGATTATGCGATTAATTTAAGGTATTTTTGATATAAGCTGTCTTTGTCTTCTTCGATTGCAGGGTTTTTGCTAATGCAATCAACCGGACACACTTCCATACACTGCGGTTTGTCATGATGCCCTACGCACTCGGTGCACAGTTCTGGGTTAATCACATAAATATCGTCACCTTGGCTAATTGCGCCATTTGGACATTCTGGTTCGCAGACATCACAATTGATGCATTCGTCACTAATTATCAGCGCCATGTTTACTCCGTTGTAAATTTTTCGATTAAGCGTTGTTTAACTGAATCGGGCACAAAACTCGAAACATCGCCTTTTAATTGGGCAATTTCGCGAATCATGCTCGAGGAAATAAATTCGTATTGTTCGGCCGGTGTTAGAAACACGGTTTCAATCTCAGGCGATAAACGACGGTTCATACCGGCTAATTGAAATTCGTATTCAAAATCAGACACCGCTCGTAAGCCGCGAATAATCACCGAGGCTTGATGTTGTTTGGCACAATCGACCAGCAAAGTATTAAAACCAATCACTTCCACATTTGGCAAATCGCTGACCACTTCTTTGATTAATGCCACACGCTCGTCTAAGCCGAATAAAGGCTTTTTACCCAAACTGGTGGCGGCAGCCACAATCACTCGGCCATACAGCTTTGAGGCTCGGCAAATTAAATCTAAATGCCCGTTGGTAATGGGGTCAAAGGTGCCGGGATAAATGGCGGTGATATTCATTAATGGCTTTGATTGGCTTTGAAAACAGCGATTCTAGCAGATTAAACCTAGGCTTATCGTCTCAGTCGCCCATACGACCAGGGCAAACGCATTAAAAATCAAATAAAGAACAAAGTATTAAGATAAGTTTTTCATATTACAGAAGAAGAGCGCCGTTGCCATGAGTTTGATCGAACACTTTGCAGAGCTTGACGATCCGCGTATTGATCGTAAAAAACGCCACG
>CAMCSF010000159.1 GCA_945877625.1 Methylomonas koyamae | reverse complement strand
TATAATTCGCCCAAAACTAGCCCCTGTCGCAAGATAGGGGTTTTTTGTTATAAGGGTATTTGAGGTATCTCACCAAGCATGGCGCAAAAACTGTATATACAAACTAACGGCTGTCAAATGAACGAGTACGATTCCGACAAAATGCGGGATGTACTGATTGCTTCACATGGCATGGAATTAACCGATATTCCCGAACAGGCAGATGTTTTATTGTTAAACACTTGTTCGATTCGCGAAAAAGCCCAAGAAAAAGTCTTTTCTGCTGTTGGTCGCTGGAAAAAAATCAAAGACAAGCGCCCCGATGTAATTATTGGTGTGGGCGGTTGTGTTGCTAGTCAAGAAGGTGCGGCATTACAAAAACGTGCGCCCTGTGTTGATATTGTCTTCGGCCCGCAAACTTTGCACCGTTTGCCTGAGTTGCTTGATAAAGCGCGCAGTAGCAATAAAGGTGTTGTCGATATTTCTTTCCCTGAAATTGAAAAATTTGATGCTTTGCCAGAGCCTAGAGCCGAAGGCCCTAAAGCTTATGTTTCGGTGATGGAAGGCTGCAGTAAATATTGCACTTACTGCGTGGTACCTTACACACGGGGTGAAGAAGTTAGTCGGCCCTTAAATGATGTCATCGCCGAAATCACCTCCTTGGCGAATCAGGGTGTGCGTGAAATTAATTTACTCGGCCAAAACGTCAACGCTTATCGCGGTGAAATGGAAGATGGTGAACTTGCCAATTTTGCTTTACTGCTACATTTTGTGGCAGCGGTTGAGGGCATTGATCGCATTCGTTTTACTACTTCCCATCCTTTGGAATTTACCGATGACATCATCGAAGCCTTTGCCGAAATTCCACAATTAGTCAATCACTTACATTTGCCCGTGCAAAGCGGTAGCAACCGGATTTTGGCGGAAATGAAACGCGGTCATAAACGCGAAGATTATCTGGAAATCATGCGTAAGATCAAAGCGGTTCGTCCGGGCATCAGTTTATCGTCTGACTTTATTATTGGTTTCCCCGGTGAAACTGAGCAAGACTTTGAAGACACTATGGCTTTGATTGAAGAAGTCGGTTACGACTTTTCTTACAGCTTTATCTTCAGTCCGAGACCAGGTACACCAGCAGCTAATTTCCCAGATGATGTCAGTATCGAAGTGAAAGAACAACGTCTAAAACGTCTGCAAACCCGTATCAATCAAATGACGATGGCGATATCAGAGTCGATGATAGGCACTGTGCAAACGGTGTTGGTTGAAGGTATTTCCAGAAAAAATCCATTGCATTTAACTGGCCGTACAGAAAATAACCGAGCGGTTAATTTTGCTGGACATCCACGATTAACCGGTCAATTTGTTGATGTGTTAATTGCTGAAGCATTGCCAAACTCCTTGCGAGGACGCGCGGTCGAATCATCTGTTGAAAAAATCATTCAAAAATTATCGTGAGTCACAACCATTTTTCGCAAGAAATCACTTTATTGCCCGCTGATATTGAGCGTCTTTCCAATTTTTGTGGGCAATTAGACATTAACCTGCGACATATAGAGCAGCGTTTACAAGTCGAAATCGCCAATCGCAGCAATCATTTCAGAATTTCTGGTGATCAGGTCGCGGTAACAACCGCCAGTGTGGTGATGCAAAAACTTTATGAACTGGCTGAAAAGGAAGAAATTAGTCCTGAACAAGTGCATTTAAGTTTGCAAGATTCCAGTATTGATCAATTACTTGAAAATCCAGCGCCTAAACATCAAGCCTTGGTCGCTATCAAAACCAAGCGTGGCGTGATTAAAGGTCGCGGTCAAAATCAGCAAGATTATTTACAAAAAATACTCCAACACGATATTAACTTTGGTGTCGGGCCTGCCGGTACCGGTAAAACCTTTTTAGCGGTAGCTTGTGCGGTCGAGGCATTACAAAATGAAACCGTACGCCGAATTGTTTTAGTCCGTCCGGCGGTTGAAGCTGGCGAGAAATTAGGTTTTTTACCGGGTGATATGGCGCAAAAAGTCGATCCTTATTTAAGACCTTTGTACGATGCTTTGTATGACATGCTGGGCTTTGAGCGAGTTGAAAAGTTATTAGAGAAAAATGTTATCGAAGTTGCACCGCTGGCGTTTATGCGGGGCCGTACTTTAAATGATTCCTTCATCATTCTCGACGAAGCCCAAAACACCACCACTGAACAAATCAAAATGTTCTTAACCCGTATTGGTTTTGGCTCAACGGCGGTGATTACCGGCGATGTGACGCAAATTGATTTGCCTAACGAGAAAATGTCGGGTTTGAAGCATGTTTTGCAGGTTTTAAAAGATGTTGAAGGTATTAGTTTCACCTTTTTTGGGGTGCGCGATGTGGTCAGACATCCTTTAGTGCAAAGAATTGTCGCCGCCTACGATAAATACGAATTACAGCAAAAACATGAATTATCTTGATATTCAATTAGCGACTAGCTATGCCGAGTATCCGACTGAACAACAGTTTCAGCTGTGGGTGGATACGGTGTTGCAGGAAGATGATCAAGATTCAGAAATCGTGATTCGCTTAGTTGATAATCAAGAAAGTGCAGAATTAAATCAGCAATACCGACACAAATCAGGCCCAACCAATATTCTGAGTTTTCCATTTGAAGCGCCCGATGGCTTTGATTCGGATTTGTTGGGTGATTTAGTGATATGTACACCGTTGATAGCGCTTGAAGCTCAACAGCAAAACAAGTCATTATTTGATCACTGGGCGCATATTACGATTCATGGCGTATTACATTTACTCGGCTATGATCATATTGACGATGCCGATGCTGAAGAAATGGAAGCTTTAGAAATCAAAATCCTAAGCAGATTAAATATCAATAATCCTTATTTGGAAGAGAGTGAGCAATGAGCGAAGGTAACCCCCCGAGTAGTCAGCCCCATCAGAAAAATTTAATTGAACGTATTAGTTCGTTTCTGACTGGGGAGCCGCAAGATCAGGAAGATTTATTGGCGATACTTAGAGAGTCACAAGAAAAACGCTTGTTAGATTCAGACGCGCTGGCCATGATGGAAGGCGTGATGCATGTTTCAGAAATGCGGGTCAGAGATATTATGATTCCGCGTTCACAAATGGTGGTAGTGCCCGGTGATGCCGAGTTGGAAACCATTTTTCCTTTAGTGGTCGAATTTGCCCACTCTCGTTTTCCGGTTATTGAAGAAGATCGCAGCAAAGTGATTGGTGTCTTGCTTGCAAAGGATTTGCTGGGACACGTTCTCGCCGATAAAAAACTCAAAGTCGAAGATGTTATGCGTCCAGCGAGTGTGGTGCCTGAGAGCAAACGCTTAAATGTGCTACTTAAAGAGTTCCGTACTGAGCGTAATCACATGGCGATTGTGGTTGATGAGTATGGCAATGCGGCTGGCTTAGTCACGATTGAAGATATTCTCGAGCAAATCGTTGGCAAAATTGAAGACGAGCATGATGAAGATGAAAATCAAGAATACATTTCACAACGCAGCGAGCGTGAATTCATCGTCAATGCCTTAACGCCTATCGAAGAGTTTAATGACTATTTTTCAGCCGATTTAGAGGATGATGAATGCGATACTATCGGTGGATTGATTGTCCAGCGGCTTGAGCATTTCCCTAAAAAAGGCGAGAAAATTGAGCTGGATGATTTTTGTTTTGAAGTGCTACGTGCCGATAATCGACGTGTGCATTTGTTAAGATTGAAGCTTAAATAGGGCTGTTGAAGATTGCGCCTTGTTCAATATTAAATTGGGCAAGGTCTGATTGCTGGTTAATCGATGCGTATTTTGTTATCTTTTGGGTACAAAAAAACCACCTTCTGATTCAGAAGGTGGTTTTAAGTCAGCCAAATAAAATTATTTTGCTTGGCTTAAGATATCATTGTTGAAATCTTTGTGTTTAGCTAAAACTTGAGCTTCAGCAGCTGCAGTAGTTTGACCGCTAACAGCTAAATGCTCAGTTTCACGGCTTTTCAAAATGAAAACGCCGATTACAGCGATAAGAGTTACTGCGATAACAACAGTCATTGTATTGTCTTTTTCTTGCTCAGCCATTTTATAATCCTCTATTTCATTGTTGTAATAATAAGCCTTCTTTCAAAGGCGCAATCAGATTGCTCGTCGAAATTAGTATTGTTTTTTGGTCGACGGCGCAATTTTTACACTCAAAAATGTTTCGTGTCAAAACTTAAATTTCAAAAAAAGCTATTTTTTGTTCGAAGTCGTCGCTTTTAATCAGCTTTTATTTGCTATTTTCTTTTTATATTAACTACTTACGTTTTTGAGGTCTGTTAGTCTTTACTCGATTGTTTTGTATAAATTTGGCCTGTCGATGCGATGCGTTATGTTGGCTAATGGTCGTCGATTTCAAGATAAAACCATTCTGTAATAGAATGGCGATCCTTTTACAAAGACTCGGCTTATCAATATGCGTTGTCCGTTTTGTTCTGCACAAGATACTCGGGTGGTTGATACCCGCTTGGCTGATGATGGCGAACAAGTCAAACGTCGCCGAGAATGCCTTGCCTGTAAAGAACGTTTTACAACCTTTGAAGTCGTCGAATTAGCGTTGCCGCGCATCATAAAAAGAAATGGCGCCCGTCAAAGTTTTAACGAAAATAAATTACGCGCAGGAATGCAACGGGCATTGGAAAAACGACCGGTGCAAGCGGATGCGGTTGAAGCCGCCATTAGTCGAATCAAAAAAGCCTTGATGGCTAAAGGCGAACGCGAAATGCCTGCTCACGAATTAGGTGAGTTGGTGATGAAAGAGCTTAATCAGCTAGATCACGTGGCATTTGTTCGATTTGCCTCGGTGTATCGTAGCTTTGAAGATGTCAGCGAATTTACTGAAATGATCGCCAATTTACACAAGCATGACAGTTAATAACGATCATGCTTATATGGCTCATGCCATTAGGCTTGCCAAAAATGGCCTTTACACGACCGATCCCAATCCTCATGTCGGTTGTGTATTGGTCAAAAATAATCAAATTATTGCTGAAGGTTGGACGCAAAGAGCAGGATTTGCTCATGCGGAAGTCGATGCTTTAGCCAAAACCCAAGATGCGGAGGGGGCAACGGCTTATGTGACTTTGGAGCCTTGTAGTCACACCGGGCGCACTGGCCCATGTTGTGATGCCTTGATCAATGCAGGGATTAAACGGGTGGTGATTGCCATGCAAGATCCCAATCCATTGGTTGCAGGACGAGGTATAGCAAGCATTAAAGCAGCAGGCATCGAAGTGACTTTAGGTGTTTTGCAGCAGGAAGCTGGCGAATTAAATCGCGGCTTTTTCAAACGAATGAGCGAAAATTTACCGTGGATACGCAGTAAATTAGCGATGAGTTTGGACGGACGCACCGCAATGGCATCCGGTGAAAGCAAGTGGATTACATCGTCACAAGCCCGCCAAGATGTGCAGCGTTGGCGAGCGGAAAGTAGCGCGATTCTGACTGGCGTTGATACCGTGATTGCCGATGATCCACAGCTCAATGCACGCGTCGATTTTGATTTGGAACAACCGATTAAAGTTGTGTTAGATTCGCGTTTACGGCTGCCTTTAACGGCCAAAATGCTCGAAAATCAGGCTGAAAACTGGATTTTTACATGTTGTGAAAATCCACAAAAACAGCAGCAATTGCTTGAAAAAGGCTGCAAAGTGTTTCAAACCAAGGCGATTAATGGTCGGGTTGATTTAAAACAGGTTTTTACCATCCTCGCCGAGCAACAAATTAACACGGTCTGGGTCGAAGCCGGTGCTACTTTAAACGGTGCATTATTAGACAGTGGTTTAGTCGATGAATGGTTGATTTACATGGCACCTTGTGTGCTAGGCGATCAAGGGCGCGGCCTGTTTTGTTTGCCGGAGTTGCAGAAAATAGACGATAAAAAACAATTTAATTTACAGGATGTTAGAGCAGTTGGGCCGGATTTAAGGCTAAGATTAAGTTCGCAGAAAATTTAAAAGGTAGCGATGTTTACAGGCATTATTTTAGCGGTCGGCACTATTGCCGACATTCAGCCACGCGGTGGTGATTGTCGATTAAAAATTGCTACAGGCAAATTGTCA
>CAMCSF010000158.1 GCA_945877625.1 Methylomonas koyamae | reverse complement strand
CCTGGATAGCCAAAAATAAATTCGACGCCTTCGTCTTTAAGACATTGAACAAGGATATGTCCACCACTGAGTTCCAATTTTATGCCCTCAATAAACTAATGAAATCGCTGAAATGCAGATTTTACAAAAAAGGTTGGATAAGCTACTGTTTTTAGTCTTTTACGTCAAGAAAAACCAATGGTTTTGCTTGGTAGTTATTGTTATTGAGGTGAGTTTTGTTGAAAAGTGCCAAGTTTGAAGCTGGTTTTGTTGATGTTTGGTCGGTCAATTTGGCGTTTGATGAGGCTGCTTTGCGGCTTTTTTCGCAAACTTTGAGTGCTCAAGAGTTGTCCAAGTTAGTATCATTTAAGTCACAGGCGCAGGCTAATCGTTATTTGGCAGTTCGAGGCACATTAAGGCGAATATTGGCCCAATATTTGGGCATTGAGCCAGTTAATTTGAAATTTGAAGTGAATGCTTACGGTAAGCCGTATCTTAGCAACGCCTCGTTATTTTTTAATATTTCGCATTCCAAAGATAGGTTGCTGATTGCGGTTTCTGATTTTGATCAGATTGGCGTTGATATCGAGCGGATTAAAACAAGAAACAATTTGCTTGGTTTGGCTAAGCGATGTTTTTCGGTTGATGAATTAAATTTTTGGTCTGATTTTTCAGCGGATGGACAGGTGCAAGTGTTTTATCAGTTGTGGGTTAGGAAAGAGGCTTTTGTGAAAGCGGTGGGGCGGGGGATTGCTTTAGGGCTTGATCGCTGTGAATTGCTAATACCAGATTTGGCAGGATTGTCCAAAATTCCTGATGAATTTGGTTTGGCGGAGGATTGGGATGTTACGGGGTTACAGCTTGCTGATGATTTTGCAGCTGCCTTGGTAATGCCTAGTCGCTGTTTGGTCTTAAATCAATATCGCTTTGAATTGTGATGGTTTAGAAAACAAAAAAGCCGCTGAAGAGCGGCTTTTCTGTGTTCCAAATAAACGAAACGATTAACGTTTTGAGTATTGTGGACGTTTTCTGGCTTTGTGAAGACCGATTTTTTTACGTTCAACAACGCGAGAATCACGAGTAACGTAACCAGCTTTTCTCAATGGCGATCTTAATGATTCATCAAATACCATCAAAGCACGAGTTAAACCGTGTCTGATTGCGCCAGCTTGGCCAGAAGGGCCGCCACCGCTAACGATGATGTTAATATCAAAATCTGTGCCTTTACCTAGGAGTTCCAGAGGTTGTCTGGCGATCATCTCGTCGGTTTTGCGGCCAAAATATTGTTCAACAGGTTGTTTGTTGATAGTGAAATTTCCTGAACCGACTGTTGCGTAGACGCGAGCGACTGCGCTTTTGCGACGACCTGTTCCGTAGTATTGAGCTGCCATAGACTATCTACCTGCTTAAAATTCTAAAACTTTAGGTTGTTGAGCTTGGTGACCATGCTCAGAACCTGCGTAAACTTTTAATTTTTTGAACATTGCACGACCTAAAGGGTTTTTAGGTAGCATGCCTTGCACGGCGGTGTTGATAATGCGATCTGGAAAAGTTTGTCTCAGTTTTCCTAATGACGCTGACTTCATGTTACCGACATAACCAGTATGGTGGTAGTACATTTTGTCTTTTTCTTTGTTACCGGTTACGCCAATTTTTTCAGCGTTGATAACAATGATGTAATCGCCAGTATCGACATGTGGTGTGTATTCGGGTTTATGTTTGCCGCGAAGACGTCGTGCAATTTCAGTAGCAAGGCGACCAAGCGTCTTTCCTTCTGCATCAACCACGTACCAATCGCGCTTAACTTCTGCGGGCTTTGCACTAAATGTTTTCATCTTTGCTTCTATATTAGTTAAGACTGTGTATAAAGAGGGCGAATTCTACTCAAAGCAAGCAATAACTTCAAGTTAATTTAAAGTTTGATTTTCAAAGAGTGGAGTTTTCGGTATAAATGTGTGCGCTCCATACCGATTGCAGACGCCAATTTTGCAACGCTGCCACCATTTTTTTCGAAGTGATATTCGAGATAAGATTTTTCAAAATGATCTCGCGCTTCTTTTAATGGTAGGTTAAAAAACTCCGGTACATTGCTGCCCAGCTTCGGCTGTTCGGCAATTGAGCCCAACGCACTTTTCACCTCATCAAGCTCAATATCATCGCCCGCACCCAATATCATCAGGCGTTGTACTAAATTGCGTAATTCGCGCACGTTACCCGGCCAAGTGTAATTACGCAGGTAGTTTTGCGCCGCCATTGAAAAACGGCGGAACGGTAATTTTTCCTGCACAATAAAATGATCGACGTAGAAATTCAGTAAACTCGGCACGTCTTCACTGTGTTCGCGCAACGGCTCAATCTCTAATTTCACGACATTCAATAAATAATACAAATCTTGCCGGAAGCGGCCACTATTCACTTCTTCATCTAAAGCCATGCGCGTCGATGCCACTACCCGCACATCAACATGAACCGCTTGACTACCGCCGACCCGCAAAAATGAACTCGATTCCAAAGCACTTAATAAACGCGCCTGCGTTTCAGGGTCCATGCCGCCGATTTCGCCTAAAAATAAAGTGCCTCGATTGGCTTGTTCTAATAAGCCACGATAAATGCGACCGTTATCTTCGCGACCAAAAAACTCGACCGCCGCATTTTCAGGCGAAATACTCCCTACCGAGACATCAATAAACGGGCCTTCGCGACGAGGGCTGTTGTTATGCAAATAACGGGCAAACATTTCCTTACCCACACCCGCTTCGCCAACAAACAGCACTCGAGCATCGTGTTGTGCCAAGCGTTTTAACTTATCTTTAGTGCGTTCGATCACAGCGCTTTTACCCACTGGATCAACACCTATCATTAACTGTTGTTTTAAACCGGCGTTTTCACGCTGTAACGAGCTAGTTTCTAGCGCGCGCTCGACAATCAGCAGCAGTTTTGCCAGTGATAAAGGTTTTTCAAGAAAATCGTAGGCACCTAAGCGCGTCGCTTCAACCGCAGATTCCACCGAACCATGCCCCGACATCATAATCACCGGACACATCGGTGCATCGTCTGCCACCCATTCCCGTAATAAAGTAATACCATCACAATCCGGCATCCAAATATCCAGCAAGATTAAATTTGGCATACGTTGTTGCTTGAGTTTTCGGGCTTCGGTAGCATTTTCTGCCATCGCGACCTCATAACCCTCATCTTCGAGAATCTCTGAAACTAATTGACGAATGTCCTGTTCATCATCGACAACTAAAATGTAAGGTGCTTGCTTATTCATGGTTTTTTCCCTAATTCAAAAACTGGCAGCTGAATCACAAAGCCAGCACCGTCATTATATGATGTATCCACCCAAATCGCGCCGCCGTGTTCCTCGATAATCTTTTTGACAATCGCAAGTCCCAGTCCTGTACCTTTGGTTTTGCTGGTTACGTAAGGCTCAAAAATGGTTTCGATTTGCTCGGCATTCAAGCCACTACCGTTGTCATACATGCCTAATTCAAGATATTCGACATTATTACGCACCACATTGCTGACTTTAATTTCAATCTGGCATTTCTCACTAGTAGCCTCTAAAGCGTTTTTAATTAAATTATGCAGCACTTGGCGAATGCTAACCGGATCAACCTCGACAATCGCTCGATGGCTACTAAACAGGGTTTTAAACACCACCCCCGACTGCATATACAGTGCCAACACTTCTTGTATTAAATCTAATAAATTGATGCGCTCAACGTGTTTTTTCGATGGTTTAGCGTATTCGGCAAAATCATCGACCATGCGCTTCATCGCTTCTACTTGCTGAACAATCGTGCGCGTGCCGCGCTGTAAAAATTCAGCGGAAGTATCAGGAAGTTCTTTAGCCAGTTTATGTTGCAAACGCTCAGCAGATAATTGAATCGGTGTCAGTGGGTTTTTAATTTCATGCGCCAAGCGTCGCGCCACTTCACCCCAAGCCGCATTTTTCTGGGCTTGAATTAAATCGGTGACATCATCAAAAACCACGATGGCGCCGGCTCGTTTGCCATCTTGAGAAAATAATGGTGTGCCTCGACACAATAGCTCTTGGCGACCATTGGGGCCTAAAAACACAATTCGCTGCTCCCAAATATCATCGGCTTGTTCCAGTAGGCCTTGCATGGCAATCAAAATGTCTGCCAATTCTGCATATTTGACCGACAGCGTGAGCAAGGTTTGGCCAACAAAATGGCTGACTGGAATATGCAAAATTCGATAAGCGGCTTGATTGGCGGTACGAATATAAAAATTGCCATCAAAACTGATCACGCCGGCAGTTAAATTGGCCAGAATGGTTTCCAAATAAGCTCTTTGATTCTCGACTTCAAGTCCGGCAATCCGCGTTTCATCACGGGAACGGGCAATACGCTTGGTCATTTGGTTAAACGATTCCACCAGAAAACCCAAATCGTCTTGATTAGTAATCGGCAATTGTTGTTGATAATCACCGCTGGCGACCGCTTGCGTACCTTTTACCAAATCCTTAACAGGTGCGACGATATTACGAATGCTAATAAACGCCACCCAAATCGCCGCTAATAAACTTAATAGCAACACTAGCAACAGAATTAACGAAAAACTGGTTTTCAATGAATCCCGCAAATACGTCATTTCCTGATAGCGGATAAAGGCAAACTCAATCGAATCGGCTAAATCAGTTACCCGCACCGGCACCGGATATAACACTTGCACAAATCGCGATTGATCGCCGGCGATAGGTTCAATGATACGCGCCACCATTTGATCGGTATCACTGGCATCGTAAGCGTAATATTCTTTGTTTTGGCGTAATTGCAGCCAGACTTGTTCGTCAGGTAAATGCGGCAAAATATCGCTAGGGTTGGCGCTGCTGGAAGCGACGATATGGCCTTGGTTTGAAAATACCGCGATTTCCATCGCTTCGGATTCACGCCATAAATTGCCGATTTCTAAGGCAATCGAGGTTTCTGATTGGTTATTTAATTTAGAAGCGATTTGGCGGGTTTGTTTGATATGCCAATTCATCCGTTGTGCTAATGACGATTGGCTCAGCTCTAAAGCATCATCCATCGCTCGGTCGATTTCGACGTTAAACCAACTATCAATACCTTGATGTAAAAACTGCACTGAAAAATAAAACACAATCGCCGCTGGCGCCAAAGCTAACAACACAAACAGCGAGATCATGCGGGTCGTTAACTTGGAACCGGCTTCCTTCTTTTTTAGTTCGCGAACTAATGAATAAGCATTAACCGCCACCAAACCCAACAGAATAATCGAGCCTAAGGTGTTAATCACCAGCAACCAAGAATACAGTTCGCCTAATTTCGATGACTCTTGGGTGGCGCTACTCATCAACTGTAGCGACAACAACACAAAGCCAAACAACAACAGAATCGAAGCGCTGGCGGGGAGTTTTATTTTTGAATAGGCCATAAAAACCAAGAGCTAGACAGAAACCACCGTGAATCCAGATAAGCAAACGGACGCAAGGGGACGGGGAGTTGTTCGCGGTTAAATTTGCTGCGCACCGCTAATTGATAGCGTTTGCCTGATTCCAGCAATCGGTAATCAATGACTCGAATCGGGCGCGGCAGCGACATAAAATTCAGCGCTGCGGTTAAGGTTAAAAACATTTCCGAATTGCCGCGCGGATCTTTAACGGCATATTGTTTTAATAAAGCGTGGTATTGCAGGGTATAGCGGAGTTTGTCCTTATAAAGGGTTGGCCCCCATAAAAACCCGGGACGGCGAATTTCCAAATAGACATCCCATGCCAGTGGAATGCCTTTATCTAAGGCTTCTTTGGCGGTTGCACTGAGTTGGTAATCAATTTCGGTTTCAATGTGATAACCATCGTGATGATCAATCAACTCAGCATGGCGAATTTCTGTACTGGATGGATCGGCACAACTGATGGCCGGTAATAAAACCAGCCATAACAGCAAGCCCAGCCTAAGCGGTTTTGCGAAGTTTGGCATAGTAAAAGCCATCCATCTGCTGTTGACCGGTGATAATTTGTCGGCCATGCGGTCTAGCGATGCCCCAATCCGCCTCGATTTTGATTTCAACCGCATCGGCATGACGCGCTAAAAACGCCTCAATTTG
>CAMCSF010000157.1 GCA_945877625.1 Methylomonas koyamae | reverse complement strand
GCAAAGCTGGTTTAATCAAAATACCTAATTATGCCAACCAACAATCTCAATATTGCCAAGCTGTTAGAACAACTAGAAACAGCGATACGTCAGCAAATCGAACATCGCCAACTACATAATCCGGTGCTGATTGGCATTCACAGCGGCGGCGCATGGATAGCCGAGCAAATTCATCAGCGACTTGGCATTCAAGAACCACTGGGTTTATTAGACATCACCTTTTACCGCGATGACTTCTCGCAAATTGGTATGCACCCTAAAGTAAAAACCAGCCAATTGCCGACTCACTTAGAAGGCCGCGACATTATTTTGATTGATGATGTGTTTTATACCGGTCGCACCATCCGTGCCGCCCTCAACGAAATTTTTGATTATGGCCGCCCAAACCAAGTGCTATTAGCGGTATTGATAGAACGCAACGGCCGGCAAATACCACTGCAACCGGATTGTGTCGGTGGCCAGATCAGCTTACCGACTGGACAACGTATCAAACTCACCGGCCCAGAACCGTTGGCAATCCACATTCAAAACACTGCTTGCCCTGCTTAGACCATGACTCGACATTTACAACTCACCGAATCCGGCAAGCTCAAACACTTTCTGACTATCGAAGGCTTGAGCAAACCATTACTCACTGAAATTCTCGACACCGCAGAATCGTTTGTCGATATGTCAGAGCATCAGGTTAAAAAAGTGCCCTTGCTGCGCGGCAAGACCATCATCAATTTGTTCTTTGAAAACAGCACCCGCACCCGCACCACCTTTGAATTAGCGGCCACCCGTTTATCCGCCGATGTGCTGAACATGAACATCGCCACATCAGCAACATCCAAAGGTGAAAGCTTGCTCGATACCATCCGCAATCTGGAAGCAATGCAGGTTGATATGTTTGTGGTACGCCATGCGCTCAGCGGCGCGGCGCACTTTATCGCCCAACAAACTGCACCGCATATCAGCGTTATCAACGCGGGTGATGGCCAACACGCTCACCCAACCCAAGCCATGCTGGATATGTTCACCATTCGTCAGCATAAAAAGCAGTTTGAAGGCTTAAAAGTCGCGATCGTCGGCGATATTCTGCATTCCCGTGTCGCTCGTTCACAGATTTTGGCATTGAACACCTTGGGCGTTACCGATGTCCGCGTGATTGCCCCAAAAACCCTACTTCCCGCCGATGTCACCAGCATGGGCGTCACCGCTTTACACGATATGAACGAAGGCTTAAACGATGTCGATGTGGTTATCATGTTGCGCCTGCAAAAAGAACGGATGAACTCTGCATTTTTACCTAGCGAAAGCGAATATTTCCGCTGCTTTGGCCTCAGCGAAGCCAAACTTAAACACGCCAAAAGCGATGTGATTGTCATGCACCCAGGCCCGATTAATCGCGGGGTGGAAATTGCCTCCAGCGTTGCCGACGGTTCGCATTCGGTGATTTTGCAACAAGTCAGCAACGGCATCGCGGTGCGAATGGCGGTGATGTCAATGGCGATGCAAAGCCAAGGCGGTGCAGCATGAGCAGTCTATTAATTCGTAACGGCCGCATCATTGATCCGGCTAACAACATCGACCAAATCGGCTCATTAAGCATTAAAGACGGCAAAATTGCCGAGCTACTAAGCGCTGACAGCAACGCAGCAGCCGATACCGTGATCGACGCCAGCGGCCAAATCATCTGCCCCGGCTTTATTGATTTAAGCGTGCGCTTACGTGAACCCGGTCACAGCCAAAAAGGTAGCATCGTCAGCGAAACCCACGCCGCAGCCGCAGCCGGTGTCACCTCATTATGCCTACCACCGGACACCAAACCGACTATCGACACCCCTGCGGTGGTTGAGTTTATTAAAGACAAAGCCGAAAAAGCCGGCTACCCACAAGTTTATATGCTGGGCGCACTCAGCCAAGGCTTAGCGGGTAACGACCTCAGCAATTTATTTGCCTTAAAACAAGCCGGCTGTATCGCCGTCAGCAATGCCGGTAATTCATTAAACAATCTGCTGATTTTGCGTCGGGCGATGGAATACGCTGCCACGCACGATTTATTAGTGATTTACCGCGCCAACGAAACCTCGTTAAGCGGCAAAGGCTGTGCTCACGAAGGCGCAGTTGCGAGCCGTTACGGTTTACCGGGGATTCCCGCTGCCGCCGAATCGATTGCCTTAGCACAATGTTTAGAATTAGCCGAATTAACCGGCTGCCGTTTGCACATCAGCCAAATCAGCTGCAAACAATCGGTGATTAAACTGCAACAAGCCAAAAAATACGGCTCAAACATCACCGCTGATGTCGCGATTCACCAATTGCATCTCACCGAAAACGATGTGATTCCGTTTGATAGCAATTACCATGTAATTCCGCCATTCCGCAGCCAAATCGACCGCCAATATCTGCGTGACGGTCTTGCCAATGGCACCATCGACGCGATTTGCTCTGACCACCAACCACATGACTTAGACGCCAAACTCGGTGCCTTTCCAGAAACCGAAGCGGGGATTGCTTCACTGGAAACTTTGGTACCGTTGATGCTGGAGTTAAGCCAACAACACGGCATCCCGTTAAACCACGCCATCGCCAAACTCACTCAGCAACCCGCCAATATTTTGGGCTTAGCGGCGGGCACTTTAAGCATCGGCCAAGCCGCTGATGTTTGTGTGTTTGATCCCAATGCTAATTGGCAAGTGAATCGTCAAAACTGGCATAGCGCCGGCATCAATACCCCGTATTGGCAGCAAAATTTACGTGGTCGTGTCACTCACACGCTTCAAGCGGGGCAATTGATTTTCAAACTTGAGAATCCGCAATGAGGCAGCGTTTAATCTGGATGGCGGCATTGCTGACATTAGCCGCTTGCTCACGCGACTACAGCCCACAACCACAAGCGACTGGTGAACAAATCTTCCAAACCGCCTGTGCTGAATGCCATAAACCGGCCAACAATGGCAGTTTGTTTAGCTTAAACGCCGAAAAAGATAATCTTGCTTATCTCAACCAAAAAATCGGCCAAGGTTCTTGGCTAATGCCGGCGTTTAAACAATTCAGCAGCGACGATTTAACCAAAATCAGCACTTATGTGATGGAACACAGCGATCTTGCTGAACAATAAACGATGACCAGCAATAACCATCAAAACCATTCCGCCTATGGCAGCATGATCGGCGATCTTAAAGCCGATCAATACTGGCGGATTTTCCGCATCTCCCACGAATTAACCGAAGGCTTTGAACAACTGAGCAATTTGCCAGAAACGGTGTCGATTTTTGGTTCGGCGCGATTGCCGATTGATAGTTATTACTACCAACAAACCGTGCAATTGGCAGAGCGCCTAAGCCAACAAGGTTTTGCGATTATGAGCGGCGGCGGACCGGGAATTATGGAAGCCGCCAACAAAGGCGCTAACCAACAAAATCAAATCTCGATTGGCCTGAATATCGAATTACCGAAAGAACAACAACCGAATCACTACCAAAATCTATCACTCAACTTTCGCTACTTTTTCGTGCGTAAATTAATGTTTGTCCGCTATTCAATCGGCTATGTTTGTATGCCCGGCGGATTTGGTACTTTGGATGAATTTTTTGAAGCATTAACCTTAATGCAAACCCATAAAACCTGCCGCTTACCGTTAGTTTTATTTGGTAGCGAATTTTGGTATGGGCTAGTGGATTGGATTAAAACCCGAATGCTGGAATACAGCACCATTTCCCACGACGATTTGGATTTAATCACCGTCACCGACGACCTCGACGAAGTGGTGCGGATTATGATCCAGCAGCGAACTAACCCAATTAATCCTTGCCCCTGAGTCGGCAAACATTGTTTTAATCAAAAGGAAGACACCATGACCGCAGCGCAAACCGCCTTACAAGCGCTTAAATCACAGATTAACACCCAGATTATTGGTCAAGACGTTCTGGTTGAACGGATGTTGATCGCTTTATTAGCTGATGGCCATTTATTAGTTGAAGGCGCACCGGGCTTGGCCAAAACCCGCGCCATCAATGTGCTCAGCCAAGGCATAGACGCCGACTTTCACCGCGTCCAATTCACCCCCGATTTACTGCCCGCTGATTTAACCGGCACCGATATTTACCGCCCCCAACAAGGCAATTTTGAATTTCAAAAAGGCCCGTTGTTTCATAATTTAATTTTGGCCGACGAAATCAACCGCGCCCCAGCCAAAGTCCAAGCCGCCTTATTGGAAGCGATGGCAGAACGGCAAATCACGGTCGGCAAAGCCAGCTATCCCCTGCCCGCCTTGTTTATGGTGATGGCAACCCAAAACCCGATTGAACAGGAAGGCACTTATCCCTTGCCAGAAGCGCAGCTCGACCGGTTTTTGCTACACGTCAAAATCGACTATCCCAATGCCGCCCACGAACAAGCGATTTTGCATTTAGCCCGCGCCGAAGCCAAAGGCCAATTGCAAGCCAAACCGCAAACCATCAATAAAATCAGCAGCGAAACCATTTTTGCCGCAAGACAACAAGTCCTAGACTTGTACATGGCAGAGCCGCTAGAGCAATATTTGTTACAAATCATCCTAGCGACCCGCAACCCAGCGGTTTATGGCGAAGATTTAGGCAAATGGATTCAATACGGCGCCAGCCCTCGCGCCAGCATCGCCCTTGATCGCTGCGCCCGAGCCAAAGCTTGGCTGCAACAGCGCGATTTCGTCGATCCAAGTGATATTCAAGATTTAGCTTACGATGTGCTGCGTCACCGTTTAATCCTGTCTTACGAAGCCGAAGCGGAAGGCATCAGCAGCGATGAAGTGATTAAACAATTAATTGCCCGAATTGCGGTGCCTTAAACGCCATGACAGCCAAAGCCCATGCCGCCAATGACCGCTTGGCGATCAGCTTAAAAACCCTGCTTGGCCTCGCTCAACCCGCCACCGGCTTACAGCGCCAGCGTCGGCAAATTAACGCCCAGCAATCCGGTCAATATTTATCGCCACAAAAAGGTCGTGGCATGACCTTTGACGAAACCCGTTTGTACCAAGCCGGTGACGACGTGCGCCGCATCGACTGGCGCGTCACCGCCCGCACCGACAAACCGCACAGCAAAGTCTTTAAAGAAGAACGCGAAACACCGTTATTTATTGCTGTCGATTACCGCGCCACCATGCAATTTGCCACTCGCGGCGTGTTTAAATCGGTACAAGCCGCAAAACTCGCCGGACTGTTAGCTTGGTCAGCCTTACAACAAGGCGACCGCGTTGGTGGGCAGATTTTTAGTGACGAAGGCTGTCAGGAACTCAAACCACAAACCGGCAAACCGGCTTTGTTACGGTTTTTTAATGCCTTGGTCAATCCACAATTAATCGCCACCCACAGCGGCTTGGAACACAGCCTAACCCGCTTAAGACACCACGCCCGCCCCGGCAGCCAAGTGTTTATTCTCAGTGATTTCCGGGGTCTAAACGCCAATGCCGAGCAACATCTAGCGCAATTGAGTCGGCATTGTGACGTGGTTTTGATTCAGATCTTCGACCCGCTGGAAGCGCAATTACCAAACAAAGGCCGCTACCGATTTACCGACAGTTTGCGGGATTTGCTGATCGATAGCGCTGATAAACAACGCTTGGCTGACTATCAACAACGCTTCCAACAACGGCAAGAACATTTGCAACAACTGTGTCGAAAACTGCGGATTAGCTGGTTAAGTTGTAGTACGGCTGAGGAAGTGGATGGGGTTTTGAGAGGCTTGAGGTTTCATCCGTATTAATTTGGGGTAATCCGCGTAGGGTGCGCACCGCGTACCGATAAAGACTTTTGTACTGCTAAAAGCTTTTAAGGTACGCGGTGCGTACCCTACGGTTTTTTTAAACTGCGTAACACATCCGTTAATGACAGCAAACAACCTCAGTTACACCCCAATCTGAACCTTCCCCTCACACAGCTGCACAGCATAAACCGCAACTTTAACCGTCTCGTCTTCAAAACATTGCCCAGTCTTTAAACTGAAATGTTGCTTGTACATCGGTGACGCCAGCATAGGTTCGCCGGCCAAATCCCCGACCATACCGCGCGACAAGACATTGGCTCCTGAGAAAGGGTCGAAATTATCGATAGCAAATA
>CAMCSF010000156.1 GCA_945877625.1 Methylomonas koyamae | reverse complement strand
GTTCGGTCAGCAATTTTTCAATGCGGAAACGGGAAAGTGCGGAGGTTCCTGGAATGGTCAACATGTCAGCCTTGGAATCGTGGGTAAAGCGAGTTGCGAAAGTGTGAAATTAAATCGCCCGTTAAACGGGCGATTGTTGATCAAATAATGGTTAAAACCGATTATGGTGCCGGTTTATCACCCGCCGCTGCTGGCGTTGCTAAGTCTTGATTAATCGCTTCGGCAATTAATTTCAGTAAGTTGGTGGCGACTGAATTGGATAAGCTTTTGCCATCACCATCTTGAATCGTCACTTCGGTCGATTGCGGGGCAATTTCTTGCAAACTAATCCGGTATTCTTGTTCGTTACTAGGGTCTGCGCCGAATATAAAATTCCATTCGTCCCAAAAATCTTTGTCTTCGGCTTTAATCGCATGAGGGTCAAATTTGATATAGAAATAGCCCTTATCAATGTTACGCTCGACAATTTCTAGTTTTTGGCGGCTCAAAGCACGACCCACTAAACGCGCTGATTGGGTTTGTGACTGGTCGATTTGTAAGCTACTGACACCAGAGCCAGCGGCTTTTGTAGCCGGTGCTTTAGTTTCCGATTCAGCTTTTTTGACTGGTGCTTCTGCAACCGCTTTAGCTTCATTGGTTGCTTGAACCACTGCTGCAGCGGCCATTTGTTCTGGTGTGCGTCCGTTCGCCACCGGCATCGCTAACGATGCGGTTTTGGCTTTTAAATCATCGGGAATGATCAAAGGCGCGATTTCTGATCTGAATTGATAATCACGCTCTTTATCAGGAAACCAGCTTTTAATAGTGCTACATGCTGTACTGAATTGCAGCAATACCAATATCGCTAAGCCTCTATTAATAATGGTTTTATTCATGCTGTGATAACACCTGCTTGCTGCATTGCTTGACGAACTGTCGCTTCACATTCAGGGCTTAACCACGTCAGTGGTAAACGAATTCCTTTGCCCATCAAGCCCATTTCTGCCACCGCCCATTTCACCGGAATCGGATTAGATTGAATGAATAAATCGTTATGCAAACCGGTTAATTTGGTGTCGATTTCTGCTGCTAACTCAGCTTCGCCATTAATCGCCGCCATCAACATGTCGTGAACTAATTTTGGCGCTACATTACCACTGACCGTAATACTGCCATTACCACCTAATAAACAAAACTCACGGCTAGTCGCATCATCACCGGTATAAATCGCGAAATCATCACCGACTAAATCACGAATTTGTTTAACCCGTTCCAGCTTGCCGGTCGCTTCTTTAACGCCAACGATGTTGTTGATTTTAGCCAATCGACCCACCGTTTCCGGCAACATATCGCAAGCGGTTCGGCCAGGAACGTTATAGAGAATTTGTGGAATATCAACTGCTTCGGCAATCGCTTGGTAATGCAGATACAAACCTTCTTGAGTGGGTTTGTTGTAGTACGGTGTGACTAACAAACAGGCATCAGCACCAGCTTGTTTGGCTCTTTGGGTTAATTGAATTGCTTCGCGAGTGCAATTAGCACCGGTGCCAGCAATCACGGGAATCCGGCCAGCGACCGTATCTACCGTCAATTTAATGACTCGGCAGTGTTCATCTTCATCTAAGGTTGCCGATTCACCAGTGGTGCCCACTGCAACTAAGGCATCTGTGCCTTGCTCGATATGGAATTCAATTAGCTTTTTAAGGCTAACTTCGTCCACCGCACCGTCCTCGGTCATTGGGGTTACTAGGGCAACGATACTACCTTGAATCATGCAATTCTCTCATTCGGGTGATACAAAACTGGGCCATTATAACAAGCTAAGCTCGAAAACCCACTATTCAAGCGCATTGAGCCAAAGCAATCGCACTTAAATTCAATTAAAATATCAAACAAGATGATATAAACGGTTAAATTTTTGATATTGAAACTATGATTCAGCCGACCGACTCCATTCTCCAGCATTTTGCCGCAACTCGAGACCATCGAATCAACCGTGAGAAAAAACATCAGTTGCAGGACGTCTTGGTCATTGCGATCTGCGAGGTGATTTGAGCACTGACAACTGGGTTGAATTCAAAGAATACCGCTGAACCAAGCTCGATTGGTTTAGCGAATAACGAGGGTTTGGTTAACAGCATTCCCTCCCACGACACCTTCGGCGCGATGTTCGCCGCCATTGATCGAAACCAATTTAGCGTATGCTTTTCACGTTGGCTTACTGATAGTGAATAATGACACCGCAGATGCTCAAAATGAAAAGGACAAAATTTTTAAACAGTTGAAAGAGACTGAAAAAATATCTGAATGCGGATTGGTGATAAATCAAATTGGAGAAAGAGAAATGCACTTAGCGATTGAGTTACCCGATGAATTAGGCGAACAACTGTTACAACAAGACAATGTTGTGATATTTGTGCAGGAAGCGGTTAAAAAAATGTTGTTGGAACAGAAAGAAAGCATATTAGCCGAGAAAATTATCGCGGCAAAAAAAGGTCACTCACCGACTACACAAGCGTTTATTGGTGTGTTAGCAGGCTCTAATCTTGATGAATGTGATTATAAAAAACATCTTGAGAATAAATACCTTTGAAAGTGTTACTCGATACCAACGTGGTTTTAGATGTGTTGTTAATTCGTGAGCCATTCGCACAAATGTCAATGAACTTGTTTGATGCCGCCGTCGATAAAAAGATTGAGGCGTATTTGTCTGCAACGACGTTGACAACAATTGATTACTTGGTGGCAAAACAACAAAACAAGCAGGAAGCAAGAGCGTTAATTTGTCGATTATTAGATTTGTTTTCAGTTGCGGAAGTCAATCAAACTGTGTTGCAAAAAGCGAGTGCATCGGCTTTTTCGGATTTTGAAGATGCCGTTTTATATCAAGCGGGGTGTTATGTTGGCGTTGATTGCCTTGTGACGCGTAACGTGAAAGATTTTAAAACGGCTGATCTAGCAGTTTATACGCCTGTTGAATTCTGGCAACTACTTGAGGGCAAATGATGATTGATGCCGTTACTTTGCCAATACAAAATGGCATGACAGAAACATCAAAAACAGTTGCGGAAAACGGGTGATATTTGTCACCAAGGCGCGGGTTTGAAACTTAAATGCGATACGAGTTTAACTATTGCCCAGCGCATTAGGCTTAATTCGGGCATACCAGCCGTAATACAAAGCATAAGCCACCAAGAACACCAAATAGCCTGACCATAAAATATCCGAGACAAAATGACCACCCGCCGTCATCCGCGTGAAGCCCATGGTCCACGCCAAACCCAAGGTTAAAGCCAGATAAATTAACTTATGGTTTTGCGCTAAAAAATACATCGCAAAAAAAGCATAGCCGACCGAACAATGCCCACAAACAAAAGACTTATCGGTGGTGTGGCCTAATTTAACCGGCGGCACATATTGAAATTCCCCACCAAATTCTTGGATATGCACCGGACGCGGCCTGCCCCAATGGTCTTTAACAATCAAATTCACCACTACCCCAGGCCCTAAAGCAATCACCAGCAAAATATACAAAGCTTGGCGGCGATAGCGGCGACTGTGATCGTGGACATGACTTAACAAGAACACTAATAAAGCACCACCACCGACGGCGACAGTGAAAGGAAAAGCGTAATCAAATAACAGCTTTAAAAACCACGCATGTTGCAAAGGCCAGACGTCATTAGGATTTTCAGGATGGTAGAAAATCGATGCCAAACGGTAATCCCAATCGGTCAACCAGAACACCAAAGTGGTGATACTGGCTAAAAACAACACGGTGGTTAATTCATAAAAACGACGTTGATGGGTCATATTAATGGTCAGATTGTGTTGGCTGCGCCGATTTCGGCCATGCCTGTAAATTTTCAGCGAGATATAAAAAATACGATGAATTGGCTTTATTGGGGTTAGCGATTTGCGCTACCAAGCGAAAACTAGCAAATGCCGATTTTAAATCAGCCGGCACCTGATCCGCACTTTCGCTAATCACAAAGGCGTTTTTACCGACGAATTTTAAAGGCCCGTCCCAAACTTCGTATTGAGTCAAAACCTGCCCACTGGTATCGAAGCGATATACCGGCGGATGATCGGCTAAGTAAAAGCCTAATTGACTGGCTAAATAGCGATGCCCTAAAGCCACCACGAAACTATCCTGCAAATCGGGTAAAGCGGTTAAGCGTTGCTGATGAATATCAACCGCTACTTGCTGCCAGTTTTTGAAGCGTTTAGTCGGATCGAAAGCGGTGTTTTGCAAATTGAACAACTGGAGCAACAGCGGCAAAATGCACGTCATCACCACCATCAAATAACCCAATCCCAAACCAAATTTCAAGGTTTTCTGCCATGCGCCAGCTTGCCAATAACCGGCTAATAAAATCAATCCACTAAAGTAAAACGGCATCGGCCAATTGCCTTGCACTTTTTGCAGCAAACTCAGTACTAAAATCACCAACAGCAACAATGGCCCCATTAACCATAAAAAGCGTTGTTGCGCAGTTAAGGTTTTGAATTTAATCGCCGCATGAACACTGACGATTACCACCACAGCAAACAAAATCGGTGACACCAATAAGACTTGGTAGAGCAAAAAATCCAGCGTATCTTTCAAATGCTGAGCAAAACTCAGTGCCTCTTTATGTTCAAAATGACCTTTGCTATGCCCAAACATTACCCAATCATGCTGCTGATTCCACAGCAAAATCGGCAAAGCTGCTAACAAAATCGGTAGCAAATACCAGAAAAACTCGCGTTTCAAGAACCGTCGATGCGATGGCTCGATGATTAAAAACACTAACACCAGCAACGGCAAAGCAATCGCTACCTGCTTGCTTAACAATGCCGCGCCACTAGCAATCCCCGCCCAAAGCCAAGCACGAGAACAGCCGTCAAACAACGCTTTGCGCAGGTAATACAAACTCATCATCCAAAAGCAATACAGTGGTGGATCGATGGTCATCAAAAAATTCGCCAGCATATTAATCGGCGTCGCCAATATCATCAGCAAGGCAAATGCCGCCGCTCGCTGTCCGTAAAAGGCTTTAGCAGTGGCGTAGAAATACGCTAGAAAAACCGTGCCTAAAATCACGGTCGGCAAACGCACGGTAAAAGTGTAATCGCCTAACAACCCAGTGAAGACAGCAATCAGCCAAGCCACCATTGGCGGTTTGCTGTAATAACACCAATCCGGTTGCCGCGACCAATCCCAGTAATAACTTTCATCGCCCAGCAAATCCAAGCCATTCAAGGCTAAAAACGCCAGACGCAAGCCAGCCACAGCCAATAGCAGCGTCAATAAATGTTGATTAATCCAAGCCAGCGATTTATTCAGCATCAAAACCTGTTACTCCAATTTTTCGACATACTGTAGTTGTAATTGCAAACTACGTTGATTACGAAATTCGTTAACGTCCAATTTGTAAGCGGCATTGATTTTGCGACACCCCAACCAATGCTCGGGTTTATCAGCAAAAAAGGCGATAGCATCAATCAACAAATTGCTAAATGGCATACGCAAGACAAATTTCAAATGTTGCTGACCAACAATCCGGCATTGAATCACATCAAACACACCATCAAACACCGGCTCTGGAAACGCCTGTCCCCAAATCGCTGCTTGTTGTAATTGCTCAGCAAAAGTTTGGTTTAGATGCTGTTCAGTCAATTGCCCATCCGTCCAAACCTTTTGCTCTAAATCGACTTGCTGTAATTTCGCTTCCACCGTTTCCGAGAATAACAGCACAAAATGCGGATAATCACGCAGCTTGATGGTTAAACCTGCCGCCATCGCATGACCACCAAATTTACTCAATAACTGCGGATGAGCAGCGGCGATTTCACTCAAGACATCACGAATATGCACACCGTTAATAGAACGTGCTGAACCTTTAATGTCACCGTCATCTGCGGGTGCAAACGCAATCACTGGGCGATGCAAACGGTCTTTAATCCGCGAGGCCAAAATCCCAATCACGCCTTGATGCCAGCCGTCATCATAAAGACAGACACCGGCTGAAACGTGCTTTTCATCCAAAGCTTTCATCTCGGATAACAACGCCATCGCTTCGGTTTTCATCTGGCCTTCGATACCTTTGCGATCTTGGTTCAAAGTATCCAATTGTTCGGCCATATCCCGCGC
>CAMCSF010000155.1 GCA_945877625.1 Methylomonas koyamae | reverse complement strand
TGAGTCGCTTCATCCCAATGCGGTAAACCGAGTTGTTGTTTAGTTAAAGTCGATAAATGCGGCGCCAAAATCACGCAGCCGCTGTGACCCGTCCAATGATCAACATCTAAAGCCGCATCGCATTCTGGCAACGCCGGATTGCCGCCATTGCCAAAAATACTTTCAACAAAATCCAGATTACTGACCAAATTACCCGGTGCGAAAAAGCGAATTTCCATCGACTTTTCAGCATCGACACCCGGTACTTCGGGGCAAACAATCGGTCTTAACAATAAAGACGCAAACATTTTTGCCGGTTGCGCTTGTTCGGCAGTAAACGGCAATACCATCAGTTGCTCTGGTGGATTCAACGCCGCTTCCAACATCAAGGCAAACGTCAGTTTCGGCACCTGTTTTTTATCACCGGGAACAGGCAAGCCGCCTTCGGCAATATGGAACGAACCTTCGGTAGTACGACGATCACGGGCTGGATTATGCAAAACCCCTTGCTTAACCCGATAGCTGGAAACAATGTCAGACACAAATTGATCTTTACCCATCGGCAATGACAGCTCACGGGCCACGCCGTGGCGATCCAACTCAAAAGTCATCGCCGGTAAAGTAGGAATACTGGCTAAGTTCAGATCAGCTAAATAGCGCTCTAAGAAATCTTGTATTCGTTTGTCTGCCGGATACAGCGCGGCGCCAGCCAGTTGGCGACTTTTTTCGACATAGCTGTTTAATAAATCCTGCGCGGTAGCCATGAAGCCTTGCGAATGCTCATCAACACAGGTTGGCTGACCGCAGGAAGCCAGCTTAAGATTGATATAAAGATGTAACTGTTGTTTAAAAACTTGCGGATCTTGATGATCATAATCAAGACCTAAAGCCTGTTGCATATCCATAATCCTCGCCTTTTTATTATAATTATGAAGGCGAGATGATATAGCAAACTGCCGAACTTGAGAAAAAATCCGTTTTTCTGTAAAAATAAAAAAACACCAATAATCAATAAGCTAAAAAAATATCCCTACTTAATTGTTTTATATTCGATCAGAATTTCAAAAAGCGGCTTTTTTGCCATTGTAAAATCTGGTTAAATAGACACATCAATTAGTTACGTTAACTTTCTGTAGTAAAACAACAACATTACTATCGTGCAAAAAACCACAACTGCTGCCTTATTAACACTATTTATTTCATTAACGAGCCAACCGGTACAGGCTCGATACGCTGCTATCGTTATCGATGCTGAAACAGGCCATGTGGTACATGAAACTGAAGCTGCACAACGCTGGTATCCAGCTTCGTTAACCAAAGTCATGACCCTGTATATGACTTTCAAAGCGATAGAATCTGGTCGATTACATTTAAACGACACCTTAGTCGCTTCTAAACACGCGGCGATGCAACCGAATTCACGTTTAGGATTACGTAAAGGTCAACAAATCAGCGTAGAACACGCTATTTTAGCAGTGGCAACCCGTTCGGCTAATGACGCCGCCGTTACCCTTGCAGAACATTTAGGCGGCAGCGAATCCCACTTTGCTCACCTAATGACCGAACAAGCCCATCATTTAGGTATGTCTAGCACCTCTTTCGTTAATGCCAGTGGCTTACCGGATGAAAGCCAAATCAGTAGCGCCCGTGACTTGGCGATATTGTCATCGGCTGTGATACACCACTTTCCTGACTACTATCACTACTTTTCGACGACCGAATTTCGTTATAAAGGCCAAGTCCTGCCCAACACTAATCGCATTTTGCGAAGCTATCCTGATGCCGATGGTTTTAAAACCGGCTTCACCTGCGGCTCTGGCTATAACTTAATTGCCTCAGCCAAACGCAACGGCCATCGACTGATTGGGGTTTTATTAGGCGCTCACAGCAGTAACGAACGCTTTCAACAAATGGGCAATTTGCTTGATATTGGCTTTGAGAAAAAAGCCGCTGGTGTTGAAGGAAGCCACGTTTCGCAACTGCGAGATGACGATTTTGCACCGCCACCGTTTCAATTAGCCTCGAATCGCTGTGCAGGTAGCGCTGTGCAAATGGGTGCTGACTCGGGCGCTTCAGACCGCGAACCAATACAATTAAACCCAAAACAACATCACGCCCGTATCGTTGAAGCAGATAATCAACAGCAGGATAACTGGTCAATTACATTCGGCGCAGCAAGCCAAAAACCACAGGCCGATAAGCATCTAGCTCATGCCAGACATGCATTAGGTGCTTTAGGCAATAAAGGCCAAGTGGAAGTTGTAAAGCGTAAGAGCAAAGGCAAATCAGCTTGGAAAGTGGTTTGGCGCGGCTTGGATGCGAATGATGCAAGCAATTTCTGCAAGCATTTACAAACCGCTATCAATGATTGCACGGTAATATCACCGAAAGCACATCCGGTTGCCTCAAGAACGCAAAGCAAATCAGTTAAACACGTTAATCACAAAAAAACCGCGAAGCATAAAAAATCTGATCACCATCAATAATGCGGCGGGCGTTCATCAACGCCGGTCGATTGGCCTGGATCGTAGGCCAAGCTTTTAATTTTGTCGTGCAGCAATTTGCAGGTTTCTTCTAATTTGCCGATTTGTTTTTGCTGATTGGCAACCACTTGATTTAAAGCCTGAATCAAATCTTCTTGATAGGCTTGTTTGATTTCTAATTCGATAATGCGCTCTTCACTCATATTGTTAATGCTGTGCAGGTTATGAAATGAGCGACATTCTAAAGGAAAAGCCGCTGAGGTTTTTCCTCAACTCGGCTATCATAGCCAAAAGCCTTCTTTATTAGCCCTTAGCACATTTGCCAAAGAGTATTTTTTATGAAAATGACCCCTCAGCAATTTTTGGATTGGGAATCCAAACGCATCACGTTACTTGCCATGTCTGGTGCTGGCAAAACCCGTCTTTCTAAAAAGCTACCTAAAACCAATTGGTTCCATTATTCCGGTGATTATCGAATTGGTACCAAATATTTAGAAGAACCGATTCTCGACAATATCAAACAACAGGCAATGGGCGTGCCGTTTTTGCGCGATCTTTTGCACTCTGATTCTATCTACATCTGCAGCAATATCACGGTTGATAACTTGTCACCAGTGTCTAGCTTTTTAGGCAAGCTCGGTAATCCAGCGCTAGGCGGTTTATCGTTAGAAGAATTTAAACGTCGCCAAGCCTTACATCATCAGGCTGAAATTGCTGCGATGAATGATGTGCCTGATTTTATTCGCAAAGCTGAATCGATCTATGGCTACCAACATTTTATTAACGATGCGGGCGGTAGTGTTTGTGAACTGGATAATCCGGAAGTGTTAGAAACACTGGCCGCAAACACCCTGATTATTTACATCAAAATCCCCGCATCACGCCAACAAGTGCTGATTGATCGGGCGAAGAAATCACCGAAACCACTGTACTACCGCCCTGAGTTTATTGATGAAAAACTAGCAGAATACATGGGGCAACATGGCTACACCAGTACCGATCAAATGCCACCGGATGAGTTTGTTAGCTGGGTATTTCCCGAGTTGTTTCACTCACGAATTCCTCGTTATGAAGCGATTGCTAACCAATATGGCTATACCCTTAATAGCGAAGATGTGATGAAAATCGAGAACGAAAACGATTTTATTCAATTGATTGCCAATGCGATTGCGCAACAACAAAATTGAGTGAGTGATCGGAATGCCCTTAGTTGCTCATACTGATTTACCGACTTTTCGCCGTTTACAGGAAGAAGGTGAAGAAATTTTAACGGCTGACCGAGCCAGCCATCAGTCGATTCGTGAATTACACATTGGCTTGCTCAACATCATGCCGGATGCGGCTTTGGAAGCCACTGAAAGACAGTTTTTCCGCTTAGTGGGTGCTTGTAATCAAATCGCCCAATTTCATGTTCATCCTTTCACTATCGAAGGTTTGGAACGTGGACCGGATGCCTTGGCGCATATTGAAAAATATTACGAATCGTTCGAGCAAATCAAACAAGATGGCTTGGATGCGTTAATCATCAGCGGCGCCAATGTCACCCATGCCCATTTACAAGATGAAGCGTTTTGGCAACCGTTAACAGAAGTTTTTGAATGGGCTAAACAAAATGTCACTTCGATTTTATGCTCTTGCTTAGCCACTCATGCGCTGATTCAACATTGTTATGGCGTTGAGCGAACACGTTTACCGGCTAAACGCTGGGGGGTTTATTCACATAAGGTGATTGACCGCACGCACCCTTTAATTGCCGAAATCAACACCCGTTTTGATGTGCCACATTCACGATTTAACGAAGTGTTTGAATCGGAAATGAAACAGCACGGATTGAAAGTGTTGGTTGCTAGTCAACAAGCTGGGGTGCATTTAGCGGTTAGTCCCGATGGGTTTCGGATTGTCTATTTCCAAGGTCATCCCGAATACGACGACATTAGTCTGCTGAAAGAATATAAGCGCGAAGTTTTACGCTTTTATAGTGGCGAGCGTGATGATTACCCGCCCTATCCTGAGCATTATTTTGATAGCGAAGGCCAAGCCTTATTAGCGGCTTATGCTGAACAGGTTAAAACCGCGAAGGCAAAAGGTTTGGTTTTAGAGCGGATGCCGGAAGATCAGATCATTCCGCATTTGGATAATACTTGGCGAGATACCGCTAAGGCGGTATTTAACAACTGGTTAGGCAAGGTTTATCAAATCACTAATGAAGATCGTAAGCTACCGTTCATGGATGGGATTAATCCTGAAAATCCTTTGGAGCTTTAGCGATTTAGCGAGGTAATTTATTACCTCGCTTTTCATCGTTTCTGGTTTACAGCAACAACTCACCTTTGGCTAATTTCGGCAAATTACCTTCTATCCCCATCGCTGCTTTCATCACTTTGATTCTTGCTGGGCCAATCCGTTGCGCCAAACCTAAGCCAAGATTACGCAATAATTTGACAGGCAAAATATCGTTACTAAAGAAGCGATAAAACACATCCATCAAGGTCATCATTTTCAGGTTTTCATTGCGGCGCAGGGTTTCGTAGCGACGTAAAACAGTCATATCGGCAATGTTCTTGCCTTGTTGATGGGCTTGAATTAACACCTCGGCTAAAGCCGCCGCATCCAGTAAACCAATATTCACACCCTGACCGGCTAATGGATTAATCATATGCGCTGCGTCACCCACCAAAGCCACGCCCGGTTTGATATAGCTTTGCGCGTGTTGGCGTTTTAATGGAAAACTGGCAACCCCTAAAATTTGTTTCACCTCACCTAAGCAATCAGGGAAAGCGGCGACTAACTCGGCTTGCAATTGCTCATAAGGCAAAGCTTTTAAACGGCGCACTTCATCCGGTGATTGATACCAAACGATAGAACCGTAATTGCCGCTTAATGGCAAAAAGGCTTGCGGACCGCTAGAAACGAATCGTTGCCAAGTGATGTCTTGTTGCGGATAAGCGGTTTCGATGTAAATCACTAAGGCGTGTTGGTTGTAATCCCAACTGGTCACACCTAAGCCCACCGATTGTCTAACCCGTGATTGACCACCATCAGCGGCAATCAATAATTTGGCATTTAACACCTGACCATCGGCTAAAACCAATTCCGAATCGCTACCGTTATAGTTGATTTTGGTGATGGTGGCCGGCATTAATAATTGAATATTGTCGAAACTCGGTAAACGCTCTAAAAGCGCTAATTGGGTGATGCGATTTTCGACGATATAGCCTAATTCGGGGTATTTAATGTCATCACTGTTAAAAGTGGTGTCACCAGCGGTTTCCCAAACCCGCATGCGTTTGAATGGGCAACTGCGTCTGTCGATAATCCCTTGCCAGGCACCGACCGCTTCCAAAATATGTTTCGAAGCAATGCTTAAAGCCGACACTCGTAAATCGTGGGGTTGTTGTTCATCAAAGGCTTCAGGCACTTGCGACTCGATGACAGCCACTTTTAAGTCGCTACCACCAAGGCAACAAGCCACTGCCGCGCCGACCATACCACCACCAACAACGACTACATCAAATTCTTGTTTCATATCAATATCACAGGATTAGCTTAGTTTTTTAAAGTAAAGTCAGCGATTACGCTATTGTTTGCATGTTTGACCGAATGACAGAAGCCCCGTCGCGTGTTATAGTTGGAAAGTTTCACTGACTGAAAATCA
>CAMCSF010000154.1 GCA_945877625.1 Methylomonas koyamae | reverse complement strand
ATCGTGGCGTTTTTTACGATCAATACGCGGATCGTCAAGCTCTGCAAAGTGTTCGATCAAACTCATGGCAACGGCGCTCTTCTTCTGTAATATGAAAAACTTATCTTAATACTTTGTTCTTTATTTGATTTTTAATGCGTTTGCCCTGTGGCAGCAGTGGAGCAACTACCAGAATCGAGACTGAATAAGTTATAATTTGCAAATATTTAATTAAAATTATAAAAATAACATTTTGCTTAATTCAGAACACATCACACTAGCTTATCGGCTATTACTGGGGCGTGAACCAGAAAACGCCGATACCGTTAACAATCTATGCCAATCCGTGCATACGATTGAACAATTACGCGAAGTTTTTTTACAGTCCGCTGAGTTTAGACAACGCATGGGGGTTTTGCTTAATAAGCCTCAAAACATCACCCATCGCCACCCGTTCAATATGCCTAGCATTCCTGTGGAAACCGATGTTTCAGAACAGCAACTCGCTCAAATGTTCGAAAGGATTCATCAAGAATGGGAATATCTAGGGGAAACTGACCCGTTTTGGTCGGTAGTGACACAACCGCATTATCATATTGATCAATTTGAGACGCATCGCCAACAGTTCTATAGCTCAGGCAAATACATTTGTGACATTTTCCTTGCCGGACTTCGCCGCAATCACATTAATTACAATCATCTAAAAAGCTGTTTGGAAATTGGTTGTGGGGTTGGCCGTGTAACGGGCTTTTTGGCCAAAGTGTTTCCTAAAGTGATTGCTGCCGATATCTCTCAACACCATCTTAGCTACGCCCAGCAACATATTGCTTCTAAAGATTTGAACAATGTTGAGTTTCAACATCTACAAACCATCACCATGCTCGAAAGCTTGAGTAAAGTTGATGCGATATTGTCTGTGATTACCTTGCAACACAATCCACCACCCGTGATTGCCTGGATGTTGAGAAAATTGCTCGGATTGTTAAATCCAAACGGTGTGGCGTTTTTACAGATACCGACTTATCGCAGTGGTTATCTGTTTGAAGTGGAGCGTTACCTGCATAGCGCCCAACCTAATACCTTGGAAATGCATTTTTTACCGCAATTTGAGATTTTTAAGATCGTGGCTGAATGTGATTGTGTCTGCTTAGAAATCCGTGAAGACGGCATGACTGGCGATGAAAATAAAATGCTTTCTAATACATTTATTATTCAAAAGAAAGCGTAAACGTGTTTCATTGGGTAATCATGGAGGTTACCAAAAACTATGCCTGCACTACCCGCTAATTTAAAACCGCTAGCTAAACAGTTTATCTGGCTGTTACGCGAAGATATTCATGCTTCGACTAATAATGCTGGCGTTGATTCAACCGCATTTAATCAATGGTGGCTGATGCGTGGCCGAGCAGAATATCCTGGATGGAGTACGCTGGACGATGCTGAAAAGCAATTCCTTAGCCAAAAAACCGGAAAACTGTCACTTGGCGATATTAATTTACCACTACCTCGGGCCCTGTCATTGGTACTTAATTACCGCCCCGATGTGGTACAAAAATTTACCGTTAGTGGCCAACTGGATTCACTAGCGGTAACCGCTTGGTTTTTCGCTTATGGCGTTGCTGAGATGTTATTAGACGACGCCATTGATGCCGAAATGCGGGCCGCACTTGATCGTCCATTAGCGACCACCAATCTTGATAATAGCGATGTACCAGCCGCGACCTTATTGATGCGACTGACTTGGCAATTGCTCGATCCAACCGTCCGTGAAACTATGCCATTAGAAGACGCTAAAGCTCGCTCGCGTTTTATGGCTTGGTTTTTTAGCGCGGCTAATAGCCGTTTCAAATTAAGCTCGTTGATTGCTAACCGTTGGCGTCAATGGCTAAAACAATCAGTCAGCATTAATCCAAATCTGTCTTTACCGCGCTTTGTGTCTCAATCGCTAAGCCTGTCACCCGAATTACAGCAACGCTTTGATCTCAATACTGCCGAAGGTCGACAACAAATTAACCAATGGTCACAACGGGTTCAACAACACGGTCAGCCTTGGAGCTGGTTGAAAGCCCATCAGCAAAACCTACCCTCCCCCCGCTCAATCAGTGATTTAGCGTTTGGGGTTAATCTTTATGGTTTTGCTTTTGGTGAATTGGGCATTGGCGAAGATTTGCGGATGGCGGTTGCTGCCTGCGAATCGGCGGGAATTCCTTATCGAGTGATGAACATCGAAGCCGGCAAGGATTTGCGTCAAGCCGATGATGCACTTAAACATCATGTCTCGCGTGCAGTTGACGAAGCGCCTTATGCGATCAATGTTTTTTGTTTGCCCGGCTTTGATACAGTCGCTCGGGTGTTTTTGCAACAAGGTGATCAGCTGTTTAGGAACCATTACAATATTGGTTGGTGGCCTTGGGAGCTTTCGGTTTGGCCAGCCGCGTGGAATCAGGCGTTTAGTTTGATGGATGAAATTTGGGCCGGTAGTGATTTTGCGCGTCAAATGTATGCCAATTCAACATCTTTACCAGTACAGTTAATGCCATTACCGGTTAGTGTTGATCGTGGTGTTCGACGCGCTCGAAGTTACTTTAAATTACCTACTAATCAGTTTTTATATTTGTTTGTCTTTGACTTTAACTCACATTTAGCCCGGAAAAACCCGATTGCGGTGATTGAGTCATTTAGTTTGGCATTTAATCAGCGTGATAGTTCGGTAGGTTTAGTGCTAAAAGTAATGAATGCGAAAGGTGATAATCCGGATTGGCAGGCGTTCTTAAACCGTTGCCGACAAGATACGCGGATTCATTTAGTACAAGAAACGTTAGACCGTGAAGATGTATTAGGGCTAATTGAATGTTGTGATGCTTATGTTTCTTTGCATCGCTGTGAAGGTTTTGGGCGCACGTTGGCCGAGGCCATGTGTTATGGAAAACCGGTGATTGCGACGAATTATTCCGGCAATATTGATTTCATGCCTAAGGCTATCAGCTATCCGGTGAACTATCGTTTAACGCCAATTAGTGCTGGCGAGTATCATTTTGTTGCTGATTCAGATCAGGCGGTGTGGGCTGATGCCGATATTAAACATGCGGCTAAGCAAATGCAGCAAGCTCGACAAGATGCCAAAAAAGCCGGTTATGCACAGTCGGTTAAAAATTATGCTAAGAGCCAGTTTTCACCGGAAAGAATTGGGCAGTTGATGAGTGATCGGCTGGAGGCAATCCGATTGAAATAACATTGGGGGCGCCACCAGGCAATCCGCCATAACCTTCAAGGCCAAGGTGATTTGCCTGGCGGCGAAAACACCCTACACGTGTCGTATTGTTTGATGTGGTATTACCATAGGTAGGGCGGATTCGCCGCCAGGCAATCCGCCATAACCTTCAAGGCCACGGTGTTTTGCCTGGCGGCGAAAACACCCTACACGTGTCGTATTGTTTGATGTGGTATTACCATAGGTAGGGCGGATTCGCCGCCAGACAATCCGCCATAACCTTCAAGGCCAAGGTGATTTGCCTGGCGGCGAAAACACCTTATGTATCACAAACATGGCGTAAATTCAATTTTTGGCTATATTTTGAAGATCTTTTTTATCTTCAAAGAGAGTTTATATGCCAAATTATCGACGTCATTTTGTTGCAGGTGGTTGTTATTTTTTCACGGTTAATTTGTGGGATAAACAAAGTTTTTTACTAACAGAGCATATTGATTTATTGCGCAACTCAGTGAAAAGGGTCAAATGTCTTTATCCGTTTCATATTGATGCTTGGGTGGTATTACCTAACCATATGCATTGTATTTGGACATTGCCTGCGAATAACGATGACTTTCCATTGCGATGGCGATTGATCAAGCTACTATTTTCAAAAAACTTACCTCGCACCGAATATTTATCGGCGACACGCCGTAGACGAGGAGAACGCGGTATTTGGCAACGACGATATTGGGAACACACAATTACCACTGATTTTGATTATGCCAATCACATTAATTATGTCCATGTGAATCCGCTGAAACACGGTTATGTTGATCAGGTAAAAGATTGGCCCTATTCAACGTTTCATCGGTATGTTAAAGACAAGATTTTGGCCGAAGATTGGTGTGGTGATAGTGATTTTAACAATTCGCCATAACCTTACGAGGGATGTAGGGCGGATTCGCCGCCAGGCAATCCGCCATAACCTTCAAGGCCTCGGTGTTTTGCCTGTCGGCGAAAACACCCTACGGTAAAAGCATCAAAACATTAACGTAAATAGGTTTTTAACACTGGCCGATACTTTTCAGCCAAGTTTTCTACTGTAAATCGATTACCGGCTTCACGGCTCAAATCACTTCGCTGTTTATCGGTTTGATAGTAAACCGCATTTAATTGTTCGACAGCACTATCAACCGATGGATCAGCCCAACTTGAACCTGTGGTGTACGGATAATCGCCTTTTTCTACTCGCTGTTTTTGCCAATCCACTAATCGAGCGTAAGCTGGTTCTAGGTAATCTCCTGGGCCTGAATAATTAGTGCTGATGACTTCTAAGCCATGCTGCATTGCTTCAACCAGAGTTCGGCCAAAGCCTTCACTTCGATGTAAGGATAAATACACATTCGAGGCTTGATAAAGATCAGACAGTTCGCCATTGCTCATGGTCTCGGTAATGATTCTGACTTGCGGATGAATAGGAATCCAGTTAAACAAACGTTGATCCACTTGCTGCCAGCGGTTTATTTTTAGAATCAAGTAAGCATCGGCTTTATTCTCAGCAAACTGGCTAAATGCTCGGATAGTCGCTTGGGGGTTTTTGCGGGTTAAGGTCGAGCGAACATCAAACATGTAAAGCGCTACAAACGCGGTTTCGGGAATATCCAGTTCACGCCGCATGTCTCGACCACTTCGAGGTGCACTCATCACTGGCAAGGGAATCGATAGGGTTAATTTTTTGAGCTTGGAAAAAAAGGCCTGTTGTACAAAACGGGTGGGACACCAAATATGATCAACCAAATTAAGCGCGGGAACAAATTGATCGGGAAAATCAGGCAGTTCCCATAAAAAATAGCCTACTTTAGTACGCGGCTCGGAAAAAAGCTTGGGCTGAACTTCGGCCAGACGACTGCATTCCATAGGCGACATAAAAAAGAAACTCACCGCGTAATCTTGCTGGGTAAGACATTTCCAATGCTGTTTTACTTTGCCACTACTTTCAGTTGGTAGGTCAATCACCGAATACGGAACGTCTAAATAATCCAACATGGAAGCAAATGAGCGTAAATCCTCACCAAGCCCCGTTGGTGAGGTGGCATAGCCAATCAGATTCAAACCGAGTTTCATTTAACGATATTAAAAATTAGATTCAAACTATCTTTTACGCCGATTCTTTTTCGCTCGTCTATTGGCTTGCACCTGTTTCTGAATTGTGTGATTTTGCACCGAAACCTCAGTGATTTCTGCTTCGGGTTGCTCTATGTCTATGCTGGTATCTGGCGCAGTCTTTGCTTTGGCATTACTAGCGATAAGGGTACGTCTCACTACATCAACAATACCAGAAGCCAGTCCTGTCCAGCTATCCCAAGACCTAGAGATTGCGACTTTATCTTGCTCCATGCGTTTAAGGGCGATATTTAAAGCACCAATCAATGACACCATCATCGCTTGATCAACAGGACTTAACTTAGTCCAAACATTGATATCAAAGATTTGTCTGTTTAAATCGAAGCGTAATTCAAGTTTGCCACCAAAATCATCAAAAGCTTCTTCAAACCAACTATCAAATGGCGCTAATTTTCCATCAATACGCGGTATTTCTAATTTTGGATACCGTGAAAATCCACCAGGCTGGATATTGGCTGCACCTAAACGCAATTCAAGTTTCGGCCAGTGATAGTTACCATAAACAGCATCATGAAATACTAGCCATAAATGTTCGTAATCTGGATTAATTAATTCACGTTTTAATTTAACGTTATTAAAACGGAATACCGGAGGCAAAGAACCAATATCGGCTACCAACGGCATTGATGCCTGACGCCAAAACACCAAATCGAAGAACTCGGGCATTTTCTGACCAGCGATAGCTTTTTGAGGGTCTTTGAAGAAATGCTGGATGACATTGACAGCTATATTAATTTGCCGCCAGTGTAGCGCGGACATAGTACGGAATTGGATTATGTCTTCTCCGGCATTGGGTTTAACTAAGTTTCT
>CAMCSF010000153.1 GCA_945877625.1 Methylomonas koyamae | reverse complement strand
ATGATGATTGAGTTAATCGAAGGCGATATTTTAAAAGCGGATGTTGAGGCCATTGTGAACACCGTAAATTGTGTCGGTGTAATGGGGCGCGGTATTGCTTTACAGTTTAAAAAAGCTTGGCCAGATAATTTTAAAGCCTATGCTGCTGCTTGTGGCAACCAACAGGTGCAACCGGGCCGTATGTTTGTCTTTGAAACCGGTCAGCTTGCCAACCCGCGCTACATTATTAATTTTCCGACCAAACGCCATTGGCGTGGAGCCAGTCGTATGGAGGATATTGAAGTCGGTTTGTTGGACTTGGTAAGGACTATCCGCGAGCAAGGCATTCAATCTATCGCTATTCCGCCTTTAGGCAGTGGTTTAGGCGGTTTGGATTGGCAGCAAGTCAAGCCTAGAATCGAACAAGCCATGAGTGTGTTGCCAGATGTGCGAGTGTTGATCTATCAACCCAAAAGCATGTCGGAAAATCATGTGATTGCACACAACAAAGCCATTCCTAATATGACTGCGGGTCGGGCGGTGTTGATTGAATTAATGCAACGTTACTTGGCGGGTTTACTTGATCCTAGCGTTTCCTTATTGGAAGTTCACAAGTTAATGTACTTCATGCAGGAGGCTGGCGAGCCGTTGCGCTTGAAGTACCGCAAAGCGCACTACGGGCCATATGCTGAAAATCTGCGTCATGTATTAAACGCTATCGAAGGTCATTATATTTCTGGTTACGCTGATGGCGGTGATGCGCCGGACAAAACCCTGCAATTAGTGCCAGGTGCCGCTGAAGAAGCCAGCCAGTTTTTGCAACAACACCCGCAGACGCGCGAACGATTCAATCGGGTATCTCGTTTGGTAGAAGGTTTTGAATCGCCGTTTGGTTTGGAGCTTTTAGCAACTGTGCACTGGCTGCGTAGATACGAACATGCTGATAGTGTCGAGGAAGTTGTGCAAGCCACTCACGTCTGGAATCAGCGTAAACGTCAATTTACTGCTAGACAAATTGAATTGGCGTTAGGGGTTTTGGATGAGCAGAACTGGTTTGTTGTGGATTCATAAAGAATGGTTTCGTAGATCATATATAGACATCTCGGCGTTGATTATATGGGCTTAATTCAGGTTGTTTTTTGCCAAAAGCGCTTTTAGGCGTTCAATTTCAAGGTCTTTTTGTTTAGCCAAATCTAATGCCGCTTGCTCACGTTTTTCCGCTTCCAACTTGGCTTTATGTACTTGATCCAATTCATATTGAATAGTCAGTTGTTCTCGTAAAAAATTCTGCCGCGCTTGATAGGCGTGATAATCGCGTTCTTTTTCTGAAAACTGGCGTAATGTGTTCATCGCTTGCCTCATTTCTTCGGTTGTCATCCAATCGGGTAAACCGGCTTCATCATTTAAGCTGTCACCCTCTTTAAAAAATCTTAACCAGCGTTGCTGTTCGGTTTCAATCTGTTGGGCATTAAATTTTTCCAATTCCAACAACCAGATGCCGCAGTGGTTATTTAATGTTCTGCCTTTATCATCCTTGATTTTATAGGTATGAATATAGTCTGTGTCATTTTCAAGCAAATTGTCAGCCAATAGCCAGATCGAATAGGTTGGGCGGAGTACATGAAAGTGATCGCCGCTTTGGAGTTGTTGGCTGTATATGTCGGCCCAGTTGTACAAAATCCGCTCTGGCAGATTGGCATAACTGACTAGTTGAATCTCAATTTGGTAAATAGCGCCAGATGTGTCCTTGGCTTTGACATCGACGATACTGAGTTTGTCTTCCAAAAACTCTTTTTCGTTATAAGGGTTGATGATTTCAACGCTATCAATCGATGCAGATAAATCGCTACCGATAATCGCATTTAAAAAATGTACCAGCAGGTTACGGTTATTCTCGGCACCTAATAATGCCTTAAAGACGCAATCTATTTTGGGGTCGATTTGATGTTTCATAGTTCATTCTATCCAGATGATTGCGCAAACCTTAGCCATTGCTTGAGGGCATTAAGAAAATGATTTTTCCAATACTTACTGATGATAATCAATCAATTGCTTTTGTTCTACTAATCTATGCGGTAGCCTAATGGGTTATTGATACAAACCAGCCTGATCCATGCCCCCTACCCTCAACGACATTCAAAGCCAGTTGTTATTCGAGAGTTACCAACGCTTGTTAAACCAACCCTTGCTGGCGCTAAAACCAAATCAACCGTTATCCGAGCAATTGTTTGAAGCCGAGTTTGTGTTGTTGGCTCACGATACCGGTGCTGATCCGCTGTTTAATTACGGCAATCGTCGTGCTTTGGATTTGTTTGAATTGAGTTGGGATGAGTTGTTGGCTATGCCTTCGCGATTATCCGCCGAGCCGGTTAATCAACAGCAACGCGAGGCTTTGTTGCAACAGGTCAAAAGCCAAGGCTTTATCGACCATTACAGCGGGGTGCGGATTTCCAAAACAGGTAGACGGTTTAGGATTGATAACGCGGTGGTGTGGAATATTTTCGATCAAGATGGGCAGTATCACGGTCAGGCGGCTTGTTTTAGCGACTGGGTTTTTGTTTCTTAATGGATAAAACTAATATGAAAATCAGTTTAAAAAAGTATGCCTTTGCGGGCTTGTTATTGGGCAGTGCGGTGGTCAATGCCGATGAAGTCGGTTGCGTGACGACCTCTTGGAAATTGGTCGGGGCTAATCACAAAGTCTGTGTAGATGCCTTTCAAGATCCGAAAATTAACAATGTGATTTGCCACATCAGCCAAGCCCGGACTGGCGGTATTTCTGGCACACTGGGTTTGGCGGAAGATCCATCACAATTTTCTTTGGCTTGCCGTCAGGTTGGGCCTATCAGTTTGCCGGATAAATTACCGGCTGAAGAAACCGTGTTTTCTGAAAATACCTCATTGTTGTTTAAATCGACCAATATCACCCGCTTATGGGATGCCAAACACAATACGCTGGTTTACTTGGCGATTAGTCGCAAAGTGATTGATGGTGCGCCAGCGAATAGCGTTTCCACTGTGCCAGTGATGCCTTGGGGTCGTTAGAGAATCGCCATGCAAGCTTATTTAGAATTACTCAATAAAATTGTCAGCGAAGGTCATTGCAAAGGTGATCGCACCGGCAGCGGCACTTTGTCGATTTTTGGTCACCAAATGCGCTTTGATTTGGCGCAAGGTTTCCCGTTGGTCACCACCAAAAAAGTCCACCTGAAATCCATCATTCACGAACTGCTGTGGTTTTTAAAAGGCGATACCAATATTGCTTATTTACAACAAAACGGCGTGACGATTTGGGATGAATGGGCGGATGACAGCGGTGAGCTGGGGCCGGTGTATGGCAAACAATGGCGGAGCTGGCCGTTGGCGAATGGTGAGGCGGTTGATCAAATCGCCCAGGTGATTGAGCAAATCAAACAAACCCCGAATAGTCGCCGGATGATCGTTTCTGCTTGGAATGTCGCCGATTTACCCGATGAATCACAATCGCCACAAGCCAATGTCGCTGAGGGCAAAATGGCTTTGGCGGCCTGTCATGCCCTGTTTCAGTTTTATGTTGCGGATGGCAAATTGTCTTGTCAGTTGTATCAACGCAGCTGCGATACTTTTTTAGGCTTGCCGTTTAATATTGCCAGCTATGCCCTGCTCACGCATATGATTGCCCAGCAATGTGATTTAGCGGTGGGGGATTTTGTTTGGACCGGCGGCGATGTGCATTTGTATCTGAATCATCAACAACAGGCGCAGTTGCAATTAAGTCGTCAGCCGTTGCCATTGCCCAAGCTGCAGATAAAACGGAAACCGGCTTCGATTTTCGATTATGTCTATGAGGATTTTGAAGTGTTGGATTATCAAGCCCATCCAGCGATTAAAGCGCCTATTTCGGTATAAGTGTTGTGAACAAAACCATTCGTCAGCAAATTTTCCAGCGGTTAGCCGAAGCGATTCCTGAGCCGACCACCGAGCTGAATTACAGCACACCGTTTGAATTATTGATTGCCGTGGTGTTGTCGGCACAGGCTACTGATAAAGGTGTTAATAAAGCTACGGCAAAATTATTTCCGGTCGCCAATACCCCGCAAGCGATTTTAGATTTAGGCGAAGCGGGTTTGAAGGAATACGTTAAAACCATCGGCCTGTTTAATAGTAAAGCCGCCAATATCATTAAATTGTGCCAAAGCTTGTTGGATTTGCATCAAGGCCAAGTGCCGGAACAGCGCGAGGATTTAGAAGCTTTGGCGGGTGTCGGTCGCAAAACCGCTAATGTGATTTTAAACACTGCTTTTGGTCAGCCGACGATTGCTGTTGATACCCATATTTTTCGATTATCGAATCGTACCGGCTTGGCACCGGGCAAAAACGTGGTAGAAGTGGAGAACAAGCTCGATAAAACTGTGCCGATCGAATATAAAAAAGACGCTCATCATTTATTGATTTTGCATGGCCGTTATACCTGCATCGCTAGAAAGCCGCGTTGCGAAAGTTGTTGTATCGTCGATTTATGTGAATTTAAGGCGAAGAATGTAACTTGAATATGCAATAATCGAGAATGAACTGTTGTAAAACAGGTAAGCACCAGACGTGGTGTTAAATAACTATAAATAACTTCAGAGAGAGCATGATCATGAAAAAAACTAACAAAGCACAATTAGCAGCAATGGGTACCGTCGTATTGTCAGGCTTAGCCGGCAACGTCAGCGCTGATGCCAACCCATTCGCAATGACCGAATTATCTGGCGGCTATATGCAAGTCGCTGCTGATACACATAACAAAGTAACCGAAGCAGGTTGTGGTGCCAGTGCAAAAGCTGACGCTAAAGCCGCTCATGACGAACATGCTGGCCACGTTAAAAAAGCCGAAGGTTCATGCGGCGCTGGTCAATGTGGCGCAATGATGAAAGACGGCAAAATGAAACCAGGCATGGAAAGTACATGCGGTGCGATGATGAAAGGTCACGAAGGTTCTTGCGGTATGTCGGGCATGAAACACGATGACGCAGGTAAAGCGGGTCAAATGGCTTGTGGCGCGATGATGAAAGACAGCGAAACCAGCTGTGGTGCAAAAATGCACGGCGGTCATTAATCCTTTCTTTATAGCAATCTAGCCCCTTCACCTATCATGGATTTACAGCAACTTATTAGTGATTACGGTTATCTCGCGCTGTTTATTGGGACCTATCTGGAAGGTGAAACCATATTGTTAATTGCCGGTTTTCTAGCCCACGCAGGTGGGCTAGGACTGGAATTGCCTTATGTGATTCTTTCAGCGTTTTTGGGAACCTTTGCTGGCGACCAGACTTTTTTCTATATTGGCCGTTTGAAAGGCATCAGTTTTCTGGAAAAAAGACCGCATTGGCATAGTAAAACCGACAAAGTGTTTGATATGTTGCATCGCCATCAACTGCCGGTGATTTTGGGGTTCCGTTTTATTTACGGCATCCGCAACGTTACGCCATTTGTGATTGGTGCCAGCCGTCTTAGTCCTGTGAAATTTTTTATTTTAAATTTCGTTGGTGCTTTGATTTGGGCAGTTTCATTTGGTTTGATTGGCTACCAGTTTGGCGATATAGCCGAACGCGTAATGGGTGATGTTGCACAATATCAAGGCTATCTGTTGATGGCTTTAGTCGCGATTGGTTTATTCTTGTTTTGGCGATCCGGCCAAAAGCAGGAAAAATAACGGTTAACGCTATGAAGACTAATCGAAATCTGCTTCATGGCGCGGGACTTGGTTTACGGCGTTCGCTCCTGAGCCAGATTATCGACAACCCACCCAGCCAAGTGGATTTTTACGAAATCGCCCCAGAAAACTGGATGACGATAGGCGGCAAATCAGGCAAACAATTTCGAGCCATGACCGAGCGTTTTAACTTTGTCGCTCATGGCTTGTCATTATCAATTGGTAGTAGCGATGACTTGGATGAAAGCTTTGTCCGCGCTTTAAAAGCCTTTTTCGCTGAACACGGGATTAAGTTTTACAGCGAACACCTCAGCTACTGTAGTCACCAAGGTCACCTCTACGACCTAATGCCGATACCTTTTACAGACGAAGCGGTTAATCATGTCGCGCAACGCATACGCCGTGTGCAAGACATTCTCGAACAAAAAATCGCCATCGAAAATATTTCCTACTACGCTGCGCCTGGACAAGAAATGTCCGAAATTGAGTTTTTTAATGCCGTCGTCAGTGAAGCCGATTGTGATGTGT
>CAMCSF010000152.1 GCA_945877625.1 Methylomonas koyamae | reverse complement strand
AGCTTCGAGTCTGATATCGTGATTATGGACTACCGCGTGCGTGGTTTTACCCGTGACGTTTCAGGTCAAAAACATTATATCGACCACAAAATCAACTCAATCCAAAACTACATCGCGGAAAGCACCAAAGAGCTTTACCAAATGATTGATGTGAATGTTTACCAAGAAAACATTTTCCACACCAAAATGATGTTGAAAGAAACTGAGTTGGAAAATTACTTGTTTGAAAAAGAAAGTAATTTCAGCGAAGACGAAAAACAAGAAATTCAAGAACAGTTGCAAGACGAAATGGCCGAAATCTTCTACGGCAGAAATTTCTCATAAAGTCTGTTAAGGCGGCGTTGCAAGGCTTAGCCTGTAACGCCGCCCTCTTCCCCTGCCGCCGCATTGGCAAAACGCCTTCGATCTATTTGTGCTCTAACCGCTATTGCAAACGAGACAAAAATGCTTTAAATATCAACAGTTACAGTTTTAAGCTGTATTTAGATTAGCTATTCTTAACAACAATAAATAAAAAGGGTGGATCATGAAAACAATGCTTAATTACACATTACTCGGGATATTAGCGTTTATACCTGTAGTAGTGATTCTGGAAATCGTGCTGTTCGTTAAAGACCGCTTAAGCGATTTATTTCAGTTCGTTTACGGTTACTCCGATAACTATCTGATTACCTTTCTGCTATTTGCCGTCAGTTTCGCGATGATTACCTACGTCGGTCATCGGGTCAGTTCAGGGCGTTTTTCAATTATCGCTGCCTTTGAAAGCCTGATTGAACGGATTCCTTTATTAAGCACGATTTACCGCGTCACTAAAAAACTGGTGAATATGATTGCCGGTCACGAGTTACAAGAGCCGCGCGAAGTGGTTTATGTTGAATATCCCAAAGAAGGAATTTGGGTGCCTGCTTATGTAACCAACAAAACCGACGATCGTTATGTGTTATTTGTGCCAACTTCGCCTAATCCAACCTCCGGTTTTGCGGTGATTGTCCATGAATCAAAAGTGATTAAATCGGAAATGAGCATCGAACAAGTCACCAGTTTTATTATTAGTGTCGGCGCAGATTTTGAAAAAGTCGCCGAAATCGATAAATTGCCTAAATAAACCTAAAATGCCGAGCTAGTTAACGGTATTTAATCGCCTTAACTAGCTCAAACCTGCTTGCAGCCCGTCCCTCGCCCCTGTATCGTTGCCGCACCTTACCGATACTGGCAATTAATATGTCTGATACTGCTCCAAACCAACTGATCTTAATCGACGGCTCGTCGTTTTTATTCCGCGCTTTTCACGCCGTACCGCCTTTGACCAATGCCCAAGGCCAACCCACCAATGCGGTTTATGGCGTTTCAAATATGCTGCGTAAATTGATTAACGATTACAACACGCCGTATTTTGCCGTCGTGTTTGATGCGCCTGGTAAGACTTTTCGCCATGATTTGTACGATCAATACAAAGCCCACCGCCCACCAATGCCCGATGATTTAAGGGTACAAATTGCCCCCTTACATGAGCTGATTCGCAGCTTAGGATTGCCGTTGATTATCGAGCACGGCGTCGAAGCCGATGACGTTCTCGGTAGTTTGGCGCAAAATGCCGAACGCCAAGGTTTTAAAGTGATTATTTCCACTGGCGACAAAGACATGGCGCAGTTGGTGACCGAGCATATCAGCTTAGAAAACACCATGACCAACACCAAAATGGATGTGCAAGGCGTGGTCGAAAAATTTGGCGTGCAGCCCGAGCAGATTATTGATTATCTGGCGTTGATGGGTGACACCGTCGATAACATTCCCGGCGTGCCGAAAGTGGGGCCAAAAACCGCCGCCAAATGGCTGCAAGAATACGGCAGCTTGGACAATATCATCGCCAATGCCGAGCAAGTGAAAGGCAAAATTGGCGAAAACCTGCGTGCCAGTTTGGGCCAATTGCCTTTGTCACGCCAGTTGACGACGATTAAATGTGATGTGGCTTTGCATTACAGTTTGGATGATTTAAAGCGCCGCGAGCCGGATATTGCCGCCTTGAAACAGCAATTGGGTAGCTTGGGCTTTAGTAGTTGGTTGAAAACCTTAAACGGTGACGTGACTGCGGCTCCAGCTCCAGCGCCGGTTGCCAAAACCGAAGCGCCTGCGCAGCCGATTGCGCCAACCAGCAAAGACTATCAAACCATTCTCAGCCAAGCCGATTTCGATACTTGGTTGCTTAAGTTGCAACAAGCCGAACTATTCGCCTTCGATACCGAAACCACCAGCCTCAATTATTGCGACGCGCAAATTGTCGGCGTCTCGTTTGCTGTACAAGCCGGCCAAGCGGCCTATATTCCCCTAGCCCATGATTATCCCGATGTGCCGGTGCAATTGGATCGAGATGCGGTATTAACGGCCTTAAAACCGTTGTTAGAAAATGCCAACCAAGCCAAGCTAGGCCAAAACCTAAAATACGACGCCCATGTGTTAGCCAACCACGGTATTCAATTGCGCGGCATTGCCCATGACACCATGCTGCAATCTTATGTCCTCAACAGCACCGCCACCCGCCACAATATGGATGATTTGGCTAAGCATTATTTAGGCGTTGATACCATTCATTATGAAGACGTTGCTGGCAAAGGTGCTAAACAAATCGGTTTTCAAGAAGTTGCTATCGAAACTGCCGCCGAATACGCTTGTGAAGATGCCGACATCACCCTGCGCTTACACCAAACCCTGTCGCAACAATTACAACAACAAGCCAGTTTATGGGCCTTGTATCAAGACATCGAAATGCCGCTGGTCAATGTGTTAACCAAAATTGAAGCCAATGGCGTATTGATCGACAGCGCGATGCTCGACCAACAAAGCTTGGAATTAGCCAATCGCATGGTCGGGATCGAACAACAAGCCCATGATTTAGCCGGCTCGGCGTTTAATCTTGGCTCGCCAAAACAGATTCAAGAAATCTTGTTTGAGCGCCAAAACCTGCCGGTATTAAAGAAAACGCCTAAAGGTCAGCCATCGACCGATGAATCAGTATTGCAAGAGCTGGCGCTGGATTATCCTTTGCCCAAGCTGATTCTCGACCACCGTAGCATGAGCAAACTCAAATCCACCTACACGGAGAAGCTGCCGCAACAGGTCAATAATACAAGCGGTCGCGTGCATACCTCTTATCATCAAGCGGTGGCCGCGACAGGGCGTTTATCGTCGTCCGATCCGAATCTACAAAACATTCCGATTCGTAGCGAAGAAGGCCGCAAAATCCGCCAAGCTTTTATCGCTGCGCCCGGTTACAACATCGTTGCTGCCGATTATTCGCAAATTGAGCTGCGGATTATGGCGCATTTGTCAGGCGATGCTGGCTTGCTGGCGGCGTTCTCGCAAGGCGTTGATGTGCATAGCGCCACTGCTGCCGAAGTGTTTGATGTGCCATTAGACAGTGTCACCAACGATTTACGCCGCTCTGCCAAAGCGATTAATTTTGGCCTAATTTACGGCATGTCAGCATTTGGCTTAGCCAAGCAATTAGGCTTGCCGCGCGACAAAGCCCAAGCCTATATCAACTTGTACTTTGAGCGTTACCCAGGAGTAAAACAGTACATGGACGACATCCGCGAACAAGCCAAACAAAATGGCTACGTGGAAACCTTATTCGGTCGCCGCCTCTATCTGCCCGACATCAACGCCCGCAACGCCGCCCTGCGCCAATATGCCGAACGCACCGCCATCAATGCACCAATGCAAGGTACTGCAGCTGACATTATTAAGTTGGCAATGTTGTCTTGTGACCAATGGCTAAGCGATAGCGGTGTCGATGCCAAAATGATTATGCAAGTCCATGATGAATTAGTGTTTGAAGTGGCTGAAAGTCAGTTGGAGAGCTGTGTGGTGCAGATTCGCGAGCTTATGTCCAATGCCGCGCAATTGCATGTGCCGCTGTTGGTAGACGTTGGTGTTGGCAAAAATTGGGATGAGGCGCATTGATTTGGTGGGCTAAAGACAATGAAAAATTATCTTTTCCTTATCAGGTGTCGTAAAATCGTGAATGTTGCTCTTACGACTTTTGATGAAATTAATTGCTAATTTTTGAAACAAATCTCTATGTGTTTTCTATAAAGCACTTGGCAGATCATTTCTAAAACAGCAGTCTTCAAGGTGTGGGGGGGGGGGCTGTCAATCAACAGGTCTTTTAACAGATTAGATGTTGATTGGTGTTGTCCATTTGGCACTGTTATCTGCTTTTAGTTATCCCTAGGGGTAACTCTATTCTGTCATGAGTTATTTTTTTTGTCAATTATGTTTGATATTTGTCAATATTTGTAATGGGTATTTATGAATCTAGGTGGAAGAATTAAGCTTTGCTTAGACGCTAAAGGTTGGACTCAGGCCGACTTGGTTAAATCCGTGGACGGATTAGATCGGGCTAATTTAAGTGCCTTAATTAGGCGCGATGCTAAACGTTCTGCTTTTGCATTTCAAATTGCGACTGTGCTTGGTTGTCGATTGGAGTGGTTGCTTTCGGGTACCGGCCCTCAATGGGTCGATGAATCGGCTAATGTTAAATCAATTCAAGCTGTTAGTAATGGCTTTGCTGAGCCTAAAATTGATGGCCATGCTAAGTTATTAGCTTTGTTTAATGAATTGCCGTATGGCGAGCAACAAAATGTTTTGAGTTATGTTGAAGTGCGTAAACAAGCTTGTGATCAGTTGTTTCAAGATATATTAAAGCTTCGCGGAGTCGAGATCGTGCCGGCGCGGGGAGCAAAACCCTGATGTAATCCCGATAGAAAAACTTGTTTGGCGTTTTTAGTTGACAACAAGATTGGTTAAATTAGAATAGTTGACAAATATTTTGGTGATTTTTATTCGCCGTGTATTTTCACTCAGCTCGGACTTTGATGTCCTTAATCTTAACCATAGAAAAACACCTATGAAATTACCAAATGTGGTCTTTGTGACAGATGATCAGGCGTTACAGAACAGCATTTCGCTAGTTAAATCGGCTGAATTTGTTGTTTGGTTAGTGCTTGATTCTGAAAACCTCTATAAAAGTTTGCTTAGACGTAGTGTCGATGTTTTAGTGATTGATGTTGATATCCCTAATTTCGATGCGCTACAAGCGATTCATTACTTGTTTGAATTACTTCATGTTCCCATCATCACCATCAGCTCTACTCAAAGTGTTATTAGTGAAGCAGAGTTGTTGCATGCCGGAGCGGATAGAAATTTAATTAAGCCAGTTGTTATCAATGATTTGTTTGCCAATATCCGAGCAATCATTAGACGAGAGGCGCCTAAACAACCGATGATTTTTGATGCCAATGCTTGGCGATTAGATTGTCATCGGTGGTTACTCTCTTCGCCTAGCGGTACAGGCTTGGAATTATCATCACGAGAAGTCGTGGTTATCAAAGCCCTTATGGAAGCACAAGGTCTGCCGTTGTCTAAAACCGAACTGACCCAGCGTTTATTTGGTTTTGATGAATCAAAGCCGGTGGGTAGTATCGATATGCTAATTTGCAGATTACGCAAAAAGGCCAGAAATGTATTGGCGCAAGAGTTACCGATCAAAAATGCGCGATTGAATGGTTATGTATTTGCTAGTCCAGGGATGCTGGTTTAATTAGGTGAATTATGCGGTATCAGTTATACCGCATATCCAATCCTCTAGCGCTTTCTCAACTCAAACCAATCATCCAAAACTCGATGAATGTCATCAATGCCGGTTTTTTTCAGTGCTGAAAACAATTGCAGCGTGACGCCAATTTCCAGATGGCTTAATTCTTTTTGTACTTGTAATAAGGTATTTTTCGCGGCGCCAAATTTTAATTTATCGGCTTTGGTCAAAATAATGTGAATGCGGAGATTGCCGTGTTGGCACCATTCAATCATTTGCCAATCGAACTCGGTGAGTGGGTGACGGATGTCCATAACCAACACGATTCCGGCTAAGGCTTTACGTTGGCTGAGGTAGGTTTCCATCATTTTCCCCCAGTCTCTCTTAATCGCTTCCGGCACTTTGGCGTAGCCGTAGCCCGGTAAATCGACCAGTTTGCGTTTGTCGTCGATCTGGAAAAAGTTGAGTAATTGGGTGCGACCTGGGGTTTTACTGACTCGCGCCAGCGCGGTTTGTTGCACTAATGTGTTGATGGCGCTGGACTTGCCAGCGTTAGAACGGCCAGCAAATGCGATTTCCAAGCCTTGGTCGGGTGGTGCGTCTTGTAGGCGTGGCGCACTGTTGATGAACTTGGCCTGATGGTACA
>CAMCSF010000151.1 GCA_945877625.1 Methylomonas koyamae | reverse complement strand
TTTTTGTTGCCGATATCTGGGCTATCCATGCAACCTGTCAAGCTAACAATCATCAGGGTCATAGCTAAAAGAGATAATACTTTTTTCATAACATCCTCCAATTAAAAGTTTTTTTTATTTTTGTGTACTAAATCAAAAATCAAGCACGGGCATTTTATATCACGGTAAATCTGTTTTTAGCAACCCGAAGTTAATTTTTTGGCAGTTATTTTTAAAAAATGAGCATTTATAAAAAACTTATCTGATAAAAATCTCATATTTATCAACACATTGTATTGATAAATCGCATTAGCATTAGCTTTAAACGAACAAGGCCCACAAAAGTGAACCTTGTTTGCACTGCAGGGCGAAACTTGTATTTAGTTTGCTTTGCCTTGTTCTGGACCTGCGCCGTAATTAGCTGGCTTTTTATTGCCAATATCAGGGCTATCCATACAACCAGTCAAGCTGACAACCATCATCACCAAAGCCAAAACAGAAAATACTTTTTTCATAACATCCTCCGAATTTAAAAGGTTTTTATAATTGTGCGCACACGCAAAGTTTGGCACGGCAAAATTTATATCATGGCAAAACCGCTCATGCAATACCCTACTGCATCACAAGGTATCTATGTCGCTTGGCAGCTGGATTTGAAGCTCTTTACCATGCCATTTTGCCGAACCTATATCCAGCCATTCTCCTGATAAGTTGTTCTTTCTTAAATCACTTTCCCATTCAAACGGCGCGCGAGTTTTTTTCATTTTGATGACAAACTGAGTGTTATCAAGACGCAAGTTTTCCTTAATTCCCCAGAACGCAGTGACTTTCATAATAAATTTTTTCAAGCGTAGCTCGTCGATATTTGGGGTCACTGCTATGTTTGCCCACATGGAGTGAACACGCCCCCAGTTCGGTGCTAAAAGACGGCCTTGTTGATTTACAAACGGCAACCATTGCTCTTGGCCATTCACATCAAGGTAAGTTATCGCCAAAATACGGTCATAGCCTTGAAAATGATCGTGCAAATACAGTGCATGAGGGGTGATGCCTAAAAAGGTATTGGAAAACATCAGCAAAGCATTGCTCATGTCAGCCATGATACTCGTCACTGGCGATTGCCGTGTATTGATATGGAAACGGTACAGCAAGCCGTAGTGGATACTGCTATTAAGTTGCAATACGATCAAAATCAGCACAATTTTGCTGATTTTGTTTATAAAACCTTTGCTTAACCGCTGATCTTGGCTATCAAAAATTTTATCGTACAAGCTTGCGGGAAAATCAATCCGCTGACTAACCACACAACTATCATCGCAACTTACCCTGGTACGATTATCAGCAATATTACGATAAATTTTGCAGGCTAACGGGTAAATGCCCGGAAACTTAAGTAGCCAGCCAATCGGCGCTGTGTAGCGCATAGCAACCAAAATCTGCGCGTAAGTCGCAACGCCTGCGTAAACTCGTCCTTGATTATCCAATGCGTACAAATCGGTCAACAATTGCGCTTGGTCTATTTGATTCAAAGCGGGATAATTTTTAGCATTGGTTTGTGCGCCTTGAAAATCAACACCGGCAAACACATCAAAATGATTCAGGCTTAAAACTGTACGACAGCAAAGCGGACATTGTTGATCATAAAAAACCCTCAGTGTCGGCTGTTTGGCTTTAAAAAAAACACCAAGCGCACGATACCAAGCAAAAGGCATCATCAAGCTATAAAAAATCAACATCCCCATCCCAAATGGGTAAATGTTGAATGACAGGGTGATGCCTAAATGCAAACCTATCCCAACCAAAAAGTATAAAGGTCGCAATTGGCGATAATGAAACAGCGCTAGAAAACTGAATTGGAAAACCAGAATGGTGTAGCCAATTAATTTTTGCAGCATTTGGTTATTTAGCAGCCATGACATATCTAAAGCCGACATGTAATAGGGCATAGAGGATGGCAACCATCCGCCTAGACCATTGCGCCAATGCTGGGCAAACATTTTGTGAATTAGCGAATCAAAATACAGAAAGCCAAGGCAAATAATGACAGGTAGGTAATAGGCTAAAACCGTGACTTGTGGTTTTGCATAAGTGCTGTAATGCGCAAACGGTGTAGCGAGTTTTTTTCTAAGATTATCAATGGCAAATGCCTTGTCCAACGGCATAAAAATCAGGAAAAAATTGGCACCAATCATGAATAAATCAAAGCCGCCATCAAAATCACGCTGCATCGGCGTGAAATTAACAAATACCAACCAAAATAAGTAATTGGCGATACTGGCTTGTTGGCAGCGATAGCCAATCACTAAGGCAAAAGCGACTAAAGCCCATAGCCAAAGAAAAAAACTAATCATCGGAAATTCGACATCCAAAAACGGAATCGGATCGAATATCAGATGATTGAAAAAAATCAGAAATAGCACTTCTTGCAAAGTCACTAGGCCGAACAGCATTCTGAACAAACCAACACCGGTTGCCGGTGCATTTTTGTGATAAAGGGCGTTTATTTTGGAACGAAGAAGTTTGTGCATTTTTCCGTATGTCGAGGCTAAAAGTTATACGAATTATAAGGTATTTACGACTTATTCAGTTTCTTTAGGCAATAAAAAAGGCGGTTTCGGAAATCCGAACCGCCTTTTAATAAGCTATGCTAAAAGCAGTTAGCTTATTCTCCGTCTTTAGGCTCAGCGAAAACCCATTTTACGAAGAAGTATCCTACAGCGATAATTACAACCGCTCCGACCATGCCAGATGGTTCTTTCAGCATTTCTGTTAAATCTAAGATCGCTCCCATAGGTGCCTCCTACCTTTAGTTTAGTTGTTATAAAAAAAATTCTGCCAAGTCTTGGCGCTCGAACTCCGTATCTTACTTTAGACACATTTAAAGTCAAGTAGATTGATGACCTACCATGAAAAGATCATTTCGCAAATTGCCATATCAATAGAATATGAGTAGTATTGGTCTTTGATATAGTTTTGATAACAATAAAATATTTTGGAGGGGATAAATATGATCGGTGGCGTAATTATGATTCTGACAACGATTTGGGTTTACCAATCGTTGATGAAAGTAAAAAAAGGCAACACTTTGCTATGGGTTGCAGGTTGTGCGGGCTTATTTTTAGCTATGCAATTCTTGTTCTACACCTTAAACATTGAAATTGTTGACATGTTCGACGGCAAAGATCCAAACGAAGCTTACGAACGCGATTTAACCAGCGTGGGTGACCGTAAAACTCAAGAAGGTATTGGTGGCGCTATTTTGCCAACCTTCCTTGAATTACTACCGCCAACTGCCGGCTTCTTGAGCGTTGCAATTGTTCGCACTTTGTTCATCATGAAACAATCGTTAACACCAGCAAACTTGTTTAGCGGCTTAAGCGAACTGTTTTCAAGCATCAAAAATAGCTTCAAAACTTCTAGCAACTAATGCTTTACGGCGGTAACTCCTATTGATTAGGAATTACCGCCGTTAACCCCTCTCCTACGACCCTGTCACCATAGAAACGATGCTCACTATGGTATAAATAAACAACAGTGTCGCGACTAAGCCAACTGCAATATAAGCTGGCAAAGAACCACTCTTAAAATCCACTTCGCGGTTCTTATTGCTTTGCACACCAACAATTGCAGCAAACACACTTTTTACAACATGTAGTAGACTGGGTTTAGACATAAATTTCCTTTATAAAGTGGTTTTAAAAAAGAGCGGCAAATCACCGCTGTTGATAACATCCACAACAATATCCGACTTTTCAGGCCGATGAACAGCAACCAACGATTAAAACAGCAATTATCACAACGGATTTTATTTCTGGATGGTGCGATGGGCACCATGATACAGAGCTACCAGCTGGGCGAAAAGGATTATCGCGGCCAACGTTTTGCGAACTGGCCGACCGACCTGAAAGGCAATAACGACTTACTGTCCTTAACCCAACCGGACATTATCAAAGCCATCCATCGCGCCTATTTGGATGCCGGTTCCGACATTCTCGAAACCAATACCTTCAACGCCACCCAAATCGCCATGGCCGACTACCAAATGGAAAGTCTGGCTTACGAAATCAACGTCGCCTCAGCAAAACTAGCCAAACAAGTCGCCGATGAAGTCAGCGCCTTAACCCCCGACAAACCGCGTTTTGTCGCTGGTGTACTGGGCCCGACCAACCGCACTTCGTCGATGTCACCGGATGTTAACGACCCAGGCTACCGCAACATCACCTTTGATGATTTAGTCGAAGCCTACAGCGAAGCCACCCAAGGCTTAATCGACGGCGGCGCAGACATTATTTTGATCGAAACTGTCTTCGATACCCTCAACGCCAAAGCCGCGATTTTTGCCGTTGAACAAACCTTCGACAAATTAGGCTACAAACTGCCAGTGATGATTTCTGGCACCATTACCGATGCGTCAGGCCGCACTTTATCCGGCCAAACCGCTGCGGCATTCTGGTACTCGTTAAAACACGTTCAACCGATTTCGATTGGTTTTAACTGTGCATTAGGTGCCCAAGAATTACGCCAATACATCGAAGAACTCTCAACCATCGCCGACACTTACGTTTCCGCCCACCCCAACGCTGGCTTACCGAACGAATTTGGCGAATACGACGAAACCCCCGAACAAATGGCCGCCGAATTGGCCGACTGGGCAGCCAACGGCTACTTAAACATCATTGGCGGCTGCTGCGGCACTTCACCCGACACCATCCGCGCCATCGTCAAAGCTGTTAGCCAACACCCCCCAAGACAAATTCCCGAATTAGAAAAAAAATGCCATTTGTCGGGTTTAGAACCAATGAGCATTGGCCCAGAAACCTTATTCGTTAACGTCGGCGAACGTACCAACGTCACCGGCTCAGCGGTTTTCAAAAAGCTGATTGTCGAAGAAAACTACGAAGCCGCTTTAGATGTAGCCAAACAACAAGTTGAAAACGGTGCACAAATCATCGACATCAACATGGACGAGGGCATGTTGGAATCAAAAGCGGCGATGGTACGCTTTTTGAATTTAATCGCTGCCGAGCCGGACATTGCCAAAGTGCCAATCATGCTCGACTCCTCAAAATGGGATATTTTGGAAGCCGGCTTAAAATGCATTCAAGGCAAGGGCATTGTTAACTCGATTTCGATTAAAGAAGGCGAAGAAAGCTTTATCAAACAAGCCCAATTAGTCCGTCGCTACGGTGCGGCAGTAATCGTGATGGCGTTTGATGAACAAGGCCAAGCCGATACCATGGCGCGCAAAGTCGAAATTTGCCAACGCGCTTACAAAATCCTCACCGAACAAGTCGGCTTCCCGCCCGAAGATATTATTTTCGACCCCAATATTTTCGCCGTCGCCACTGGGATTGAAGAACACAACAACTACGGCGTGGACTTTATCGAAGCCACCCGCATCATTAAACAAACCCTGCCACACGCCTTAATTTCTGGCGGTGTGTCCAATGTCTCATTCTCGTTCCGTGGCAACAATCCGGTACGGGAAGCCATCCACGCGGTATTTCTATACCACGCCGTTCAAGCTGGCATGGATATGGGCATCGTCAACGCCGGACAATTAGCGATTTATGCCGATATTCCGACTGAATTGCGTGATGTGGTTGAAGATGTGATTTTAAATCGCACCCCAGAAGGCACTGAAAAACTGCTAGAAATTGCTGACAAATATCGCGGCACAGGCCAAGCCGCCAAACAGGAAACCTTAGAATGGCGTGAATGGCCAATCAACAAACGTTTGGAACATGCGTTAGTTAAAGGCATCGCTGACTATATCGAAGAGGACACCGAAGCAGCTCGCTTAGAAGCCGAAAAACCGCTGCACGTTATTGAAGGTCCATTAATGGACGGCATGAACGTGGTAGGCGACTTGTTTGGGGAAGGCAAAATGTTCCTGCCACAAGTGGTGAAATCGGCGCGGGTAATGAAAAAAGCCGTGGCCTATTTAATGCCATTTATGGATGCCGAAGTCGATGGCAGCGAACGCAAAACCAACGGCAAAGTGTTAATGGCTACCGTCAAAGGCGACGTTCACGACATCGGCAAAAACATCGTTGCCGTGGTTCTGCAATGCAATAATTACGAAGTCATCGACTTGGGCGTGATGGTGCCAGCAGAAACCATTTTAAAAACCGCTCGCGATGAAAAAGTCGATGTAATCGGCCTGAGCGGTTTGATTACCCCATCATTAGATGAAATGGTTCACGTTGCCAAAGAAATGCAACGCCAAGGTTTTACCATTCCATTGATGATCGGCGGCGCAACCACTTCCCGCGCTCACACCGCCGTTAAAATTGAA
>CAMCSF010000150.1 GCA_945877625.1 Methylomonas koyamae | reverse complement strand
GTCAATGCCAACCTGCTACGCAAGTGGATCAACCACTATCAGGCAACTGCGCGTGACAACCAAACCGATCATTCAGTGCCAGCGCTATCGACTTTTGTGCCAGTGCTGACATCGGCGATTAAGCCTCAGATGCCCGAAGCCATGCTGTCCATTACCTTAGTGAACGGTGTGCAGATGACGCTCCAAGCCATCGGAAATTTTCAAGCTAGTTGTCTCCACTGTTAAACACCCTGGCCAACCTACCATGTTCCGCTTCGACTCCGGGTTAAAGGTTTATCTGCACCGTGAGCCGGTGGATGGTCGTAAAGCGATTAATGGTTTGGCGTTGCTGGTTGAACAGGGGATCGGTCTCAACCCGTTTGAGCCTGCGCTGTTTGTGTTCAGCAATCGCCGCCGTGATCGGATCCCCCGAATCCAGAGCTTCCGTCGCTAAACCCATGCGCTTAGATTTAGCGGGCAAAAATGCCGGCAAGGAATTTGAAGCGTCGATCACGCAATTAAAAACCTTTCTCGACACCGAACAAGCGGGTTTGGAATCGCAAATTGCCAGTGCTGGTCAACCGAATGACGAAATGGGGATTGGCCGATTAGCGAGCAGTTTTTTTGCTGATGCATTGATGAGTTCGTTCGGTGAAGCTTCGTCTCAACAAGGTGCGGGTGATATTGTTGCAGGGGTTTTATCAACCGGCGATCCTGTTTTAAATTTGCAGGAGTTGGGGCATAAACTCATTAATACCAGCTCGGTATTATTAACGGGGATGGGCGGGGCGATGATTGCGAAATCAGCGGTCGATATTTTCCCGAGTGGCCGATTGGCGGGGATGGCTGCATCGATTTTAGGCGCTGATGATGCCATGGGTAAATTGATCGGCATGGCAATGGCGTTGTTGGTACCGGTTGTATTAGCCCTAATGTTTGCCGGAATCTGTTTTGCTTACTACGTGCCGGCATTGCCTTTTATTATTTGGGTATCGGCCATTGTTGGCTGGCTGGTGCTAACAATGGAGATGATGGTCGCTGCACCGATTTGGGCGGCGATGCATGCCATACCCGAAGGTGAAGGTATGGCCGGCCAGCACGGCAAACAGGGTTATATGATGTTCTTCGGCATTTTGTTTAGACCGGCTTTACATGTGATCGGTTTTTTCATGGCCTTTGCCATTGTCAATACCGTTGGGCATTTCATTGGTAATACCTACCAAACGTTTACTGCTGTGACCAATGGCGATGCTGCGCCGTATGGCTTACCGGCTCAAGCGATTAGTTGGTTAGCAACGCTGGTCATTGGTGCTTCAATTGCGGTTGTGTCAATTCACAAAGTGTTTAATTTGATTACTTGGCTGCCGGACAACATTTTGCGCTGGGCGGGTGGCAATACGCCTTCACTAGGCCATGAAGATAAATCCGGTGGAATGATTGTTGCGGCCATGAGTCAAACCCAACATAAAATCAGTGGTGGATTGTCAAAAGCGGTTGATGGGTTTTCAAAACCGTCATCATCCACTGGCCCAGCACCATCTAAAGCTGAATCTAAAGCCGATATGCATACGTTGGGGGATATTTAAAATGATGTCGCTCACCGCTTTAAACCCGGCACAAGCGCTGCGGATATTGCTCAATACGTTGAAAATGGCGAGTTAGGGCCTAACAAACGCGAAGATTACTACACTGAACACGGTCAAGCCGGCGGCAGCTTATTGGGTTCAGGTTGGGATAAATACGGTTTAAGTGCCACGGATTACAGCGCCCAACGAATCCAAGCGGTTTTGGATGGATATGATCCTCAAAGTGGTGAGCAGCTGATTAAAGGCATGGTCGATATTCAAGGCAATTCCAAGCGTGTACCTGGCTATGATTTGACCTTTAGTGCCGATAAATCGGTATCGGTGGTGTTTGCCGCTGGCGATGAATCGACAAAACAAAAAATCATTGATGCTCAAAATCAAGCGGTTGCGAGAACCGTTCGCTACATTGAGGAAAACTCACTAACGGCCAATGTCGGTAAAGGCGGCAAAGATCGTTGTAAAAGCAAATTATTTGCTTCAGGACATAATCACGCCACCTCACGCGCGGGTGATCCTGATTTGCATACCCATGTTGTATTAGCCAATTTTGTTCAGCGTGAAGACGGCAAAATTATGTCGTTGAATGCTAGGGATTTAATGAATCGTCAGAAAGAATTTGGGGCGATTTATCGGGCTGAGCTGGCGAGACAAATGGCGACGATTGGCTTTACCGTTGAAAAACATGGCCACGAAAATGAGTTTATGCGGATTGCTGGCAGTCCTAAAGAAATCGAAAAATTTTATTCAAAACGGCGTACTGAAATTGAGGCGAGCGAAGAGCAAATCAAAGCGGCCATGGAAAAATACGGCGTATCACGCGCCCGTGCCGCTGAATGGGTTGCGCTCGATACTCGGCACGACAAAGAGGCCATATCAATTGAGGATATTAAAAAACAATGGCATGAAGAGCTTAAGGGGATGGGGTTTGATCAATCCCATATCGATCAAATGTTGAAGTCCAAATTGACGAATAAACCTGAAAAACCTGAAATTGATGCTAACGCGATTTTAGAGAGGGTGACCGCGATGAATTCGGTATTTAGCGAAAAAACCTTTCGCGAAACGTTTGTGAATCAAGCCGTTGGGGTTTTAAGTGTTGATGAAATCGAAACCCAGTATCAGGGCCTTTTAAAAAGCCCCACGTTAATTAAATGCTATCGAACCTCATTAGGTGAAGATGGTCAATTAGTGGTTAAAAACGCCTTTACCACGCAAACAATGGTCGATTTAGATAATGCCATGATTGCTGAGGCTAAAGCCTTGAAATCCGCTACTACTCATGCGATTGATCGCGAATTAGTGACTAAACAGCGATTAGCGTATCAAGCCAGAAAAGGCTTTGAACTAACGGCTGATCAAATCGTTTCGCTTGAAATGGCAACGATACAATCCAATTTAACGATTATTGAAGGTCATGCGGGGACGGGCAAAACCACAGCCATTGAAGTGGCCGCGAATGCTTGGCGTGAAGCGGGTTTAAAGGTGATTGGTTGTGCGCCATCCGGTAAAGCGGCGAATGGTTTGTTAGAGGTTGGCATTGATAGCGTCACGATTGCAAAATTGCTATTGCAAAACAAAAGCTGGCAGGATGATCAAGGCGTTTGGCACCAACCGACCAAGCCATTGACGAGCCATGATGTGATTGTCATGGACGAGGCCGGCATGGTCGGCACGCGTGATATGAAAGCGGTATTGGAAGCCGCGCAAGCCGTTGGCGCAAAGGTTGTGTTGATGGGGGATCGCAAACAATTACAATCGGTGGCAGCAGGTGGGGCGTTACGGGCTTTAATTGAAAAAGTCGGTTTGGATTCGGCTTTAACGTCTGTTCAGCGCCAAAAAAACGACGATATTAAAAATGTTGTCGCAAACTCAAGAAATGGCGATATTGCTCAATCGTTGGATTTGCTGGATCGCAAGGGCGGATTGCATCTAGTTGACGATAAACAGGCTGGCGTTGCTCAAGTGATCGATAGTTGGAAACGCCATTATGATCACAATTCACCGCGAGCGGCTGAAACGTCGGTGATGTTAGCGAATACCAATATTGATGTTGAAAAACTGAATGGCTTTGCGAGGGCTTATTTGAAGCAGGTTGGCGCTTTGAAGGGCATTGGTTCTGAAATTGAAGTGTCTGATCGTGACGGTATTAGTTTGGGCAAAAAGGAGTTTTTAGCCAATGATCGCATTGTGTTTTTAAAAAATACGACCTTCGGCGAAGGCCAGCAAAAGCAATCCGTTAAAAACGGCCAAACCGCGCGAATTTTGGCGATTAACGGCACAGCGTTAAAAATCCAATTGGATAATGGCAAGCATTTGGTGTGTGACATAACAACGTATAACAATCTATCGCATGCCTACGCGATTACTACGCATAAGAGCCAAGGGATTACGGTTGATCATGCCGCTATTCTCGGTGGTGGCTTTATGCAAAGCTTAAATCAAACCTATGTGCAGCTTAGTCGGGTTAGGCATGATGTTGATTTTGTGTTGCCGAAAAACGAAATTGAGCGATTGATGGTTGCCGTTGAGCCGACAAAAAAAATGCATGAGTTGGCCGCAAAAATCGCGGAGAGTAAAGGCCATGACTTGGAATCACTGAATGCCATGAATTTCTTGGAAACTAGAAATTATCTCAATGAACATGCAGATTTTTCGATTAATGGCACACCTGAAACGAGCAAGGGTCGGTGGCGGCGTGAAATCGGCGATTTGTTAGATCGTATGGGGCAAACGGTTGAAAAAGAAAACACGTTTGATTATGTGATTGAGACAAAACAACAGGAAGATCGGGTGATTGAGGTTTCAATGTAGACAATTCTTTTTCACTTAGGAAGGAATATTCCCTTAATGCAGTCAGCGTTTATTATTGAAAGTTGAATATGATTATGGGTGTTAAATCCTGCGCCAGGATATAGCGGTTTGCCTTCCCAAAAAACAGCTCTGACAGAATCGAATTCGATACCGTCATCTTTAGCGGCTTGAATTGCATAACGAATAACAGCACAATCAAGATATCGTTTTTTTAAATCAAAGTCGTTGTCATTAAATGCTGAATTTGTTGGAAGTACGTGGGACTCTTCACTTAATGTCTGTACCATCTCTTCATAGGCTTGTTTGGTGAAATCTAGCCATCTTTTATCGAGAAGATCTAAGCAACGACCTAAATCAATTACCGCACCTAAAACAAATGGCGTTGTAATTTTTGAATTAGGGCGTTTACTGTCTTGAATCGCATATTGTTTAGCACGCTCTAAGCTGTGTTCCCAAAAATAAACGCCGTCACCAAGCCAATCGTAGTCATTGTTGCTATGACGTAGGGTTTCGTTACCATTTAGAATTTTTTTGCCAATCGCTTCATCTAAACCATGAAAGCCGAGAACACATGAAGATCGTGAAGAATACAACTTATTTTCCTTGGCGATGCTCAATGTCTTTTTGTATGGTTTCGGCAGAGAAAAACTTCTCGACATAGTGACCGTTGGTATCAAGAATTTTTGCTCTAATTAGTAGTGCATCCCTTTGTTGTTTGCTGCGCATATTGGTTTTTTTGTAAGTAGTTGTTTCAACAATAAGTGATTGCATAAATCCCCCTTGATTTTAATAGGGCAATTGTATCAGATGGGTTTTCGTTTATTGGGTACATTTAAAAAATCATCCAAATTTCGATTGGAATTGATGAGGTTTTCTATCCAAAACGGTTTTCTGCCAATGCCTGACCAGGTTTCGCCAGTTTCGGGGTTACGGTATTTAGCGCGATATTTTTTTACCCCGGGTTTTCGTCCTACTGTTTTTTTAGCGACTGTTTTTTGCAGAACAACAGAGTAGCCAATACTATCCGCTTTTGTTCTCAGTTCCTCAACATTGGCGCTTTGGTCAGAGCGAATCCGCTTTAGCAATTCTATTTCTATCACCGCGAACACGCGCTTTAACTCGGGCGTATCTAAAAGCTTGAGTGCTTTAATTAATTCGTTAGTGTCTGTATCGCTCATAGGGGCATTGATTTTTTAAACCAATAATTGTACCCTTATTTTTTTAATTAAAACAGGGTTTATTCGGTGATTGAAAAGAAAAAGCAAGCGGCCAAGGATGTTGTCAAGGCTCACGAGGCGCGAATGAAGGCCGATGGATACGATAGGGTTAAATTATTTTTGCAGCGTGATATTGTTGATTCAATCGACATTATCGCTAACGCAAAAGATTTGCCGCGTTACAAGCTGGTTAATGAGATTTTACAGCAATACATTGATGAGTTTACGGGGGACTGATATTAGGTGAGCCATGGCAATATTTAAAAGCCAATATTAGCCATCAGATAAGTTATCTAAGGTCATTTCTGTGAAAAAAACGGTGCTGGCCGCGCGAGACGCGAACAAAAGTAGTCATCTCACTATCAAAAAAATGATTATAGCGAGTCGCGAACAAGTCAAGGGTGCGCTGCGCCAGATTGCAAAAAATAGACGCCATTTTGATTTGGTTTTGTGTCGATTTTTTGCCCTCTGCCCTTGACTTGTTCGCTTCTGCTCGCTGTTGGTTGTTTTTTGACAGCGAGATGAAGCAAATGAAAAGTTTAGAAATAGAACAAGCAATGAAAAAAACGTAAGGGCCCATTTAACCACGTCTGTCATCGATCACTAAAAGAGTAGAAGATGGTGTCCACCTTCAATTAAGTGGACACCTACATGATAGAGACAAAGAGTGCGTTATCTAGGCCGTTAGTCATCGGTCACGGCCGTGATGGCCGATGC
>CAMCSF010000149.1 GCA_945877625.1 Methylomonas koyamae | reverse complement strand
CCTGCAGTCTATCAGACTTGAGCTTGTTGTAAAAACCGAATCATGGTATAAAGGTAAGTTCACTATGTAATCAATACTCACGCTTGTCGACACGGTTGATGGGGTGCTGGTTTGCAGTCATGCAATTCGGTCATCGGTCGGGATAAGCGGAGGCGTAACCCAAAAGCCGAAAAGGTTCGGCAAATCTTAGGAGAAATAAATGGCAGCAGTGTCAATGCGTGAAATGTTAGAAGCGGGTGTTCACTTTGGACACCAAACTCGTTACTGGAATCCAAAAATGGCACCTTATTTGTTCGGTGCTCGTAACAAGATCCATATTATCGATTTGGAACAAACGCTTCCATTATTTAATGACGCAATCAACTATTTGGGTCAAATGACTGCAAATAAAGGTACCATCCTTTTCGTTGGTACAAAAAAATCAGCTCGCAAAGCGGTCGCTGAAGAAGCAAAACGTTGTGGTATGCCATACGTTAACCACCGTTGGTTGGGTGGTATGTTGACTAACTTCAAAACCATCAAAAAATCAATTAACCGTCTGAAAGAATTGGAAGCAATGAAACTGGACGGCACTTTGTATCAACGTTTCAGCAAAAAAGAAGCTTTGGGTATGGAACGCGAACTTGAGAAACTTGAGCGTAGCTTAGGCGGTATTAAAGACATGCGTGGCGCGCCTGATGTTATCTTCGTCTTGGATGTTGGTTACGAGAAAAATGCTATTATGGAAGCCAAAAAATTGGGCATTCCAGTCGTAGGTATTGTTGACTCAAACAACTCACCTGAAAAAATTGATTACGTTATCCCTGGTAACGACGACTCAATCCGTGCTGTTAGCCTGTATTGCCAAACTGCTGCTACAGCAGTTTTAGAAGCAAAATCATTACGGTTAGACGCATCAGCAAAAGCTGACGATTTTGTTGAAGAAGTTGTAGCGGAAGCGTAAGTTTTCATTATAAACACGTCCTTTGCCCAGCATTGGCCGTGTGCTGATTTAAACAATTAAATCAGTTTGTAAGTTTTTAAACGCCTCCTTAGTGAGGCGTTTTTTTAGTTAATAAACTTGAGGAAAAAATGATGGATATTACTGCCGCAATGGTGAAAGAACTGCGTGAACGTACCGGTTCTGGCATGATGGAATGTAAAAAAGCTTTGGTTGAAGCGAATGGCGACATGGAGTTGGCAATCGAAAACATGCGTAAAGCTGGTTTGGCAAAAGCTGATAAAAAATCAGGTCGTATCGCGGCTGAAGGCGTTATTGGTGCAAAAGTATCTGATGATGCAAAAACCGTTGTTATGGTTGATGTTAACTGCGAAACCGATTTCGTTGCTAAAGGCGATGACTTCGTTGGTTTCGTAAATGATGTAACCAATGCATTACTGGCAACTGATGTTGAAAATGACGAGCAATTGCAAGCTTTAGTATTAGCAAGCGGTAGCACTGTTGATGAAACACGTCGCGCTTTGATTTCTAAATTGGGCGAAAACATCACTGTTAGACGTTTTGTTAAATACACTGCAACTGACGGCGGCCAAGCGGCTTACCTACACGGTAGCAAAATCGGCGTTATTGTTGAATTGAGCAAAAACGATGCAGAATTAGGTAAAGATATTGCAATGCACATTGCTGCTAGTAAGCCTATGTGTATCTCTGCTGATCAAGTTGCTGCTGATGCGATTGAAAAAGAGAAAGAAATTTTCTTGGCGCAACAAGAAGAAAAAATTAAAGGCAAGCCAGCAGAAATCGTTGAAAAAATGGTTTCTGGTCGAGTTAACAAATTCTTGGCGGAAATCACTTTGCAAGGTCAAGCCTTTATTAAGGACGATAGCAAAACCGTTGGCCAGTTGCTGAAAGAAAAAGGCAACGAGGTTGCGCGTTTCGCTCGTTTCGAAGTGGGTGAAGGCATCGAGAAGAAAGAAGAAGACTTTGCAGCCGAAGTTATGGCGCAAGTCAGAGGTTAATCTCTCATCAAAAAACCCGGTTAACGCCGGGTTTTTTATCTGTTCCGCAAAACTTAAAACCATAAACGAACGGTGGATGTGAATATGAGTCATACAATTTGTCAGAGAATTTTACTTAAATTAAGCGGCGAAGCCCTTATGAGTGAAAAGGGCGGCAGTATCGACCCTGATATAGTTCAGCGTTTAGCGCAGGAAGTTAAAGATTTATGTGATGCAGGTATTCAAGTCGGACTCGTGATTGGCGGTGGCAATATTTTGCGCGGTGGCGAAAAAGCTTCCGAAGGCCTTAATCGCGTTACCGGTGATCAAATGGGAATGTTGGCTACCGTGATTAACGCATTAGCCATGCAAGACGCCCTCGAATATCTAGGTCAGCCGGTTCGGGTGATGACGGCACTAAAAATCAACCAAGTCTGTGAAGATTATATTCGCCGTCGTGCGGTAAGACATTTAGAAAAAGGTCGGGTAGCGATTTTCGCTGCTGGCACAGGCAATCCATTTTTTACCACCGACACTGCGGCTAGTTTGCGTGCTATCGAAATTGAAGCACAATTAATGATTAAGGCCACTAAAGTAAAAGGCGTATATTCTGCCGATCCGAATAAAGTGCCTGATGCAGAATTTTATCCACGATTGACTTATGATGAAGCGATTGACCAGCGCTTGAATGTGATGGACACCACCGCATTAGTGCTATGTCGTGACAATAATCTGCCCATGCGTGTAATGAATATTTTTGAACCGGGAGCAGTGATGCGCTTAATGCGCGGTGAAGATATTGGTTCCCTAATCGAGAGGAAATAGAATGATCAGTGATATTCAACAAGATGCTTCAACTAGAATGCTGAAGAGCATCGAGTCGTTGCAAAAAGCCTTTACCAAAATCAGAACCGGTCGTGCTCACCCGAGTTTGCTTGATCAAATTACGGTGACCTACTATGGTCAAGATTCGCAGTTGTCTCAAGTTGCCAACGTGTCTGTTGAAGATGCTAGAACCTTAAAAGTGGTGCCTTGGGAAAAAAGCATGGTGCAAGCAATTGAAAAAGCGATTATGTCTTCAGGTTTAGGTTTAAATCCAGCAACCCAAGGCACAGTAATCCGAATCCCCTTGCCTGCGTTAACCGAAGAGCGTCGTCGTGATTTGGTCAAAATCGTTAAAAATGAAGCTGAACAAGGTCGTGTCGCGATTAGAAATATTCGTCGTGATGCAAATGCGACGATTAAAGATGCGTTAAAAGAAAAGCAAATTTCTGAAGACGATGCGCGTCAAGGCGAAGAAAAAATCCAGAAATTGACGGATCAATTCATTAAAGAAGTAGAAAAGCATCTTGAAGAAAAAGAAGCTGATCTATTGTCAATGTAACGAAAATAGTTATGTCTGCCGAGTCACAGGCAATCGTCACTAACGATAATCCCAAGCACATTGCCATTATCATGGATGGCAATGGGCGTTGGGCGCAAAAGCGTTTAATGCCTCGGGTCATGGGGCATCATGCCGGCGTTAGAGCGGTGCGTAAGATTGTCGAATATTGTGCAAAATCCAATGTCGAAGTGCTTTCCCTATTTGCCTTCAGTAGCGAAAACTGGCGTCGTCCTAAAGATGAAGTCAATTTGCTGATGGAGTTATTTATGGCAACCTTGCAATCCGAGGTTGATAAGTTGGATAACAACAATATTCGTTTAAAAATTATTGGTGATAAATCTGCTTTTTCTGACAAATTACAGGAAAAAATTCGCGCCGCCGAACAGCAGACTCAACATAATCAAGGTCTAACCCTAGTGATTGCTGCTAACTATGGTGGGCGCTGGGATATTACCCAAGCGGTACAAAAAATTGTAGACGCTATCGCAACAGGTGAGCTTGAAGCACAAGCTATTTCCGAACAATTAATCAATCAGTATTTAGTAACAGCTGATTTACCCGAGCCCGATTTATTTATTCGTTCCGGTGGTGAAGAGCGCATCAGTAACTTTTTGCTTTGGCAATTAGCGTACACTGAGTTTTATTTCACCGAAGCCTTATGGCCTGATTTTGATCAACCGTTGTTAGAGCAAGCAATTACCAGTTTTAAAGGCAGGCAACGACGATTTGGTCATACCGGTGAACAAATGATTGATAAAAAACTAGGCATTTTTCCGTAACCATAATAATTAAAAGTAATCTATGTTAATACAACGCATCATAACGGCACTGGTATTGGCAGCTGTCGTCATCTTGGCAGTGTTCGAGTTGCCTACCCTGTATTTTTCACTCTTTATAGCTGTCATTACCTTTGCTGCGGCTTGGGAATGGTTGGATTTAACGGGCATCGATAAATTAACGAATAAGTTACTGTTTTTAGGTTCATTAGTGTTGCCTATGTTGGGTGTGACTTATTGGACTGTATTTTTAGAATTGATGGGCGAATTATTAGAATGGCCAGAAATCAAAAATTATTCTGATGCATTGGAATGGTTAGTGATTGCGCCGGTGTTGTTTTGGATATTGATGATGACCTTGATTCGTCAAGCCTCGCCACAGTTACTAAGCATGCAAATTAAACCGAGCGTTGAGCGTTTTATTGGTTGGTTAGTGTTGCTTTCTGCTTGGATGTTTTTAAGTAAATTGAGAGCTTATTACGGCTCAAGCATGGTTTTATATTTCTTAGCTTTGATTTGGTTTGCTGATATTGCTGCCTATTTTGTTGGCAAGAAATGGGGTAAAGATAAATTGGCACCAGACGTTAGCCCAGGCAAAACCGTACAAGGTATGTATGGCGCATTAGGCTCGGCTGTGATTAGTGCGATTGCTTTACGTCTCTATTATGGTTTGTCAGGATTGGACCAAGAAGGCTCAGAGTTGGTTATTCTGATGGCGATTGATTTGATTATATTGTCAGTATTGACGGTATTGGTTTCAATTTATGGTGACTTGTTCTTCAGTTTGATGAAAAGACGCAAAGGCGTTAAAGACAGCGGCAATTTGTTGCCCGGTCACGGCGGCATTTTAGATCGAATCGATAGCGTAATTGCCGCAGCACCTTTTTTCTATGCCGGCATTGTTTTGATTGGTCGGAGCGTATTTTCATGAAAGGTATTTGCATACTCGGCGCCACCGGTTCAATCGGCGTTAGCACCTTAGATGTGGTTGCTAGACATCCTGATAAATATCGCGTTGTGGCATTAACTGCTAACGGTAATCTGGATGCTTTATACGAACAGTGTCTAGCGCATCATCCAGAATACGCGGTGGTGGCTAACGAAAATAATCTACAAGCCTTCAAAGATCGAATTGCCAATTCGCCAGTGGCCGATATTAAAGTATTGGGTGGCGCGAAAGCCTTGGAAACCGTATCAACTTTAGACAATGTTGATTCTGTGATGGCGGCGATTGTTGGTGCGGCAGGTCTATTGCCAACTTTAGCAGCAGCTAAAGCCGGTAAAAATGTGTTGTTGGCTAATAAAGAAGCTTTGGTAATGTCGGGTCAAATCTTTATGCAAGCAGTGACCGATGCTGGCGCCACTTTGTTGCCCATCGATAGCGAGCATAATGCGATTTTCCAATGTATGCCGGCTGGCTACACCGCTGGTCAAACTGCAAAACAAGCGCGTCGTATTTTATTGACCGCATCGGGCGGGCCGTTCCGTAGAACACCGATTGCTGATTTAGACGCAGTCACGCCAGATCAAGCGGTTGCTCATCCAAAATGGGATATGGGCCGCAAAATTTCCGTAGATTCTGCAACCATGATGAACAAAGGCTTGGAGTTAATCGAAGCGTGTTTATTGTTCAATATGGACCCAGATGACATTCAAGTGGTGATTCATCCACAAAGTATCATTCACTCGATGGTTGATTACGTTGATGGTTCGGTATTGGCGCAAATGGGTAATCCTGATATGCGGACACCGATTGCTCATGCAATGGCTTGGCCTGAGCGTTTTGATTCGGGTGTCGCGCCACTGAATATTTTTGAAGTGGCACACATGGATTTTGAACAGCCGGATTTACAGCGTTTCCCTTGTTTAAGATTAGCCTATGAAGCGATTAAAGCCGGTGGCATTATGCCGACTGTGTTGAATGCGGCCAATGAGATTGCCGTTGAAGCGTTTTTAAATGAGCAAGTGCGCTTTACCGATATTGCCAAAATTATCGAACGTAGTATGGCCAAATTTACCCCTGATGTTGCTGATAGCTTAGAAATTATCTTACAAGCAGATCGTCAAGCGCGTGAGGTTGCTAATACAATTATTGGTGAATTAAATAGCTAATGGATACCTTACAATCCCTGTTTTTCTTCGTTGTTGCCATCGCGGTTTTGGTGGCATTTCATGAGTTTGGTCACTTTTGTGTGGCAAGAAAAGCAGGGGTTAAAGTG